>JAFGSX010000004.1 GCA_016934455.1 Deltaproteobacteria bacterium
CGACTGGCTTTCGGTGAAGCGCTCTCGTCGACGCTGTTTCGTAGCCGCCATCTTTTAACTATGCCTTCCAAGGGTCGTCTGCTCACGGCCCGATAAATGGCGTTTTACGGCGCCCGGTGTTGCGATAAACTGCCCAAAGTGACGTCGCCGGAACGTCAGAGCGGGCACACCGGGCCGGGTCGGAGAGCGGACAGGGCGCTTATGTTTCCTACACGCCTCGCAGTGGCGGGTACCGACGAATTCGGGCACGCCACGGCCAGAGAGCCAGCCGTGACCCACCCGCGAGCCGAGAAATGCCATGCTGCGTCGCAGCAGCGTCGTAATAGACTGGCTGGAGTGACGGTGTCGCTGCGCAGGGAATGGCACGCAGAGCCTTGTTGAAGAGTGGAACGGACGTTGATGCTTCCTGCGAGCCGACGCAGACGATCGTGATCGTCGAGAGGACGCGCCACGGCCAGGGCCAATGATGTCTTCTCGGAACACCTGTGAGGTGTCGTATGGTGCTGGGAGTGCGGGGTGATGTGGCAAGAGGAGGATGGATTTTCTCGATCGTGCTTGCGTTAGCCCTTCTCGTCCTCGGGGCACTGGGCTGCGGCACAGTCGGCCGCCAAGCCGCCCCGACGACGCCCAGTCCAGCTCAAGCGACGTCGCTTGCGCCAGTACCGCCGGAGCTTGCCCCGTGGACGCTCGAACGGTTTGCCAGAATCCCGGCAACGCCGAGCCGAGGTTTCAATTGGCCGTACTACCTGCTCGTGCCCGCGGACGTGCGCACCGATGGCTCCGCACACCTGTTGGTAGAACCCAACAACACCGGCCGCCCGAGCGACGATTTCGAGGTTCACGACGACAGCGCTCGAAAGGTCGCTACGCGCGACATGGCGAGCCAGATCGCCCGGCGGTTGAAGACTCCGCTCCTGGTGCCGGTCTTTCCTCGACCAGAGAACCAAAGCGACGTTTATACACACGCCCTCGATCGCGACACGCTTCTCATCGCCGACGGCCCGCTGGCGCGTATCGACCTGCAGTTGATCCACATGATCGATGATGCTCGTGACCGACTGAGCGCGATCGGGATACGGACGCACAAGAAGGTCCAGATGACGGGTTTCTCGGCGTCGGGCAGCTTCGTCAATCGTTTTGCCATTCTGCATCCAGATCGGGTTCGCGCTGTGGCGACCGGAGGCGTCAACGGCATTCCGATGGTCGCCACGCCGCAGGTCGAGGGCAGGCAATTGCGCTTCCCAGTCGGAACTTTCGATCTGGCGCAGCTCTCGGGGAAGCGCGTAGACATGGATGCGTATCGCCAGGTCTCCCAGTTCATCTACATGGGCTACCTGGACCACAACGACACCCTGCCATTCCGCGATGCGTACGACGAGACCGATGCCCAGCTCACCATCGATGTACTCGGCGACTCGATGCCGACACGCTGGGAGACCAGCCACAAGCTATACACGGGTCTCGGGATCCCGGCCCAATTCGTGACCTACAACGGAGTCGGGCACGAGGTGCGGCAGGAGATGATCGACGACATCGTTGGCTTCCTGCAAACCAACTGGGAGCCCGGCTTCCACCCCGTCGAGCCGCACGCATATCCGTTCGTCGCGTCACGTGAGTTGGAGAGGATCACGGTGCACTCGGCATGGTGGCGCGGCGATCCAGCGATTCCGGCGCCATTCAGAACGCTCTTCGACGGCAAAGGCGACATCGTCCTGGCGCACAGCGAGTGGCTGGAGGGACAGGACTATCGCCAGCTGAATGCGTTTCGCAAGAAGGCTACTCTGCGACTGGAACTGCGTGCCCCCAAGCGGGAAGTGATCATTTTGACCGACGAGAACATCGTCGGAAGCGTGTGTGACGGCGACGGCATGTTTCAGGGTTTCGTCTTGGCGCTCGGACCGACGAAGCTGGACCTCTTGGTCCCCGGCGTTGCGTACGAGATGCGTGTAATGGACGCAAGCGGGAAGCCCTCCTTGTGGATTGTTCGACCCGGGGTGACGATCACCCGACCCTCGCCGGGCGTACCGCCTTGACCGAACGCGAAACCTGTGGCTCGCCGCAATCCGGTCTCGATAGATCATGGGTACCGGCGGTCGCTTACACCGCTTGCACCAGCAGTCGGACCTGCTCGAAAACCCCGCGCACCTCGGTCGGCGGCGTCAGGCACAGAGTTCGGTAGACGTTCACTCCACCCCGCCAGAAAAGCCCCTGAGAAATCGGGGGCTTTTTTTGTGCGCTCGGCACGAGCGCGACCTTGGAGGTGAAAGTCCTCCCGCAAGCAGGCCACAGCGAACGAAGCGAACCGCAGAGCGTCGAGCCGCGAGGACGGCGTGAAGGAAGCGGGGAGCGCAGCCGCGGGCTGATGAACAAGAACCGGGTAGCAGGCGTCGACAGCCAGGGCAACGGCTAAAAGCCCGCGAAGCTCTCGTGGCCAGCCGAGGATCCGCGAAGAACTGCTCGCGGGTCAGTACCAGCCGCTGCCGGTGAGGCGACAGCTCATCCCGAAGAGCGGCGATGGGATGCGTGAGCTCGGCATCCCGACCGTCCTGGACCGGTTCATCCAGCAAGCGCTGCTGCAGGTCTTGCAACCGTGCCTGGACCCGACATTTTCGAAGCACAGCTACGGGTTCAGGCCGGGCCGGTCAGCACACCAGGCGATCCTGGCAGCGCAGCGATACGTGCAAGCGGGCCGCAGCTTCGTGGTGGATGTGGACCTGGAAAAGTTCTTCGACCGGGTCAACCACGACGTGCTGATGGGACGTTTGGCCAAGCGCGTCGACGACAAGCTTGTGCTTGGGCTCATCCTCCGCTATCTCGAAGCGGGTGTGATGATCCACGGGGTCGTGCAGGAGCGGTACGAGGGCACGCCGCAGGGCGGTCCGCTCTCACCGCTGCTCGCGAACATCCTCCTCGATGAGGCCACCACCGGGGCGCCGTATGCGACCTGTATTCTCAGCCCCGCGCTCCAGTTCCTTTCGCCCATGTCGAATCGTTTCGCGCGTAAGACCCGTTGCAGACGACACAAGCGCGTCGCCACCGTAGCCGATCGCCCGGGACTCTGTCGCGGCCCAAAGTCTACGCCCGCGTTCGTCCAGCAATGGCGCAATGTCCACGTACTTCTCTACTATCCTAGCTTCCGATGCCGTGTCGCGCCTCATGCCTCGGTTAGATCACTTCTAGATCTACGTGGCAAAATTATTTGTGCCGGGCGCTTTATCCGATCACGCATGCTGCGGTGAGCAGCGCAATCAACCCGATCGAGTACGCCTGGTCCAAGCTGAAGAGTTTGCTCAAGCTTGCGAAGGCCAGGACGAGAGACTCGCTCGATGCGGCCATTGAAATATCGATGGACATGATATCGGCCGACGACGCTCGTACCTGGTTCACCCATTGCGGCTACCAGGCTCAACCGGCGTGATCAGCGCAGTCAGGCTGTCATCGCCCAAACGGCGTGCCCAGCGCCGCCGGCGGCCGGCTGCGCCCGGCGACGCCGACCAGCGCCACCATGGTCAACACATAGGGCAGCATCTGCACCCACTCGCGCGGCAGCAGCGTGGTCGTGGTCTGCAGGTTGAGCTGCAGCGCGTCGGCCAGGCCGAACAGCAGGCAGGCGGCGGTCGCCGTGAGCGGCTGCCAGCGGCCGAAGATCATGGCCGCGATCGCGATGTAGCCGCGGCCGCCGCTCATGCGGTCGACGAAGCCGTGGTTGTCCAGTGCCAGCCAGGCACCGCCCAGCCCGGCCAGCACGCCCGCGGCCAGCACCGCGCGCCAGCGCACGGCCAGCACGTCGACGCCGAGCGAATGGGCGGCCGCCGGCTGGTCGCCGACCGCGCGCAGCCGCAGCCCGCCCGGTGTCAGCATTAGCCAGCCGTGGATGGCGACGACGCAGAGCGCGGTCAGCGCGATGAACAGGCCGGCCCAGCCCGCGCCGTCGAAGCCGGGCACGCTGGGCGACGACGACGCCGAGTCGAAGATCAGCTTGAGCAGGTAGCGGGTGGCGCCCAGCGCCAGCAGGTTGATGGCCACGCCGGCCACGATCTGATCGGCGCCGAAGCGCAGCACCACCCAGGCGTAGAGCGCTGCCACCAGCAGGCCGCCGAAAGCGCCGGCCACGACGCCGGCTGCCGCGCCGCCGTAGAATGAGCCGACGGTCGCGCTGAAGGCGCCGCCGAGCAGCATGCCCTCGAGCGCCAGGTTGACCACGCCCGAGCGCTCGGACAGGGTGCCGCCCATGGCGGCCAGGGCGTAGGGCACGCTGATGCGCAGCACCTGCAGGGCAAAGGCGAGGCCGAGCAACTCCATGCTCACCTCTGCCCCTGGGCGGCCAGCCGCTGCAGGTCCGACGACGACGCCGCGATCGCCAGGATCACGATCGCCTGGATCACCTCGACGATCTCCTTGGGCACCAGCGCGTTGACCGCCAGCCCGCCGTGGGCCAGGGTGCCGAACAGCAGCGCGGCCGGCACGATCCAGAGCGGCCGGTTGCGACCTAGCAGCGCCACCGCGATGCCCATGAAGCCGCTGCCCGAGGCGATGCCCTCCTCGTAGTAGCCCTTGTAGCCGAGCACGGTGCCGGCGCCGACCAGACCGGCCAGGCCACCCGACAGCGCCATGGCGACGACGATGGCGCGGCCGATGGCCACCCCGCCGGCCGCCGCCGCGGTCGCGCTCTGCCCCAGCGCGCGCAGCTCGAAGCCCAGCCGCGTGTGCCGCATCAGGCCGTGCACGGCGATCGCGGCCAGCAGCGCCAGCGCGAAGCCGACGCTGGCCGCGCTGCCGGCCAGCCCCAGCGCCGGCAGGCGCGCGCAGTCGGCGATGGCGGGCGTGTGCACGGTCTGCTCGACGAAGAAGAAGCGGCGGCCCAGCCACAGCGCCAGCGCCTGGGCGATGAAGTTGAGCATGATGGTGTTGATCACCTCGTGGGCGCCGAAGCGCGCCCGCAGCCAGCCCGGCAGCGCGCCGAGCGCGGCTCCGGCGAGCGCGCCCGCGGCCAGGCAGAGGCCGATCGCGAGCGGCGCCGGCAGGCCGCCGCAGCGGGCGCCGACCAGCGCCATGGCCAGGCCGCCGACCAGGAGCTGGCCCTCGGCGCCGATGTTGAACAGCCCGGCCTGGAACGCGACGGCGACTGCCAGCCCGGTGAAGATCAGCGGCGTCGACTTGAACAGCACCTGACCCAGGCCGTAGCGGTCGCCCCAGGTGTGGCCGAGCAACACCGCGTAGACGTGGCCGGGCGACTGGCCGTAGGCCAGGATCAGGAGGCTGGCTGCGGCCATGGCGATCAGCAGCGCGATCGCGATCGAGGTGGCCGCGCGCGTTCTCATGCCGTGGCCCCGGTCATCCACTGGCCCAGCGCGCGGTCGCTCGCCTGCGCGGCCTCGAGGACAGCGGCGAAGCGGCCGCGGTACATGACCGCGATGCGATCGGCCAGCCGCCGCAGCTCGGCCAGATCGGTGGAGATGATCAGCAGCGCGACCCCGGAGTCGGCCGCCTGGCGGAGGCGGCGGTGAATGCCGGCCGCGGCCGCCACGTCGACGCCGCGCGTCGGCTCGGCGCAGACCAGCGCGCGCAGGCCCGGCCGCGACAGCTCGCGGCCGACCACCAGCTTCTGCTGGTTGCCGCCCGACAGGCTGGCCGCCGGCAGCGACGGATCGGGCGGCCGCACGTCGCTGGCCGCGATCAGCTCCGCCGCGTGCCGCGCGATGCGGCCGCGCGCCAGCAGGCCGCGCGCCGTGAACTCGGGCTGGCGGCCGAGCAGCGCGTTCTCGGCCAGATCGAAGGCGGGCACCAGGCCGCGCAGCAGCCGGTCCTCGGGCACCTGGCCCAGGCCGCGGGCGAGCCTCTCGCCGGTCGGGGCGGCGGTGACGTCGATTCCATCGAGCAGCACCCGGCCCGAGCGCACCGGCAGCAGGCCGGCCAGCGCCAGCGCCAGCTCGCTCTGGCCGTTGCCCTGCACGCCGGCGACGCCCAGCACCTCGCCCGGCCGCAGCTCGAAGCTGACGCCGTCCACGCCGCGGCCGCCGCCGTCGCGCGGCACCACCAGATCGCGGGCCGCGAGCACCGCTGCCGCCTGACGAGACGCGGTGGCCGGCCGTGCGCCCGGAGCCGCGGCCGTGAGCTGGCTCGCGGCGTCGGTGCCGACCATGGCCGAGGCGATCTCGGCGCTGCTGGTGCCCGCGGCCAGGCGCGCCACCACCCGACCGTGGCGCATCACGGTCACCGCGTCGGCGATCGCGGTCACCTCGTCGAGCTTGTGGCTGACCAGCACCACGCTCTTGCCGGCGGCGGCCAGCGACCGCAGCACGGCGAACAGATCGCCGACCTCGGTCGGTGCCAGCACGGCGGTCGGCTCGTCGAGCAGCAGCGTCTGGGCGCCGCGCCACAGGATCTTGATCAGCTCGACCCGCTGCTGCTCGCCCACGGTGAGCTGCTCGACCCGGCGCCAGGGATCTACGCGCAGGCCGTGGCGCTCGCCCAGCGCGGCGATCTCGGCCGCGGCGGCGTCCAGGTCGAGGCGGCCGCGGCGCCGCGGCTCGCGGCCGAGCACCACGTTCTCGACCACCCGCAGCGTCGGCACCAGCATGAAGTGCTGGTGCACCATGCCGAGTCCGGCGGCGATGGCGGTGGCCGGCGAGTGGCGGGCCAGGTCGAGGTCGCGGCCGCGCACCCGCAGCCGGCCGGCGTCGGCAGCCACCGTGCCGTAGACGATCTGTAGCAATGTGCTCTTGCCGGCGCCATTTTCGCCGACGATCGCGTGCACCTGGCCGGCCGCCACCTCGAGCGCGACATGGTCGTTGGCCAGCAGCGCGCCGTAGCGCTTGGTCACGCCCTCGAGCGACAGCGCCGCCGCTTCTCCGCCCTCGCCTGCCCCGATGGCGGCGGGTCCCGTCATTGCCAGGGCACCTCGATGGCGCCGCTCACGATCTGCCGCCGCAGCTCCTCGACCCGGAGCAGCGCGGCCTCGCCGATGCGATCGCGGTTGCGGTCGTCGAGCACGAAGCCGACGCCGTTTTCGGCCAATCCGAACTCGCGCTCGCCGCCGGCAAAGCGGCCCGCGGCCAGGTCCAGGATCGCCTGCTCGACCACCACGTCGACGCCCTTGACCATGCTGGTCAGCACGCAGCAGGGCGCCTCGTCGAACTGGTCCGAGTCGACGCCGATGGCCAGCTTGCCCAGCTCGCGGGCGGCGTTGAAGACCCCCTTGCCGGTGTTGCCGCTGGCGTGGAAGATGACGTCGGCGCCCTGGCCGTACTGCGCCAGCGCCAGCTCCTTGCCGGTGGTCGGATCGGCAAACGCCCTGGGATCGGTGCCGGCGTAGGCCGACAGCACCTGGCAGCGCGGGCAGACCTGTCTGACTCCGGCCTCGTAGCCGGCCTCGAATTTGCGGATCAGCGGGATGCGCATGCCGCCGACAAAGCCGACCCGCTGCGTCCTGGTGACCAGGCCGGCGATGGCGCCGACCAGAAAGGAGCCCTCGTGCTCTCGAAAGCGCAGCCCCGCCAGGTTGGCGGGCGGCGGCTGGCCCGGGCTGTAGTCGACGCAGGCGAACTTGACCTCCGGGAACTGCCGAGCCGCGGCGCGCAGGTCGTCCGAGAAGATGAAGCCGACGCCGATCACCAGATCGAAACCGGCTGCCGCGAGCTGCCGGATCGCGCTCTCGCGATCCGAGCCGTCGCCCGGCTCGATCAGCCGCGTCTCCAGGTCGAGCTGCGCCTCGGCCCGGGTCAGGCCGCGGTGGGCGGCGTCGTTGAACGAACGATCGCCCAGACCGCCCACGTCGAGCACCAGGCCGACCCGCAGCCGGCCGCTGGCCTCGCCGCGCGCGCCGCGGCCGGCGCCGGCGACCAGCAGCGCCGCGTTGAGCGCGACCAGCGCTGCCAGGGCGATCCACTGCCGTTGCATGGAGCGATTGTTAGCTCTAGTCTTGCACCATGGCCAAGCGATTCATCTGCCAGACCTGCGGCGACAGCTTCGAGGTGTCCGAGGCGGCGCTCGCCAAGTACCCGGATTGGACCCCGCGCGCCTGCCTGCGCTGCCGCGAGGCGGCCCGCAGCGGCCTTCGTCCACCGCGGCGCGACCAGCTCGACGTCACCGCGCCGATGCGCATCCCGCGCAAGCTGGCCGAGGCAGCGCCGCGCCAGACCACCGCCGGGCGCTCCAGCGCCGGCCCGCGCCGCCGCGGCTCGGCCAGCGCCCAGCTCAACCTGACCCTGGCCGAGGTCCTCGAGCGCTTCGACGCTGGTCCGGACAGCGGGGTCTTCACCGACGGCAGCGCGCAGCCCAACCCGGGGCCGGGAGGCTGGGGCGCGGTCTACGTGGTCGACGGCGAGCTGCACGCGCAGCGCCACGGTCACGAGCCGCGCACCACCAACAACCGCATGGAGCTGGTGGCGCTGATCAACGGCTACCAGATGGTGCCGCCGGGCGTCGGCGCCGAAGTCTTCACGGACAGCGAGCTCTGCTACAAGACCATGACCCAGTGGGCGGCTGGCTGGCAGGCGCGCGGCTGGAAGAAGAAGGGCGGGCCGATCAAAAATCTGGAGCTGGTGCAGGAGCTCTACGCGCTGGTCCAGGCGCGGCCCGAGCTGCGGCTGCGCTGGATCAAGGCCCACGACGGCTCGCGCTGGAACGAGTACGCGGATTCCCTGTCGACCGCCTATGCCCGCGATCGCCTTTGATTTTTCTTTGCCGCACCCGGAGTGTGCGCGGGGCCCGCGCCCCGGGCGCGCTTTTGGCTTGTCAAAAACTCCAGGCGATCTAGCGTCTGCTGGCTCAACGGGTTTTTTGCAGATCGTAAAACTGGCGTGAACCAGCAGGTCGTCAAGCATACCCCCCTCGGCATTGCAGGAGGGTTGGAGGTCGATGTGAAGACAAAGCGTGTCATGTGGGCGATGGCGTTGGGTTGCGGTCTGATTCTGGCAATCTCCAACTGTCAATGCGAGGAGCCATTACCGGAGGAAGATGCCGGCCAGAAGGATGCCGCGGTGACGGCCGACTCGGGCCGCCCGGACGTGCACATAGCCGACCAGCGGCGCCCTGACACGCGTCGCCCCGATACGGCTCTGCCCGACACCCATCAACCCGACACGCATCAGCCCGACACCGCGCAGCCAGACGCGCATCAGCCCGACGTGGTGGTGCAGCCGGACGTGATCGTGCAGCCGGACGTGATCGTGCAACCGGACACCGGCGTCGAGCCGGACGCGGGCATCGAGGAGGACGCGGGCGTCGAGGAGGACGCGGGCGTCGAGGAGGACGCGGGCGTCGAGGAGGACGCGGGCGTCGAGCCGGACAGCGGCTTGCCGCAGCTCGGCCTGGTGCTCGATCCGAGCTCCCTCGAGCTGACCGAGGGCGACGCGGACGGCGCGTTCGAGGCGGTGCTCAACCGCGCGCCGGGCGGCGCGGTCACGGTGACGATCAGCCACGACGGCGGCGACGCCATCGAGATCAGCCCGACCACGCTCCACTTCGACGACGACAACTGGGACACGCCGCAGACGGTGGCGGTGACGCCGCTCGAGGACGACGACGTCGTCTCGGAGGAGGTCACCATCACGATGAGCGGCGCGGGAGTGGCCGACATCACGCTGAGCGTGACCATCGCCGACAACGATACCCAGCACTTCCTGGTCTCGCCGACCACGGTGCACATGGCCGAGGGCGGCGATGCCAACGTGCAGGTGCAGCTCGCCTACCAGCCGGCCAGCGCCGTCACGGTGACGGTGTCCACGTCGGCCAACCTGGCCGCCGATCCGGCCAGCCTGGTGTTCACGCCCGAGCTCTACAACGTGCCGCAGAACGTGACGCTCACCGCCGACGACGATCAGGTGCTCGGCGACCAGCAGGGCACGGTCACCTTCAGCGCCGACGGCACCTCGGACGCCGAGGTGGCGGTCGTGATCCAGAACACCGACGTGCAGCAGATAGTGGTCCCGGCGACGCTCGAGGTGACCGAGGGCGAGACCGCGTCGCTGACCGTGACGCTGGCCTATCCGCCGCTGGGCGACGTGGTGGTGGCGTTGACAGTGCCCAGCGACCCGGCGGCCACGGTCAACGGCGGCAACAGCACCAGCGTCACGCTGACGCCCGCCGACTGGTCGGAGGATGTCGAGGTGCAGGGGGTCGAGGATGCGGACGCGGCCGATGACTCCGTGGTGGTGACCGCCGCGGCCGACGGCCTGAGCAGCCGGACCACGACCGTGACCGTGACCGACGACGACGCGCTCAACCTGGTGGTGACGCCGCCCGCGACCCCGATGCCGCTCGGCGAAGGCACGAGCGACCAGGTCAACGTGCGGCTGACCGCGCTGCCGCCGGCCGACGTCACCGTCACCATCACCTCCGGCAATGCCGCGGTGACCGGGCCGGCGCCGGTGACGCTGACCCCGGCCAACTGGGAGGCGGGCGTCGACGTGACGCTGACCGCGATCGAGGACGAGAACCTGGTCAGCGAGACCGGCGTGGTGGTCACCTTTGCCGCGACCGGCGCCATCACCCAGAGCCGGACGGTGACGGTCAACGTGACCGACGACGACGAGCAGGCGATCGTGGTCAGCGCGGCCAGCGTCAACGTCAACGAGGGCGGGACGGTCACCTTTGGCGTGCACCTGGCCTATCAGCCGGCGGGCAGCGTCGACGTGACCATCGGCTCGAGCAGCGGCTCGGTCGGCGCGACCTCGCCCCTCCCATTCGACGAAGACGACTACGGCGACGACAAGACCGTGACCGTGACCGGGGTGCAGGACGAAAACCTGATCGACGAGGTGGCCACGCTGACCCTGCGCACGGACGGCGCTGCCGACGTCCAGGTCACCGTCAACGTGACCGATGACGATCAGCAGCAGCTCGTGGTGGCGCCGTTGAGCCTGACGCTGGCCGAGGACCGCAGCGCGACCTTCACGGTGGCGCTGCGCTACCCGCCGCTGGGCCCGGTGAGCGCGAGCATCGCGTCCGAGGCGATCGGCGTCGCCACCGTGGACCGTGACACGCTCGACTTCGACGTCGGCGATTACGGCGCCAAGCAGGTGCGGGTGACCGGCGTTCACGACGTCAACCTGGTGACCGACTCCACCCGCGTCGGGGTGACGCTGGCGGGCGCCGCCAACAGCCCGCAGCGGGTGGCGGTGACAGTGACCGACATCGACGGCCAGTACATCATGGTCCACCCGACCGACATCGAGGTCGCCGAGGGCGGCGAGGACGGCGAGATCCTGGTGCGGCTGGGCTACCTGCCGACCGCGCCGATCGACGTCGAGGTGAGCTCGGACAACGAGCTGCTGATCTCGGTGTCGCCGGCGGTGCTGCACTTCGACGAGGACAACTGGGACACCGAGCAGCCGGTGGCGCTGATCCCGCACCACGACGACGACGCGCAGGAGAGCGGCGCGGTCATCGACCTGTCGGCCGCGGGGCTGGCCACGCAGCAGGTGCGGGTGACCGTTCCCGACGATGACACGCAGGCGATACTTCTGAGCGATCCGGTGATCGAGGTCGCCGAGGGTGGCCAGGCCACCTTGAGGGTGCGGCTGGCCTGGAACCCGGTGGCCGACGCGGTGGTGACGGTCAGCGGCGACGACCCGGGTGCGGTGAGCTACGAGCCGCAGACGCTGACCTTTACCAGCCGAAACTACTTCGATGAGCAGACGGTGACCGTGCGCGGTGTGCAGGACATGGACCTGCGGTCCGAGACGGTGACGCTGACGCTGGCCGGCGCCGGCACCTCCAACGCGGTCAGGGTTCTCGTGGCCGATGATGACGTCCAGGGGTGGGAGACCTCGCCCAGCACCCAGGTGGTGCTCGACGAGGAGACCACGACCCAGCTCTGGGTGCGGCTCGACTACGAGCCGCTGGGCACGGTGGTGGTCGAGGTGTCGTCGACCAATGAGCACGCCGCGACCATCGCGCCGACCACGTTGACCTTTCATACTTACGACTACACGCTGGCGCAGCCCATCACCATCACCGGTCTGCACGACTTCAACCTGGTCGACGATTTCGCCATGGTGACGCTGCGCTCGCCCGACGCGCCCGATCTCGACATGCCGGTGCGGGTGGTGGACATCGACCAGCAGGGTTTGCTGCTGTCCGACTACGCCTTCCGTCTGGAGGAGGGTGATCGGGGCTTCTTCACGGTGCGGCTGCGCAACATTCCGCTGGTCGACGTGGTGGTGGACCTGATCATGGCGGACGATGCGGCCCGGCTGGCCACGGCGTCGCCGCTGACCTTCACCACCGGCGACTGGGACCGGCCGCAGCGGGTCGACTTCGAGACCAGCAACGACATGGACACGCGGCAGGAGCTCAACGTGCTGATCGCGCTGGTGCCGCGCGACCCGAGCATCCCGACCTCGCACGTGTCGCTGGACATCCACGATCCGGACCGCCAGTCGTTCATCGTCGAGCGGCTGCCGATGACCGTGACCGAGGAGCGGCCTAACCGGCAAGAAGACTACTTCAGGGTCGGGCTCAGGTTCGAGCCCGACGGGCCAGTCAACGTCGCGTTCAACAATTCAGACCCGCACCGCGTGGATCTGTGGCCGCCGGAGCTGCGGTTTTCGCCGTCGAACTACAGCCCGCTCGATGTTTTCGTGGCGACCTTTCATGACGACGACCTGGTGGCCAATGATGTCGGCCTGCTGATCGAGTCCGATGTGACGCCGATACCCAACCCACAGGCAGTGCCGGATCGCGTGCCTGGGCTCATAACAGTCAATGACGATGACCAGCAGGAGCTGGTCATTGATCAATTCGATCCACCTGTTGTGCTTGAGGGTGACGATCACGGTCACCTTTTCTGGGTAGGGCTGCGCTACATCCCGCCGCAGTCAGTGGGCATCAGGCTGGTGCCCTCCGATGTGCCGGACGCGCAGATCTCAGCGGTCTTCTTGAGCAACGGCAGCAGTGTCCTCCGGTTCACCAGATACCATCGTGACCAGATGGAACCGGTGCTGGTGACTGGTCTGGAAGATATGAACCTGCGCAGCGGTGTGAACCGGCTGACAGTCGAGATGGACCCGGCGCTGCCGCAGCCAGACCCGCGCTACGTGCCAGGACCATATTCGACGACGATATCCGTGACAGACAACGACGTCCAGAACGTGGTCATGCCGCGCTCGCTCAGCATGATCGAGGGCCAGCAGGCGACCATCTGGGTGAGCCTGGCGTTCGAGCCGATGAACCATCACGAGACCATCTCCCTGCGGTCGCCCGATCTGGGGGCCGTCACGCTGGTGCCGTTCGACATAGCTTTCGATGACGACACATACAATGTCCCGGTTGGCGTGTCGGTCACGGCGGTGCACGACGCTGACCTGCTGCGCGAGCGCGTGACGGTGCCGATAGTCTCGACCGAGCCGACCACCATCCCGATGCCGGGCGACCTGCGGATCGACATCACCGACGACGACATCCAGGCGATCCTGGCGACCTGGGCCACCTGGCCCAACGAGTTGAGCTTGCGCGAGGAGGGTGAACCCGAGTTCCTGCACGTCTACCTGCAGCAGGATCCCACGACCGATCTGATCGTGACTCTGGAGTCGCCGGATCCGGGGGCCGTGACGGTCAATGGAGCAGCGAGCGTGCCGCTCGTCTTCACCACCGACAACTGGCGCGATGGAATCGACGTGTATGTCTATGGCGAGGGAGACATGGACCTGCGCGACGAGACCGTGGTTCTCACCGGCACTGCGCCGGGGGTCGGTCCTGACGAGAGCTTGGA
>JAFGSX010000399.1 GCA_016934455.1 Deltaproteobacteria bacterium
AGATCCTCGAGCGGTCCCTGCAGGTAGACGTCGACCTCGTAGGCGCGCTGGCCGCGCGTCTGGGTGTGGGCCAGCACATCGATCACGGGCGCGATCTTGTAGGGATCGACCAGATCGACGGTGGCGTGCCGCAGGGTGTAGCGGTTGCTGCGAAACTGCGCCGCGCCGCGCAGCAGATGGAGGGTACCGC
Source organism: Deltaproteobacteria bacterium (assembly GCA_016934455.1). Taxonomy (GTDB): domain Bacteria; phylum Myxococcota; class JACRCW01; order JAFGSX01; family JAFGSX01; genus JAFGSX01. Next base: position 191 of record JAFGSX010000399.1, read on the forward strand.
GCATGCCCGGCCGCTCGTTGCTGCCGGTCAGCCGCACGTCGCCCTTGAGCTCGACGTCGAGCAGGTTGTTGCGGACGATCAGGTTGTCGTCGGCGTGAAGCCGCACGTCGAGGTGGATCCGCTCGCGGGCCGGGTCGAAGGGGTGCGGCGCCAGCTTGCGGCGTCGGAACTCCGGCAGGATGCGCTCGGTGTCCCAGTTGTCCGTGTGGCGCACGCTGAGCACGTCGACGTCGCCGCGCAGGTAGAGGTCGTCAAAGGAGCCTGCCAGCTCGAGCTGGCCGAGCGCGCGGCTGGTGACGTTGGACGGGATGTGCAGCGTCACCGGCTCGAGAAAGCGCGCGTCGAGCCGCACCTGCCGGGGCACGAAGCCGGCGAACCTGAGCTCGCCCTGGCCCTCGACCGCCGCGCCGTCGACCCTGGCCGAGGCGCTGTCCATCAGCAGCGTGTCGCGGGTGAGCGAGAACAGGGCCCCCAACTCCTCGACCGGGTGCTCGAAGCTGGCGAACACCAGTCGGCCGTCGGTCAGCGTGCCCTGGCCGAGCAGCACCGGATCGCGGTAGCTGCCGCTGACGCCGAGCGAGAGCTTGACGCGGCCGGTGGCGGTGGTCACCTCGCTGGTGAAGGCCGGCGCCAGCGCCAGGCCGAGGTCGCTCTCGACCTCGAGCGACAGCGTGCGGCGGCTGAGCCGGCCGCGCAGCCGGATGAAGTCGTCGTCGCCGTGGGCGAGCGTCAAGCGATCGAAGTCGATGTCCGATCCGGAGAACGACGCCTCGACCGGATCGGGCGAGCGAAACTCGATTCCGCGGTAGCTGCCGCCGAGCCCGGTCAGGCGCAGCGTGCCGCGGCTGCTGGCCAGCTCGCTCAACGAACCCTGGGCGCTGGCCGCGATCGCCGACGCCACGGACAGCCCCTCGGGCAGGGCCTCGACCGTGAACAGGCTGGCCACGGCGCAGTGGTTCAGGTCCGTTTCGGCGCGGTAGCGGAACGGCGCGATCAAGTTGACGTGGCCGTGAAACTGACCGCGATCCGAAAACGCCGGGCCGGCGAGGTCGAGCTCGACGCCGTCGAGGGTCGTCGCCAGCCGGGCGCTGTCGATCTGGAGCGGGCCCACCGCCATCCCGTTGAGCCGGATCTGACCGCTGCCGAGGACATGCCCGACCGTGCCCGCAAACGAGGCCTCGATGCTGGCGCGGCCGACCACCGGGGCGACCTGGTTCTCGAGCAGCTCGAGCCGGTCGAGCGGCAGATCGCTGGCGGCGGCGGCGATCTGCAGTGCGCCGTCGGCCCGCTGCACCGTGCCCGAGGCCTGGATCTTGCCGTCGCCGCGGTGCAGCGTTACCGCGTCGGCAAACAGCGTCTGCAGCGACAACCGGCCGCGCGCGATACCGCTGTCGAAGCTCTGGCCGTAGAGCGAGCCGGGGCCGAGGGTGAGATCGGCGCTGCCCGTGAGGTCCGCGGTCGTGCCGCCCCGGATGTCGCCGCGCGCGACGCCGCGTCCGGTCAGGCCGCCGGTCAGCCGCAGATCGCGCAGAAAGGTCATCACCGCGCCCACGTCCTCGGGCGGGACGATCGCGCGCAGGTCCTCGGCCTTGGTGTCGTTGACCGCGGCCTCGACCGCCAGGTCGACGCCGTCGTTGAAATCGAGCACCACCTCGGCCTGGTAGTCGCTGCTGCCCTTGTGCGCGGCCATCTTCAAAAACGACAGCACCAGGCCGCGGTAGGCGACGGTGCCGCTGGTATGGCCAAAGGCGTAGCGCTCGAGGACGAAGTCGTCGATGTCGGCGTGCGCCTCGACCGCCGGGTCGGGATAGGGGCCCGCCACCACACCGCTGACGCGACCGACTCCTGCGAGATCGACCCCGGCGATGGGAGAGATCGTGGCCAGATCGGCCTGCGAGTCGACCGCCTCGACCCGAAAGCCCCGATCGACGTCGAAGTGCAGCGTCGCGTTGCCGTGAAACGCGCTGCGGCCGTCGCTGATGGTGGTGGCCGAAAACTCGAACTTGGTCGGATCGAAGCCGAAGTTGCTCGTCATCTGCAGCGCGGGGATCGCCAGCACCGCCTGTTCCCGCGGCGCCTCCAGATAAGATCGGTCGTTGACGGTCAGTTCGCGTACGGTGCCGCTGCCGTGTCCGGTGAATTGCGGCTGGGGCAAGATGTGACCGCGGGTCTCGGCCGTGGCATCGACGTAGAAGTTGACCCAGCTTCCGGGCAGGGTCATGTCGGCCAGGATCTCGCCAAAGCAGACGTTGCTCCCGCTGGCCTTCACCTCGGTCGTCAGTTGCTGGTCCAACGCGACCTCTCCGCTGCCGAGGATGACCGCGCCGCCCCAGACGTATGCCACCGGATCGAGCTTGAGTCGCTTGAGGTCGGCCTCGAAAAAGGCGGTGGCATCGCCCAGCCGGAAGCCCTCGATGGTGGGATCGCTGGCGCTGAGCACGCCGCTCGCGCGCGGCGTATCGAGGTCGCCGGTCTCGACGTTGGCCTCGATCGCGACCATGCCCTCCAGCTCGACGTCGGCATCGAGGATGCGGCTCATCTCGGCCAGGGGGACGTCCACGTGCACCGCCAGCTCGGCCGCTGGCAGCCCGAGCGCCCCGCGCTCGGAGAAATCGATGCTGCCGGCAAACTCGGCCCGCAGCTCGTCCACCGCCACCAGCACCCGATCGAACTCGAGCCGCCCCAGCGCCAGCAGATCGTCTCCGATCTGCGTCCCCTGGCCAGAGAATGCCGCCAGCCGCAACCGCTGGTCAGCGCGGTCGTAGCTGCCACCGCCGACCGAGAACGAGAAGCGGTGGCGCGCCAGGTCGCTGCCCGCGAACAGCACGTCGATCTCCCGCAGCGAGAGCAGGCTGTCGTCCTCGATCGCCAGGTCGAAAGCGGCGTCCCGCACCAGCATCTCGGCGACGCTGATGCGAAACCAGGTCGTGTGACCGCCCTCGACCTGCGGCAATCCGCTCAACCGCCCGCCGACGATCGCGGCGCGGACCTTTGGCGCCTCGATCACCAGGCGATCAAGGCGCAGCCGGCCGGTGAGCATCTGGACCGGCGTCATCTCGGCCAGCAGTCGGCGAGCCGAGAACAGCCGCTCCCCGGAGGCGTTGACCACCGCCATGTCCTCGATCGCGATGCGCGCGGCAGCGACGTCGGCGCTGATCTCGCCAAACTGCAACTCGATGCCGTACTGGGCGCGCAGGCGAGAGCTGGCTAGATTTGCCAGCACCCGCAGCCCCTGGGCGCTCTGTGCCCACCACAGAGCGACGGCGCCCAGCGCCAGGATGCCGAGCAGACAAAAAGCTATGATCCACCGTTTACGCAACTGGATCCCGGGTATCCCAGAACCGCTGGTCCCCTATCCACATTGGTCGATTCAGCGCTCTTCTATTAGTATTTGACCGCCATATTACCACATCCATCCTGCCCAAGTCGTGCCTACTATGCAAGATCTTGGGTATTTTCTATGGGTTGCAACCAACAGCAGAGACCACTCACAGCCGCGGAGACACTTAAAATATCTGCCAGAGGTGTCGGAAAAACCTAGACAAAATGGCCATTGATGGTAATATCCGGCCCTCTGTTGCCGACTGCGGTTCAACAGCTCGCATGTCAAACGGCCGGCAACGCTGCGCATTTTGATTTTGCTCGGCTCTGTTTCCGGGCGCGGCTTCTCGGTCAATCATCTGAATCAAGGGAAACCTGATGAAACAGAAGCGACTCATCGGCAACGCGGTGCAGAAGCACACGGTCGAGCTGGACCGCAGCGACATCCGGCGTTATGCCACCGCTATCGGCTCTACCAACCAGCTTCATTTCGATGTAACCATTGCCAAGAAGGCAGGTTTTTCGGATCTCATCGCGCCGGTCTCGATGGCGGCGACCCTGGGACGGCACAATCATATCATTGCCATGCTCGAGGTCCATCCCAAGAACGTGCTGCACAGCGAGCAGACCATCGAGCTCCGGCGCCCGTTGCTGGCCGGGGACGAATTGCGTGTCGTTTCGGTGGTTTCAGACGTTCACGAGCGGCCGATCGGAAACGCGACCACCGGTTTTGTGACGATCGAGGATCGCGGCACCGACGCTAAAGGCAAGGCGCTCTTTTTTGCACGCCGCGTGCTGGCGATTCGCGGCGGTTTTCCAAAGCGTTAGCATAGACCCCGCAGGGAGCATTAGGTCATGCCCAAGCTCTATTGGAAAGATGTCGAAATCGGCGATCCGATCCCACCGCTCACCCGTGCCGCCCTGACCCGATCCGAGATGGTCACCTTCTCGGTGGTCGGGCAGGAGTCGAGTCAACTGCACCTGGACGAGGAGTTCGCTCGCCAGGCTGGCTATGGCAGCATCTCGGCCCCCGGTCTGCTCGGCATGGCTCTGGCGGCCCAGACCGTCGAGCAATGGCTCGAAAATGGCCGCGTCATGGGTATCGCGACGCGATTTCAAAAGCTCATCTGGCCAGGCGACGTGCTCACGGCCAAGGGGGTCGTCGTCCGCAAGTACGAGGCCGGCGGCCGGCATCGCGTCGACTGCGACGTCTGGGTGCAGAACCAAGCCAACGACATCGTGCTCAAGGGCACTGCGACCTGCCAGCTCTTTTTCGATGGGGCGGACGAGCGCAAGAAACACTGCAAACATCTGGATGCCAATCTGACCATCCCGCCGATGCCCCGCCCGGTGGCACCGCCGCCGAGCGCGCCGCGTCCCGAGATCGTCGCGGCCAGCGCGACCGCGCGACCGCACGTCAGCCCGCAGGGCAAGGGGCCGGGCAAGTCACCGCCGTCGCCCCCGGTCAGGCCGGTTGCCGCGGGAGTCGCCAGGCCCGCGCCCGCCGTCGCTGTCAGGGTGCAGAGACCGGTCGCCCGGCCAGCAGCGGCGGTCGCCAGACAACCGGAGCCGGCCAAGAAGCCCGATGCAAAAAAGGCAGGGGCCCAGAGGCCAGCGGCCAAGAAGCCCGCTGCCAAGAAGCCCGCTGCCAAGAAGGCGGGGGCCAAGAAGCCGGCAGCCAAGAAACCGGCCGCAAAAAAGACAGCGGCCAAGAAGGCAGGGGCCAAGAAGGCAGGGGCCAAGAAGCCGGTCGCCAAGAGATCTGGTGCGGCCAGGGTGGCGGCACCCAAGAAGGGGCCGGCGTCGGGCAAGCACAAGCCCAGACGCTGAGCTCGCCGAGCCAGGTGTCAGCGTGACCACCGACCCGTCGATGGTGTGCCCGCCGTGGTGAGCTACGCTCGCATTGCCGAGATCGCGGCCAGCGGCCGGCCAGCGGTGCTGGTCACCGTGGTCGAGAGCGCCGACTCGGCGCCGCGGTCGGCGGGCGCCCGCATGCTGGTCTTCGACGACGGAACGATCGAGGGAACCGTGGGCGGGGGCGCGCTCGAGAGCCGCGCCCGCGAGCTGGCCGCGACCGCGATGCGCGGCAGCGAGGCGCGCCTGGCGGCGCTGGATCTCGCCGCCGATCTGGGCATGTCGTGCGGGGGGCGGGTGGCGCTCTTCGTCGAGCCGCTCAACACGGCGCCGACCCTGGTGATATTTGGCGCGGGCCACATCGGGCTGGCCGTGGCGCGCCTGGCGCAGAGCGTCGGGTTTCGCCTGATCGTGGTCGACGATCGACCCGAATATGCCAGCCGCGATCGCTTTCCCGAGGCCCAGCAGGTCGTCACCAGCTTCGCCCCCGAGGCGATGGCAGCGTTGCCCACCGGGGACGCCTGTTTCGTCGTGATCGCGACCTACAGCCACGAAGTCGATTTTCGCATCGCCAACGCGCTGGCGCCGTGGCCGTACCGCTTTGTCGGCATGGTCGCCAGCCGGCGCAAGGTGGCCGAGTTCCGGGCGCGCTGGGCCGAGGCGGGCGTGCCGGCGTCGGCGATCGCGCGGCTGCAGGCGCCGGTCGGCATCGCCATCGACGCCGAGACGCCGCAGGAGATCGCGCTCAGCATCGTGGCCGAGCTGGTCCGGTTGCGACGGCAACGGCCGCGTCCGGCCGCGCTGATCGCGGCCGCCGGAGACTCGAGCCGGCTGGGCTATCCCAAGGCGCTGCTGCGCCTGGACGGCGAGAGCTTCGTGCGGCGCCTGGTGCGCGTGCTGCGCGCCGCCGGCGCCGCGCCGTGCATCGTGACCGTGCCGCCGGCCGCGGCTGGCTCCGCGATCCGCACCGAGCTGGCCGATGTCGAGGCGCTGGTGGTCGAGAACGGCGCGCCGCAGCAGGGGCTGATCGGCTCGATCCGGACCGCGCTGGGCCTGGTCGAGCGCGCGTCGGCCCTGCTGGTGGCGCCGGTCGATTGCCCGTTTGTCGACGTCGAGCTGGCGCGTTCGCTGCTCGGCGCCGCGGTGGATCCGGACGCCATCGCGGTGCCCGTCGTCGGTGACCGCATCGGCCATCCGGTGGTGTTCGGCAGCTATCACTTCGCCGCGCTGCGATCGCCGGCGTCCGACACCGGGGCGGCGGCGCTGGTGCAGGCGGCCGGGGCGCACCTGGTGCGGGTGGCCAGCGCCGAGCCGCGCGTCATCGACGAGGTCAATACGCCGGCCGACGCGCAGCGGCTGGGGATCGCGATCGGGTGAGCCGGACCGGGCGCTCGCCTACTTCTTGCTGGCCTGCATCACCGCCTGATCGATGAAGCGCATGCCGCGCT
>JAFGSX010000400.1 GCA_016934455.1 Deltaproteobacteria bacterium
ACCGCGATCGAGCACGACACCGTGCTGCTGGCCGCGGTCGGCGTGCACAAGAACAGTAATGATGAAGATGTCTATCTCATGTCGACCCAGTTGCAACTCGACGCCCAGACAGTGGTTCTGGATGAGTTGCGGCTCCAGCGCGCCGAGTACCCCTCGCAGCTCTGCTTTGCCTCTGCCCTTACCGACCGGGGGCGCCATCAGCTCACCGTGCTGCACCGGACCAGCCATTCAGATTTTCCGGCCTATGTCGAGAACGTGAACTTGCTGGCGCTGCGCTACAAGGAAGCCGCCGCCGTGCTGGGGGACGAGGAGACGGTGCCGCCGTAGAACGGCGATCAAGTCATCGCCCGGGCCGTCGCGAGAGTCTGCGGCAGAAGCAACAGGATTTCTTGTCACCGCGGACGGGGTGGCGACCCTCAGGGACAATGGGCGGCGCGGTAGTTGCGCCACAGGCTGAGGATCTCAGCCTGCTTGGAGGGGGTCCGGTAGCTGTCGTCGCCGCCGCCGTAGACGCCGATGGCCGCCTCGTCGCTGGTCAGCGAGGCGCAGGCCGCCTCGAGCGTGTCGAAGAACAGGTCGATGACCACCCGCGGCGTGAAGAAGGGGAAGGTGCCGGCGTGGGGCAGGTCGTTGCCGGTGCTGTTGGTGGGGACGCCGAAGCGCGAGTGGACGGTCAGGATGTAGAAGTCGACGGCGGTCGGCGTGGCATTTGGGCAAAAGGTGTGCAGGTCGGCGGTCACCGAGGCCACGTCGTCGGCGCTCGGCGAGAAGCCCGCGGCCTCGAGCGCGGCCGCGAGCCGGGCGCGCATGCGCGATGTCCAGCCCACGTCCGCGCACGGGTGGAAGTTGGACGTGTGGTACGGCGCCAGCCCGAACTGGTAGCTGTAGCGCGCCTTGGGCACGGTCCAGCAGGTGGACGACGAGTTGTAGGAGTTCTGGGAGCAGAGGTCGTTGTAGAAGGCGATCTTGGCCCCGGCCCCCTCGTAAACCATCAGCGAGAGCAGGCCGCCCAGGGTCGTGTGGGCGCCGCACTGGAGCAGGGCGCGCTGGCGTTGGACGATGTGCAAGAACGAGGCGTCGCGCAGCGCCGTGAACGCGGTGCCGTTGTCCCGCTCGAAGTAGTGGCGAAAGAACTCGAACTCGCACTCGGTTCCGGCGGGCGGGAACGGCTCGCCGGAATCGGGGGATCCGGAATCGAAAGATCCGGCGTCCGGGGAGGCTGCGTCCGAAGCCGGCGCGGCGTCGACCGCAGCGCCATCGCTTGGCGCGTCGATCGCTGCGCCATCGTTCGCCGCAGCATCGACGATTGACCTATCGAGCGCCCCGCTGTCGACGGTCGCCGCGGCGTCGCCCGGCGACCCGGTATCGCTTCCAGTCGGCGGAGCCACGCTGCATTGGCACGCCTGCAACAGGCCCAATAGCAACATGTCGAACAACGACCTTTTCTGCTTCATCGCAAATTCCCCCTCGCTCAACAGTGGATCCGCGTCCGGCTGGCGCGCCGGCTCACGGCGTGGGGCGGACCGAGACGTCGTCGACATCCACGCTGCCCGGGTCCCGGACATAGAGTGCCAGCTGCAACAGCGTGGTGCCCGCAGGGACCGGAGCGGTGACAAAAGAATGCGTCGCGAAGCTGCTCCCGACGGAGAAGTTGTCGTTACCCCCCACGACGGTCCAGGTGCTGCCTCCCCATGCCCATGCCACCACCCCGAGGGTGGTGCTGGCCTGCGCGGCCCGCGCCCGCAGGGAGAGCGCCAGCGTCGAGCCGACCAGCGCGTCGGGCACCGGTACATACTGCACGACGCTGGAGTACTTCCCCGCGCCGGTGCAGGTCGTGACATCGCTGCAGGTCACGCGCATCACGTGACCCCCCGAGCCATCGGACAGGATCTGGGGAGCGGCAGAACCGGCTCCCCCGCCGTGCTCTTCGTACCAGAAGAGCGTCGAGGCGTATTCGAGGTCGCCGTTGCCCAGGACATTTCCCTTCTCTCGTTCCGTCCGAGCCGAGCCGGCGAGCTGGGCCAGGCTGTGTTGTCGAAACACCTCGTAGGCCGGTGTCAGCAACACGCTGTTGGCGGGGAAAGGGCCGCAGAAATCGGTCTCGAGGCCGGTGCTGCGTTCGCACAGCAACAACGAGCTGCCGTGAAAAACAGTCGTCAACGAGCCCTCGAACGCCATGAACCAGAAGATCGACTGCACCTCGGGAACCGCGGCGGGAAGCTGGTAGGTGCGGTCGAGCACGCGGGCCACGTGCTCCAGGTTGGGCGTCGTGACGTCGCCCGGGTTGAAGGAGATCTCGGTGAAGAAGATCGGCTTGGCGAAGCCCGGATCGAGCGTTTTCAGAAACGAGATCAGGTTGTGCGCGTAGGTTTGAAGCGAATCTGGGTGGGCGTCGGTCGGCGCCGCCCGATAGGGGTGGATGTTGAAGACGTCAAAGGCCGAGAACGCGCCCTGCGTGTGGAGCGCGGTGAGGTAGCTCTTGGTGTACGGTTGCAGATCGTCGGGATTGGCGAAGCCTGCCATCTGGTCGCGGTAGTCGGCGATCCCTCCCAGCACCACGAGCGCGTCGGGATCGACCTGGCGGATGACCTGTGCGGTCGCGATCAGCAGGTTCGCGTATTTCTCCGGTTCGAGCGGATTGCTGTTCGGGTCGGTGGCCAGCGGACACGCGGCGGTCCAGGTGACCCAGTCCGGCTCGTTCCAGACTTCCCAGTAACGGATGCGCGCCCGGTACCGCACCACCATCTGATAGACGTATTCCTCCCAGTACGAGATGGTCCGGCCCAGCCCCGGCTCGAACACCCTGGGCGTCAGGTCCGGCGGGTTGTAGCAGAGCTGCAGTGCGCTGCCGTTCGGCTCCACGTTGTAGGAGAGGATCATCACGTTGGTCACGTCCGCGGGCTGACGCGCGATGAACGGATCGACGTGGCTGCTGGCCCAGCCCCAGCGGAACGTGCGCGATGCCAGGTCGCTGGTCTGCTGCTGCACGCTGGCCCAGAGCAGCGAGATGCGATTCCAGGTGTAACCCGTTCTCCCGAGCAGTTCCATGGCCTGGAAGTCGCTCTCGTACGCCCCTGACGGCGGCACGTTGACTCCAAACGGACTGCTGTGAGCATCGCCGGCGGCTCCTCTGTCGGTCTGGGCACCGACGTCGAATGGCCTGGTGTCAGCGACCAACGCGTCGCCGGTCGTTGCGTCGGGAGCGGCCGCGTCACGGACTGTCGAATCACGGGTCGTCGCGTCGTGGACCGCGGTGTCGCAAACCATCGTGTCGTCGACGCCGTTATCGCTGGCCCTCCGGTCGTCGACGACCGCGTCACGCAGCGTTCGATCGCGATCATTCGCGTCACCCGCGATCGCGTCCTCGAAGATCGCGTCGCCGGCCGCCCTGTCGAAAGCAGCGTGGTCGTCGGCGATGCGGTCGTCCCCCAACCGGCCATCGTGCCGGGCGCCGTCCAGCCCCAGACCATCCGCAAAACCGGCATCGGCATGGGAGACGACGAAGATCCCCGTCCCCAGCTCACCACAACCGAGCAAGAAGCTCATGCCCAACAGGATGGCAGTTTTGGTGGCTCTATCCATTGTTGCTTCTGTGCTACATCACCAGGCTCTGGATCCGCATCATGAAGTCGTTGAGCTGGGCCGCGTACTCGGGCGAGCCGTCGACTGAGACATAGCCCTTGGCCACGCTCTCGATGAACTCGGCCTCCTTGTTGAGGACCGCGAGCGCGCCGTCGACGCTGTGGAAGCGCATGTGCACGAAGGGCTGGCGCCGCGCGTAGAGGCCGCGGCCGGCCTTGGTCTGCCCGGCGCGCACGCGCAGGTAGGCGGCGATGTCGGTGCCCGCGACCGACATCTGGTAGATGCGGTCGGGTTGCTTGGAGGTCCAGTCGCGTATCTCGGGATCGCCGCCCTTGTTGTACTGCGACAGCGCGGTGGTGATCATGTAGATGGTCATCTTGACCTTGAGTCGCTTCTTGGCCAGGTCCTTGGGGCGCGCGAAGGGCATCATGAGCTTGAGGCTCAGCAGCAACACCACCGTCTTGATCAGCAGGCCGAGGTGGGTGATGCCCTTGACCCGGGGCAGCGCGGCGCCGCCCTTGAGCAGGGTGTTCATCTTGGCGACCGAGGAGAACTCGAGGACGATGTCGGCCCCCGGCACGATCCCCTGCTCGACGTGAAAGCCGGCCACCGGATCGAAGACCAGGCAGGCGCCGACGTCCTCGCCCGCGTTGCGGGCCAGGAACTGCACCTTGGCCGACACCCCGCGAAAGCGGTTGCCGATCGAGGGCAGATCCTCGAGCACCACCTTCATCACCGGAAAGGCCGCGCGCATGAAGATGCGGGCGGTCAGCAGCTCGCGTTCGGTGGCTGCCATCAGACCTCGTCCTCCCAGTCCTCGTCCGGCTCGAACTCTTTGCCCATCAGCTCGCGCACCTTCTCGATGATGCCGTTGGCGTCGAGCTTGTAGTAGGCGTACAGGTCCTCGGGGTAGCCGATCTCTGAGAAGCAGTCGGGCAGCCCGACCTTGGTGAAGGCGCAGCCCTTGCCGCTGGCGGCGATGACGTCTGCCACGGCCGTGCCCAGCCCGCCGATCACGTTGTGCTCCTCGACGGTGAGGATGCGCCGCGTCTCCCGCACCGCGCGCAGGATGGCGTCCTCGTCGATCGGTTTGATGGTGTGGACGTTGAGCACGCGGACGCTCAGGCCGTCCGACTCCTTGAGCACCCTGGCGGCCTCGGCGGCGTGGTAGACCGCGATCCCGCAGCAGATGATGGTGAGGTCGGTGCCGTCGCTGATCGGCACCGCCTTGCCGATCTCGAAGCCGTAATCCTCGCTCTGGTAGTGCGTCGGCTCGAAGCCGCGGCCGAGCCGGATGTAGACCGGGCCGCGGATCTTCATGGCCGCGCGCAGCGCATTGGCGGTCTCGATGCCGTCGGCCGGGACGATCACGGTCAGGTTGGCGAGCGCGCGCGTGATCGACAGATCCTCGGTGGCGTGGTGGGTGGTGCCGGCGTGGCCGAACGAGACGCCGCCGTGGGTGGCGATGATCTTGACGTCGAGGTTCTGATAGCAGATGTCGGTGCGCAGTTGCTCGCCGGCGCGCATCGAGGCGAAGATCGACATGGTCGAGACCACCGGCCGCATCCCGGCCTTGGCCAGGCCGGCGGCCACGCCCATCAAATTCTGCTCGGCGATGCCGACGTTGATGAAGCGCTGCGGATACTTCTCCTCGAAGATGCCGATCTTGGTCGACTTTGAGAGATCGCCGGTCATGCCGATCAGCAGCGGCTCCTGCTCGGCCAGCTCGCACAGGACCCGACCGTAGATCTCGGTCTGGGTCATTGTGTTGGCGTCGTAGACGGTCCAGGTGGTCCCGGTCACCTCGGGCATCGCTCCCTCCTCAGCTCATCCTGGCGATCGACTGCTTGGCCTTGTCGGCCAGCGCCGAGTCCATGCTTCCGTAGTGCCACTTGACCTGGTTCTCCATGAAGTCGACGCCGCGGCCCTTGATGGTGTTGGCGACGATCACGGTCGGCTGGCCCGCCGTGGCATGCGCCTTCTCGATGGCGCGGCCGATGGCGTCGAAGTCGTGGCCGTCGATCTCGATCACGTGCCAGCCAAAGGCGCGCCACTTCTCGGCAAAGGGCTCCAGCGCCATCACCTGCTCGGTGGCGCCGTCGATCATCAGCCGGTTGCGGTCGACGATCGCGGTCACGCGGTCGAGCTTGAAGTGGGCGGCCGACATCGCCGACTCCCAGATCGCGCCCTCGTTGCACTCGCCGTCGCCCAGGAGGCAGTAGACGCGCCAGGTCTGCTTCTGGAAGCGGGCGCCGAGGGCGAGGCCGACCGAGATCGGCAGGCCGTGGCCGAGCGATCCGGTGGAGGCGTCGACCCCCTTGACCTTGTTGCCGTCGAGGTGCATGCCGAAGGGCGACTTGAAGTGGTTGAACTGGCGCAGCAGATCCCTGGGAAAGTAGCCCTTGAGGGCGAGCACTGCGGCCAGCCCGACGCCGCTGTGTCCCTTGCTCAGGATGATGCGGTCGCGATCGGGCCACTCCGGCTCCTGGGGGCGGACCCGCGCGTACTTGAAGTAGAGCGCCACCATCAGGTCGGCCGAGCTGAGGGCGCCGCCGATGTGGGCGCCGCCGGACCAGACCGTGACGTCCACGATGTCCTGGCGCAACTGACGCGCGCGCGCCTTGAGCTCACTTTTTTCTTGCTCGGTTAGTGGCACGGCGTTCTCCTTTCGAGGTGGTCCCGATCGCCTTGAAGGCGTCGTCGGCGATGTCGAGCGTGCGCTGCAGATCTTCGGCGGTATGAGCGGCCGACATGAACCAGTTGTGGTGCGAGGTGAAGTAGGCGCCGCGGCGCGTGCACTCGGCGCACCAGTCCTGGTGCTGCATCAGGGTCTCGTCGTCGGTCAGGCGCAGGTAGGGCAGCGAGGGCGCGCCGGTGGTCTTGAGATCCAGGCCGTGGTGGCGGGCGACCTCGGTCAGGCCGTCCAGCAGCCGCTTGCCATAGTCGAGCATCCGCTTGGGACCGTCGATGCGCTTGAGCTCCTTGAGGGTGGCGAGCGCGGCCGCCATCGGGGCGGCCTGGAACCAGTAGCTGCCGGTGTAGAAGACCTTGGCCGCCTCGTTCTGCATCTTCTTGGTGCCGACCAGGGCCGAGATCGGATAGCCGTTGCCGATGGCCTTGCAAAAGCAGACCAGGTCGGGCTGGAAGCCGAAGTAGGCGTGCGAGCCGCGGATGTCGAGGCGAAAGCCGCAGCGCACGTCGTCGATGATCAGCACGATCCCCTCGCGATCGCACAGCCGGCGTATGTTTTGCCAGTAGCCCTCGGCCGGCAGCTCGTTGTCGACGAAGGTCGGGTGATGGTACGGCGTGGCGATGAAGCCGGCGATCTGCCCGGGGTGCCTGGCGATCGCTTTCTCAAACGCGGCCACGTCGTTCCAGGGGATGCGGATCATGTTCTCGACGTCTTCGTCGACCACGCCGTGGTGGCCGCCGCCCTGCATCCAGGAGGCCACGCCGTGGTAGCCGCCCTTGATGGCGACGATCTTTTTGCGGCCGGTGGCCGAGCGCGCGATCATGGTCGCGTAGCTGGTCATGTCGCCGCCGTTCTTGGCGAAGTATGCAAAGCCGGCGCCGGCGATCAGCTCGACCAGGTACTCGGCCAGCTCGACCATGATCGGCGCAGGCGCGGTCAGGGTGTTGCCCTGCTCGAGCTGCTTGCGCACCGCCTCGTCGACGACCGGGTGGTTGTAGCCCAGAACCATCGGGCCGTAGGCGCACATGTAGTCGATGAACTCGTTGCCGTCGACGTCCCAGAAGCGCGATCCCTTGCCGCGCGCGGCGAAGAAGGGATAGGCCGTCGGCGGCACCAGCGGCGCCGGGCTCATGTGGCCGTAGATGCCGCAGGGGATCACCTGGGCGGCGCGTCTGAAGAGCGCTTGCGATTTCGCGAAGGTGTAGGTCTTCATCTGGTCTCTTCCCGTCGTCGACGGCAGCGCTGCGGTCAACACCTATGACAGATACTTGGGCACGTGGTCGAGCACCAGGCTCATGGCATCGAGCAGGGGAAGCTGCCCGCGGATGCTGACGTCTCCCGCGGCGATGGCGGTAAACGAGTCGAGCTTGCCGGACAAGAAGGCGTTGGCGGTCGCCATGTCCTTCATCGCCATGCGGGCCATGGGGCGTTGCGCGGGCTCACCGCGGCCGGCGCTGGTCTTGCCGTCGGCTGAGACGACGTAGGCGCTCGGGCCGTCGGGCAGGACCTGGAGCTGGACCACGCCGTCGGGCAGACCGGCCGCGATCGGTCGCAGCTCGCGCCGGTGCGCCAGCAGCTCGGGAACGGCGTAGGCCGCGGTGTTGAGGGTGAGCCGGGTGTTGAGGGCCAGGTAGCTCGGGTCCTCGAGCAGCGCCTCGCTCGGCTTGAGGAAATAGGTCAGCCGGTCGGTCAGCTTGGCGAAGTCGCGCGACAAAAACGGCAGCTTGGTAAAGCCCCACAGCGGAACCGGATTGGACTTGCCGTCGAACATCCGGTTCAGGTGGGCGGGCGAGGCGAAGAAGAGCACGACCGAGGGCGGCACGTGCAGACCGCGCCCGACCGTGCAGGCGCCCTGCTTGAAGACGACGTGGGCCTTGGGCCCCTGGCGCACCACGAACTGGATGGCGATCTGCCAGTCGCGCGTGAGCTGGCGCGCCTCGGGATCGAGGCGCACCAGATCCTCGAGGTTGGGCAGCACCGCGTGCAAGTTCAGGTGAGCCTTGACTCGCTCGAAGCACATGCAGACTCTCCTTGGGCTTGGGAGATCAGGCCCGAACCGTGGTCACCCTAGCACGGCGCCGGACCGTAAAACCAGCCCCGCCCGTGGTCAGTAGGGGTCGATCGTGAATTCGTAGCGATGGTTGGCCGACGTGCCAGCGGCGGGGACCACGCCCGGCGGAGGTTGGGCGTACTCGGTGAACGGGTGGGTGGCGATGGCGCAGTCCTGGTTGCCGGCGCTGTCGATGTCGCAGGTCTGCGACCAGCTCTTCAGGCCGTCGGACTGCGTAAACCCGTTGCGCAGCTTCTGGGCCCCGGCGGCGCGATAGACGAAGGTATAGCGGTCGCTGATCTTCTGCCCGGGCGTGAGGACGATCCCGCTTCCGGTCGGCGGCAGCGGGTAGCCGGTGAGGGCGGTGCAGTTCGAGGTGGTGCCGTCGCCGGCGAGGTCGCAGGTCATGGAGTGGCTCGCGCTGCCGTCGGCCAGCACGTAGCCGAGACGCACCTTTTGAATCCCGCTGGCGCTGTAGACAAAGGCGTAGCGACCACCGATGGCTCCGATCCCGGTGGGCGACGGGTAGCTGGTGAACGGCCCGCAGTTGCTCTGCCGGCCCGCCGCGTCGATGCCGCAATCCTGCGACCGGCTCTCCGCGCCGCCGGCCATCAAAAAGCCGTTGCGCAGCCGGTGGCCGCCGCTGGCGGTCCGGTAGACAAAGGCGTAGCGGTCGATTACCGGCGCTCCCGCGAACTCCGCCGGGGGCAGGCTCCAGGCGCTGAACGGGTGGGTCGCGGTGTCGCAGTCCTGCGCTCCCGTGCCGCTTAACTCGCAGGTCTGCGACCAGGCCCGGGCGCCGTCTGATTGAACGTACCCCAGCCGCAGCAGCGGCCCGAGCGGCTGCTCCACGCCGGTGGTGGCGAGCAGCAGCTCGGGCAGATGGTCCTGGTACACGCCGCGCGGGGTGGTCGCATACTGTTTGCACAGGCTGGCGGCCACACCGACGGCCACCCCCATCTGGCCGGTGGTGTTCATCACCCGGATCCCGCCCAGGGCGACGTGGGTGAAGCTGGCGTCGCGGCCGGCCATGAACAGGTTGTCGATGTTGCGGGAGTAGAGCGCGCGGTAGGGAACCCCGTACTTGAAGACGTGGGTCTGCACGCAGTAGGAGAGAAAGTCCACCTCCTGGCAGGTGACGCCGCACTCGGCGCAGGAGCAGGGGGCGCTGGCGCTGCAGCCGCTGCAGCCGCTGCAGCACAGGGAGCACGGGTTCTCGAAGTGCAGGTCGATGGGCCAGCTACCCACGACGATGGTGTCCGGATAGGCGACCCGGCCGACGATGTCCTGCTCCCGGAGCAGGTGGTCGCCGACCAGGCGTCGCGATTCGCGCTTGCCGGCCACGTAGCCCATCCATTTGAGCCGCCAGGTCGAGCCGCCGTTGGCCCAGTGGTTGTAGAAGAGACCGTAGGCGGCGCGCAGCAGGTGATCGCGGATCTCCTCGGCGTCATCGACGGTATTGAGCGCCGGGTCGATGCCATACTCCCAGGTCCAGTTGCCGGAGGTCGCCCGGTGGCCCCTGGCCACCGCCGCGGTCCAGGTCGAGACGTCGGGAAAGGAGGTGGCGGTGTGGGTGTCCTCGGCCTGCCAGAGCACGCTGGTGCCGAGCTTCATGGTGTCGGCCTGCGCCGGCGCCAGGCTCTCCCCGAACTCGTCCCGGGACTCGCGGCCGTAGCGGACCTCGGCTCCGGCCCACGCTCCGATCCAGCCGTCGCCGGTGGCGTCCACGTAGAGCGGGGCGCTGAAGCGCAGCTCCTGGCCGGTCCGGGTGGCCACCGCGTCGACGCTGGTGATGTGCCCGCTGGCGGTCGCGGCGCGCAGCGCGCGGTGCTCGAGAAAGAGGTGCACGTTCGGTTCCGCGGCGACCACCGCGTGCCGGCTCTGATCGTAGCCGATCGCGAGCTCCGATCCGGCCGGCTCCTCGTTGCAGTTTTCCCAGTTGACCGCCGACACGATGGCCCGGGCGGGCCCCTCGCCCTCGTAGCCGCAGGTGTGGATCCGCACCTCCTGGCTGGCGTTGCCCCCGAGAAAAGGCCGGTCGTGGATCAGCGCCACGGACAGCCCGCGCCGCGCCGCCGCCACCGCCGCCGCCGTCCCCGCGACGCCGCCGCCCACCACCACCAGATCGAAGCTCCCCGCCGACGGCGGCGTGCCCGGCAGCCCGAGCAAGCCGCGCCTCCAGGTCAGCAGGGCCTGCGCGTCTCCGGGTGGCGTAAAATCTAGATCCCGGGTGAAGAAGAGGGCATCGCAGCGCCCATCGAAACCGGTCTTGTCCACCAGCGCCAGCGCCACGTCGAGCGCGGCGATGGTCACCAGCCCGCCGTCCTGCCAGCCCCAGCCCGCGACGGTGCCGAGGTCGGTCGGCAGCTCCGCTCCCGCCACCGAGACCCGAAAGGTCCCCGGTGAGTAAGGAGGCACCCAGTCCTTGGTCCTCACCCATAGCCGGTACTGGCCGGTGACGGGAAAGCGCGCCGTGTGCCTTGCGTTGGCCACCGGCTGTCCCAGCCCGTGCGCCAGCAGATAGGGCGAGCCCATCTGGTCCACGAACTGCGAGTCCACCTTCCAGCCGCCGGGCGACGAGAAGCTCTCGGCCTCGATCAGGATCTGGCCGCAGTCGATGCAGGACCCGCCGTCGCCCGCGCCGCCGTCGGGCAGCGGACCGGCGTCCGACCCGCCGTCGTGGGGCAGGCCGGCATCGGTGCCGCTGTCGAGCGCCGTGGCATCCGCACCTGCCTCGCGCGGCAGCCCGCTGTCCGCGCCTCCGTCGCTGCGGTCTGCTGCGCCGCCGTCTCCCGGCAGCCAGGCGTCCGCGCGGGCTGCGTCGGGCGCTGGCCCGCGGTCAGGGCCGTGGGTCGGCTCGTCGCACGAGCAGCCGGCGAGGGCGAGGGCCAGCCAGCCGCAGCACAGACGCAACAGATGGCTACGCGGCTCTCTCATCGCGCTCTCTCCTGAAAAAAAGGCAGCTCCGACCCGCTACCTGGGCCGGGTCGTCGGTCGGCCGGCCTTGACGCGAGCCACCGTGGCCGACATCCAGGCGCGCGCCGTGCCCCCCCTGGCAGAGCAGGGCGCCAGCGAGCGCAGCGCCGCGGCCTCGACGCAGCGCCGCGCCGGCTCCGCGATCTTCTCCGCCGGTGTCCCCTTCTTCGCCGGCAGCAGGAACTTGGCGCTGGTCGCGCGGCCAGACGCATCGAACGCCACCTCGTAGAAGAAGTTGAGCCGGATCTGCTTCTCGTAGTCCCGCAGCGCGTAGTCGTCCGAGAAGGGAAAATCCCTGAGACAGCGCTTGAAGGGGGTGCTGTCGCGCGGGAGCAGCCACTCCTCCAGCGCCGGGTCGGAGACCCGGGGCTTCTGCTTGCGCCAGTCCGCGTCCTGCGTGCGCTCGTGATGCATGGCCAGCGATACGATGTAACGGCCGTCGCCGGTGAGCACGTCGCCGCGCCGCAGCTCGAGCGACAGGTTGAGCATCTCGATGGCCTTGTCTTCTTTGGCCAGCGCCTGCTGCACGACGGGCAGCAGGCAGGCGCGCAGGTCGGCGTCGTGGGACTCGATCTCGACGTCGAAGCCGCGGCCGTGGCGTCGGGCAAAGACGCCGGTGCGCGACTCCAGCCGCCGATGGTCCAGACACGGGATGCGGCCGATCTCGAGGTCGATGGTGCGCTCCTCGCGGTTGCGGGGCTGCTCCCTGAGCAGCGACCAGAGCGGCGCAGTCCCGGCCGCCTCGCGCTCGACCTCGAGCCAGGCCCGCGCTTGCTCCGGCTCGCGCTCGATCAGCCCGCCTCCGTCGCTGCCCCGCATCCCGAGTCCGCCGAGGATGCCGGCCATCTCATCGTCCTCGACGACAGGCTTCCAGTCGCTCCTCTTGGTCGCCGCCAGCGCGCGCGCCAGATCGTCGACGCTTTTCCACCTGCGCGCCGCTGCCTGCGGGATCCTCAACGAGTACCTCTCGGGCTGCGGCCGGTCCGCCCGGTCGCCGCCCTCGTCGTCGTCGCCCGGCTCGCGGCCCGGCGCCGCGGGCGGCGGGAAGACCAGGCCGACGGCGCAGGCGCCCCACTTCTCGCTGCACTCGATCGACCAGCGGGCCCGGCTCGGCCGGCAGGGGATCTTGCCGCAGAGGCCGGCCGCGGCCAGCGCGGCCAGCTCGTCGTCGCCGCCCGGGCTCGCCACGCCGCACTGCCGCCCGTCCTCGGTCAGCCCCTGCCGCAGGCGCTCGAGCACGGGCCGCACGCGGGCAGGCGCCAGCGTGTTCTGGCCGAGCTTCTTCGCCACCGTGGCCAGCGCCTGCTCGACGCTGGCGTTCTCCTGGCGGTTGAGTCGCCAGTCGCCGTGCAAAAACGCGAACGCCGGAGGCGCGGCCGGCGCGCTCGTCGCGGCGGGCGCGGTGCGAGCGGCCCCGGCGGCACCGCAGACGGCGGCGGCGACGGCGAGAGCGAGGCGAGCGCGCGAGAGCATGGCGACCCCCCCGAAAAAGGAGATCCCGGCGACGTGCGGTCACCCCGCCGGCCCTTCCGCTCACTTGGCACGACCGTGCCGGTTTTTCAAGCGCGCCAAGGGGGGGGGCTGGGTCGGGCCGGGCGTGAGCTTGCAGGGGCAGGGGGGCGGTCAGCCGTCGACGGTGGCGGTGCGCAGCGCGAGCCGGGTGCTCTCGTCCACCGCGCTGCGGTAGACCTCGACCGTGTAGTCGCCGGCCGGCAGATTGCTGATCTCGATCGACAGCTCGTAGCGGCAGACGCAGTCGCAGGCGTTGCTGGTGTCCGGGTCCTCGACCTCGACCACCACGATGCGGGTGCCGGAGACGGTGGCCTCCATCCAGGCGGCCAGGCAGCAGTTGAACTCGGCGCCGCGGTCGCGCACGGTGAGCGTGCCGGCGCCGGTGGTCACCTCGATCTGCTCGCCGCTGCAGCCGGCGTAGGCGGTCTCGCACTCGGCCTGGGTCGCGAACAGCGCGTCGCAGTCGCTGCCCTGGCACTCGCAGAAGCCGGTGATCATGCTGCAGCCGGCGCCGTCCCAGAGCCAACCCATGGCGAGATAGCACGCCTCGCCGGCGCCGCGGGCGTCCATGGCCTCGCACGAGACCGGCTCGGCCGGGCCGTCGCCCTCGCCGCTGGCCAGGCACTGGCTCTGGTAGGGCGCGCCGATGATCGGCTGGCCGCCCGGCACCGCCACGGTCTGCTCGTGGACCAGGCTGGCGGCGTCGATCTGCGAGTGATAGACGCGGACCAGGTAGTCGCCGTCGGGCAGGTTGGTCACCTGCGCCGACAGCTCGTACTGGCACATGCAGTAGCAGGGCGTGTCGCCGGTCTCGGTCTCGAGAACCGTGATGATGTTCTGCTCGACCGTCACCTGCATGACCGGGATCAGGCAGCAGTTGAAGGTCGCGTTGTCGTCGGCGATGGTCAGGGTGTGGCCGACCACGGTGAGCTGGATCGAGCTCGCCTCGGAGAGGGCGCTGCTCTTGCAGGCGCTGCCCTGGGTGGTGATCGCGATCGGAAGCGTCTGCCCGGGCTGGTCCGAACCGGGCTGCAGGCCGGCCGGCGTCAGCTCGC
Source organism: Deltaproteobacteria bacterium (assembly GCA_016934455.1). Classification (GTDB taxonomy): domain Bacteria; phylum Myxococcota; class JACRCW01; order JAFGSX01; family JAFGSX01; genus JAFGSX01. The sequence goes on from JAFGSX010000400.1 coordinate 13,868, forward strand.
TGACCAGATCGCAGGCTGCCAGTAACATGATCGCGCAGGTCGCTATCTTCATCGCGGTGCGTTTCATGGCCTTCCTCCATTGGCGCTGTGCGCCACCCTGGTTTCTTGCTGCTACGCCAACTGAGAACGCGGGCCCCGGTTTTGGTTGCAGATCTCCGGCGGGCGGCGGAAAAAACATCTAACTAATTGAAATAGCTATTGATAATAAATCAGTATGGCGCGGCGATGGTCACTGGCAGTGAGCGCCGCCCTGCTCTGAGCACGCCTGCTGGCAGCTCTCGATCGTCTGCTGCAGGCAGATCTGGCCGCAACCCTCCCCCTGGTACGGCATCGCGTAGCAGGCGACCACGCTGTCGCCCGAGCAGTAGACCTGGTGCGGCGATTGCTCGGCCGGGCAGGCCGCGCAGTCGAACACATCGCAGGGCTCGGTGTCGTAGGACGGTATCGCGCACTTGGCGCTCGTCTCGGTCTCCTCGCAGCCGCGCAGGTCGCAGTCGATGACCTCGACGTCCTGGCAGATCACGCCGCACGTCGCGTCGACGCTGAAAAAGCAACCGTGCACGTCGCCGTCGGCGCAGAAGAGCTCGCCCTGGCGCTCGGTCGGGCAGGCGTCGCAGCTCGCCGCGGCGCACGACGCGGGCTGCTCCTGCGGCAGGCAGGCCGACACCAGGTTGAGCTCGGTCGTCGGCTGCGCGTCGTGCAGGGTCGGCCGGCAGCGCTCGCCGTCGGCGCAGGAGAACTCGCCGCTGCACCGCTGCCGGCACTGGCGCAGCCCGATCACGTCGCCGCTGCCGGCGGCGGTCCAGGCCGCGCAGATCTCGCTGGCCGGGCAGTCGGCGTCGCGATCGCACTGCTGGCCGCTCGACTGCGGAAAGCGATCCGGGCAGGCGCTGCCGGGTTCCAGGCAACTGTGCAGGGTGGGGCAGCACTGGTAGCCGGTCGGGCAGGGGCAGGGCGCGCCCTCGATGGCGAGGTGCGGCACGCAGCCGACCGAGAATCCCAGGACCGCGATCCAGGAGCGACCGTTCATGGCGACACCTGCCCGGCGGCCGCCGGCTGGCTCTGCGGCGGCTCGAGAAACTCGACCTGGTCCGGGCCGCGCGCCAGCGCGTCCCAGGCCAGCGATCCGGCAAAGGCGCCGACCGCGACCCCGGCCACCGCGTAGCAGGCGACGGCCGCGGCGTTGAAGAGATCGATGCGATCGTTGACCTGCTGGCGCTCGACGCCGCTGAGGTCGGGCGACGCCGCCAGGTTCTCGCGCAGCGCGAACGCGGTCAGGCTGCCGCCGATCAGCGCCACCACGGCGCCGGCGCCGGCCAGCGACGGCATCAGCCAGGTCGGGAGCTGCAGCGCCGGCTCCTCGACCTCCTGGTCGCGGTGCGCGCGATACCCCTCCAGCGCGCCGCGGTCGAACGGCCGCGCGAAGAGCTTGCCAAACGCCACGTGGGCGGCGCTGCGCGGTCGCGCCGTGGCCGGCGCGGGCTCGAGGTCGGCGAGGGCCAGCGTCCGACCGGCGGGCAGCTCGTACTCGAGGTCGGAGCCGCTCTGCCGCACGAACAGCGGTCGCCCGGGCGGAATGCGCAGGGCGATCACCGCGTCGGCGGCCGGGTGCAGGTCGGCGATGCGGCGGCCGGCCCCGTCCTCGACAAACAGGTGGCGGCTGGCGCCGGGCCCGATGGCGAGCCGGTCGCTGCTGCCGGCCAGCGCCGGCACCAGGGCGCCCGCCGGCTCGCCGCCGGCCGGCGGCCGGGCAAAGAACTGCGGCCGGTAGCGGCGGCTGGGGATGGTGGCGTTGGCGCTCCAGATGAAGGCGGCCGTCTCCTGGTAGGTGATGACGCCGTCGGCGTCGAGGTCCGCCGCGCCGCGCATGGCCGAGCGCACCTCGTGGCTGAAGATGCCGCCCTGCAGCGCCTCCCACTCGTGGCTGTCGGCCGCGGCCGAGGTCGACAGCAGCAGGCCGACGGTGGCGGGCAGATCGCGCTGCTCGACGAGCTGCTGCGAGCGGAGCGGCCGCCGCCTGCCGCCGGCGCCGCGCTCGAAGACCGCGTAGTAGGACTTGCAGGCGTCGATGACGACGTGGGACTCGGCCGCCGCGGTGCGCTCGAGGAGGGCGCGAAGCTGCGGCCGCGTCAGCCGGCCGTCCTGAAGCTGCAAATAGCCCTCGTTGTTCTCGACGCCGCCGTGGCCGCTGTAGAACAGATAGAAGGCGGGGACCAGCCCGCTGCTCCGATCCGCCAGCAACTGCTGCTCGATCTTCTCGAGCGCGGCGTCGAGATTGGCCCGGGTGGCCGGGGTAAAGACCAGCTCCGGGTAGCTCTCGCGCGACTCGGCGTCGGGATCGACCAGCAGGATCACCTCGGCGCCGAGCTCCCGCAACAACAGCGCGTTCTGGATCGCGTCGTCGTCGGCGTAGCGCAGCTTGTCGGCGTCCGCAGTGTCCGGGGTGTTGCAGCCGATCACCAGCGCGTACGGCCGCTGCGGCGCCAGGGGCAGGGACTGCGCCGCCAGCTCCGGGCCAAGGGCAACGGCTATGAGCAGGGCCGCCTTCATGAGCCCTCACTCGGCCCGGCTGGCGTCGAGGATGGCGCGCCGCACCTGCAGCAGCACCTGCCGCTGGGCCGTGTCTTCGATCGAGAGCCTGGGCAGCTCGGCCGCTCCGGCCGCCTGCCATTCCCTGGCCGCCCGGGCCTCGATCGCGCTCACCCGCAGCGGCTGCCGCGAGAACAGGGCATACACGCGCAGCAGCCCGGGTGGCAATGGGTGCTCGATCTCCTCGGGCAGCGGCGTGGTCGCGCAGTCGCCGCAGATGGCGATGCTCTCGGGATCGCTGTCAACGTTGACGTGCGCCGGGTAGAACCAGAAGAGCTGCCCGTCCTCGCTGCGGGCAAAGACCATCAGGTAGCGATAGCGGTCCCGGCTCTGGTTGGCGTAGGCAAAGGCGAGCGCGTCGTCGGCGCGGATCGCCTGGGTCGCCGGCTGGTAGCCGGTGGCGGTGGCGCGAAAGACCTTGAGATCGACCCAGGCGTCGCCGCTCTCGGCGCCGCCGCGGGTGTGGAACTCGCCGTCATCGGTGTCGACGACAAACAGCACCAGCGCGGCCGCCGCGGCGCCGGCCGCGAGCGGCACCCACGACCAGCGCAGCCGCTCCCGCCACAACTGCCAGAGCGAGGGCCGCGGCTCGGCCTGGCCCAGCCGGACCAGCTCCAGCACGTCGCTCGCCAGCGCGGGATCGCAAAACTCGCCCGGCCTGGCCGCGATCGCCTGGGCGGTCGCGCTCACGCGGTCGCGCAGCGCGGCGCAGTCCCGGCAGCCGGCGATGTGCTCGGCCAGGGCCGCCTTCTGCTCCGGCGTCGAGGTGCCGTCGAGGTACTGCACCATCTCTTCAAAAGAGGCGCACTTCATTGTGCCTCCTGTTCGAACAGCCGGCCGAGCCGCTTGAGGCCGCGCGAGATCGTGGCCTTGACCGAGCCCAGGGGTGAGCAGGTGACGCTGGCGATCTCGTCGAGCTGCAGGCCGTTGGTGTAGCGCAGGATGAGCGCCTGGCGCATCTTCTCCGGCAGCTCGGCCAGCTTGCTCTGCACCAGCCTGGCGCGCTCGGCGGCGACCAGCTCGTCGATCGGCTCGCTCGGAGCGGTCGGCCTGGCCGCGGGGTCGATGCCCAGGGCATCTAGCTTGGTGCGCTGGGTGCGGCGGCCGCGCGCCGTCACGTGGCACCGGTTGCGGGCCATGGTGAACAGTAGGCCCTTGAAGCTGCCGCGCGCCTGGTAGCGGTCGCGCTCGGCCCACAGCGCCAAAAACACGTCCTGCGCCACGTCGCGGCCCTGGCTGCGGTCGCCCAGAAAACGCGCCGCAAAGCCGAACACGAACTCCTGGTAGCGGCGGATCAGGGTCTCGAAGGCGTCCTTGCGGCCGGCCTTGACCAGCAGCATCAGATCGTCGTCGCCGAGGTCGCCGAGGGTCCGTCCCTCGGCGCCGGGCACCAGGTGCAGCTTTCGCTCCTGCTCGGCCATGATCGCGCACCGCCTGCGCTGACAGAACCGCTCGCTGGAAAAAGGTTGCACCGGCGCGGCCGAAACCTCAACCGCTCACAGGGGTCGTTGCAAAGAGAGCGGGCTCAGGGTGCCACGGCGTCCAGGATCTCGCGCACGTCGGCCACGCTGGCCCGGGTCTTGGCATTGTCCGGGCACCAGGTGCGAGTGCTGTTGATGCACTGGCTGGTCACCGGCCCCGCCTCGAGGGCAAATCCGATCGGGCTGGTGCGGAGCAGCCAGGAGCGCCGCAGGTAGCCGGTCGACCCGACCACGGCGGCCGTGGTCGCGGCGTCGAGGTTGGCCACCCGCGCCGCCTCGGCGAGGATGGTCTCGGCGCTCTCGCCTGGATAGAGCTGGGCCTGGACGGTGGCCACGGCGGAGTCCGTGTGGTCCGGGACCTGCACCGCGGAGAGCCCCACCTGCCAGGCGCGCCCCGTGGCGCACAGGTCGACGGGGCCGATGTAGGTGTCGCCGACGCCTTCGACGCTGCAGTTCGAGTAGGAGAGGGGGTTGTCGATGATGCGGAGCACGGCCTCCTTGTAGGTCCACCAGCCGACGGCCGCGGCGGCGTCGAGCCGCTGCTCGCGCGTTCCGGCCAGCCGCGGCACCACGTAGCGGCCGATGTAGTGGATCCAGGCGCACTCGCGTTTGGAGAGCGTGCTGCCGTAGATTGTGCACCCCACGTTGTCGTTGGCCACGCAGCGGCTCTCGATCAGCAGACTGTACTCGGCTGTCTGCGGCTGGAACTCGGTGAACCCGCTGTCGATGGCGCCCCAGCCAGTGACGAAGACCGACGCCGGCGTGTCCGTGCCCGTGTTGAGGCGCAGCCTCGCCCGCGCCCCGGTTCTGCCGGTCGCCGCGATGGTGGCGTTGAGCCCGGGCCGCTGCAACGCCACGGCGCCGTCGCTGACAACCTCCCCCGCTGCGGTTACGACGATGATCGCCGGCTGCCAGGTCCCGGCCGTGCGGTCGACCGTGATCCGGATCGGCGCGTCGTGGTACAGCACCACCCGGTACTCGTGGACGTTGTAGCGCCCCGAGCTGTAGTCCTCGTCCACCGGGGCATAGCCGCAGGGCGGCGCCCAGGCGTCGTCGCTCCAGCACGATCCGTTCTCGCAGGGGTCGATGTCGGCCGGGAGCGGGGGAGGCCCGCTGTCAGCGCCACCGCCGTCGTCGTCGAGGCCCAGGTCCGCGCGCGCCGCGTCGGCCGCGGCTCGATCCGGGCCGGCCCGGTCGGGCCGCGCCGAGTCAT
>JAFGSX010000401.1 GCA_016934455.1 Deltaproteobacteria bacterium
GCGTCCGGCGGCGCCACGACCGTCAGCAGCGGGTCGCCCGGCGGCATGTTGTCGCGCGAGAGCGCGACCGCGTCCTTGCGCTGCGCCAGGATCGCCCGCTCGCTCGCGCGAGCCGACTGCATCAGCCGCGGGCTGTCGGCGGTGATCTCGCTCTCGGGCATGGCCAAAAACGCGGTGTGGCGACAGACCAGGTTGTGGGCGAGGGCGAGCCCGATCGCCTCGTTTTTCGGCTCGTCGGTCTCGCTTTGCAGTCGCGTCTCCTCGGTCAGGTCGTCGACGCGAGTCGCCGCCCACAGACGCCCCACCCACGGCCGGAGCGTCGCCTCCGGGATCTCGACCAACGGCAGTCGCTCGGCGCCGACGGCCCTGGCGTCCTGGGGCCACGCCTCGGGTTCCTGGGCGAACAGCGCGGGCGAGCACAGCGACAGCAACAGCGCGCACGGCAGCGACTTCATGGGCCACCTCCTGGCGGCTGGCATCTCAAGCCGTGTGCCAGCGCAATGGCCCGGGAACGCGGAGGTTTTTTGAGCGCGGTCGACCGCTATTCTATTAATTGTCGAAACAGTCTATAAAATGTGTATGAAGATCTGGCTGAGGCGGGTGCGCCACGACCTGGTCAAGCCTCTGGTCTGGCCGGCGCGCGACCTGGCTGACCTGAAGCGGCCGCTGCGGCCGGCCGATCGGCAGGAATTGATATCCGCGCTCGACCGGTTGATCGATGAGGCAGGAGCGCCGGTGACCGCGACCGAGCTCTGGCAGCAGCTTCGGGCAGCCGCGCCGGCGGGGGTGCCGGCGCGCGATCTGGACCGCTTCGAGCGGGCGCTGCTGCGGGCGCTGGCCGCCTGCCGGGACGAAGCGCCGGCCGCGGTCGAGGCGCTGCTCGCGCTCGAGCCGGCGCTCGCCGCGCTGGCGCGCTGCGGGCGGGGCGGCGCGCCGTGACCCGGCTGCTCGTCGTCGACGACCGCGACCGCACGGTCGAGATGTGCCACCGCCACCTGCCGCACTTCGACTACATGACGCGCTGCGATCGCGAAGCGCCGTGCCAGGTCTGCGAGCTGCGCGACCAGGGCTGCCGTCTCAAGTGCGCCCACGACTACTTCGAGGCGCGCGAGGCGCTGCAGCGCCACCCGCGGCTGCCCGATCTGGTCGTGCTGGACCTGCATTTCGCGCTGCCCGAGGAGCGGCTGTTGCCCGAGGACAAGTCGGCGCTGCCCGCAGCCGCCCGCGCGCGCGCCGCGGCCGTCGAGGAGTTGCGCCGGACCCAGGGGTTGCTGATCCTGGAGCGTCTGCGCCGCGACTTTCCGCTGCTGCCGGTGGTGCTGCTGACCACCACCGACGAGGTGGTGTCGGGTCCGGACGACCCGCTGCTCTACTTCTGCGCGCACGAAGTGGTCGACAGCCGGGCGCTGGCGGCCGAGATCAGCCGCGCGCTCGCCCTGCGCCACGCCGAGCAGGAGGGGCCGGTGTTCTGGGGACAGAGCCCGGCCATGGCGGCGCTGCGGCGTGATCTCGACGCGCTGGCCCGGTCGCCGGTGCCGGTGCTGCTGCAGGGCGAGACCGGCACCGGCAAGAGCTACCTGGCCGAGCAGGTGATCCACCCGCGCTCTGGCCAGAAGGGGCCGTTTGTCGTCACCGACCTGGCCGCGGTGCCGCAAAGCCTGCTGGCGGCGCACCTGTTCGGGTCGCGGCGCGGTGCCTTTACCGGCGCGATCGAGGATCACGTCGGCGTGTTCGAGCAGGCGCACGGCGGCACGCTGTTCCTGGACGAGATCGGAAACCTCGACCTCGATCTGCAGCGCCAGCTTCTGCTGGTCATCGAGCGCGGCGCGGTCACCCGACTCGGCGACGCGGCGCCGCGGCCGGCGCACCCCAAGCTGATCGCCGCCACCAACCAGGATCTCGAGGCTCTGGTCGCGGCCGGTCGGTTTCGCCACGATCTGTGGATGCGCCTCAATCCGGCCAGCCGGCTGCGGCTGCCGCCGCTGCGCGAACGGCGGGAGGACCTGACCGCCCTGATCCGTTTTGCCCTGCTCGATGCGCTGCGGTCCGAGCTGCTGCAGCCGCTGGTGCGCCAGTATCTGGCGCGGTTCCCCACGCCCGAGGGTTACCGGCCGCTGGCCAACCAGGTGATCTATGGCCGGCCGCGCGCGGCCAGCGCGGCCGCCGATGCCTTCACCGTCTTCATCGGTGAGCCGAGCCGGCGCGCGCTGCTCTCCCACGACTGGCCGGGCAACCACCGCGAGCTCAACCTGTTCGCGGTCAACGCGCTGGTCCGCAAGCTGAGCGACCAGCTCGATGCGCCGGCGCCGACGGCGCGCGCTCCCGCCATCCTCGAGATAGATTCGCGTCTGCTCCAGAACCTGATCGGAAGGCGCGGCGGCGGCGCGGCCGACGCCGCGCGCTCGGGCATCGCCACCGCGATCGAGATCCGGCCGGGCGCCAGCTTTGCGCAGGTGGCGGCCGACGTCGAACGCCAGTACCTGTGCGCGCTGTACCGCACCACCGGCGGCGACCTCGAGCGGATGGCGCGCCTGCTGCTCGGGCCCGCCGGCACCCGGCGCCGGGTGACCCTGCGTCTCAACCAGCTCGGCCTCAAGCTGCGCCAGCTACGGGAGCTGCGATGATGTTGGTGGCGTTGACGATGGCGCTGCTGGCGGTCCCGGCCGACGCGACCGTGTCGTCTCTGGCCGCTGCGCGCCGGGACAACCGGCGCGGAATCGAGCTGTTTCGCCGGGGCCGCATGGAGGAGGCGGCCGCGCTGTTCGAGAGAGCGCGCGCGGTGGCGCCAGCCGACGTCGAGATCATCAACAACCAGGCGGCCGCCCTGGCCCGGCTCGGTCGCCGGGACGACGCCGAGAGCGCGTTCGTGGCAGCGCTGGCGCTCGACCCGCAGCGCTGGCAGGCCTTGACCGGTCTGGCCGACCTGTACGCCGACGATCCGCGGCGCTTCGAGCGGCGCGAGCCGTGGCGCGCCGCGCTGCTGGCCGGCCTCGGGCGGCTGGCGGCCGCGGGCGCGGTCAACCACGCCGCGCTCGCCGTCGCCAAGTTCGAGCTGGCGGTCGGTCGCGTCGACGACGCTCGCGGGCGGCTGACCCAGATCGACGAGACTCAACTGACACGCGGCCAGCGGATGCGGCGCGGCCAGTTGCTGCTGGCCGCCGAGGCGGCCGAGAGCGCGCGCTCGCTGGGGGAGTGGCCAGAACCAGCGGTGACGCCCGAGCTGCAGTTGCAGTTGGCCGACCAGGAGGCGGCGCTGGCGCGGGGGCAGACCGCGCCCGCCCTGCGCTGGGCCGACGCTCTGGTCGACGATTGGCCGGCCTGGCGCGGGCTGCGCCTGCTGCGGGCGCGCGCGCTGGAGAACCTGGGCCGCTACGACGATGCGGCGCGCGAGCTGACGGTCGTGCTCCGGCTGCAGCCGCTGCACGCCGCGGGCTGGCGCCGCCTGGGCACGCTGCTGGCGACCCGCGGCGGCCTGCTCGAGGCGCCGCGCGCGGCCGAGGCGCTGCGCCGCGCGCTGGCTCTCGACCCGCAGCAGAGCGAGCTGTGGCTGCTGCTGGCGCGGGTCTCGATTCGGCAGGGCGCGCTGGCCGAGGCCGAGCGCGCGCTGGAGCGGTTCCTGCTCGATCTGCCAGCGCGCCGCGGCGACGTCGAGGTACAGGAGATCCGGGCGGCTATCGCGCGACCGCCGAGCGACCTCCGCGCGGCGTCCCAGCCCGCCGCTCCGCCGCCGAGCGCCGAGGCGCGCGCGCTGTTGCGGGAGGCGCAGGACTGGATCGCCGACGGCGATCCGCTGGCGCTGGCTGCGGAGCTGCTCGAGCGCGCGCTGATCGACTCGCCGGCCTTTGTCGAGGCCGCCGCTCTCTACTACAGCAGCCAGGGCGTCGTGCTGCCGCAGACCGTTAGCGCGCTGTGGCAGGCGCCGGCCGATCTGCTGCAGCTCGCGCGGCTGGTGAGACAGGCCGCGACGCCCGAGTCGCGGCTGGTGGTGCGGCCGTGGCTCGATCGCGCGATCGATCTCGGCGCCGTCGACGGCTTTCTCGACCGCGCGCTGCTCAACGCCGACGAGGGCCATCCGGCGCCCGCGCTGGCCGACCTCGAGCAGTACGTGGCGCGGGCGACCGAGCCCGCCAGGCTGCGCGAGGCGCTCGCGCTGCGGGCGCAACTGGCCGGCGGCGAGCGCGATCTGACCGGGCTGCTGGTCGAGTCGCGTCTGTCCCGCGGCGACGCCGACGGCGCGCTGCAGCTTCTCGATCCCGACTGCAGCCCCGGCGCGTCGCACCTGCTGCTGGCCGGCCGCGCGCAGGAATACCGCGGCGACTACCCGGCGGCCGCCAGGTGCTACCAGCGCGCCGTCGCGGGCGGCGATCGCCTGCCGGCGCTCGGTCGGCTGGCGGCGCTGCTCGCCCGGCGCGATGCCCCGTCGGTCGAGCCGTCGCTCGCCCTGCTGCGGGAGGCCAGCGCGAGCGGGGTGGCGGTCGCCGACTGGGCGTTGGCGCGCTACCACTTGGAGCAGCGGCAACCGGCGCGCGCGGAACCGCTGATCGACCGCTACCTGGCTCACGCCGGCGCCGACGATCCCTGGGTGGGCGAGGCCCGCGCGGCGCGAGACGCGGCGCGGGCGGCGCAGCGGTCGAGCGCCGAGGCGCGCCGGCGCGCCGCGATGGCGATCGCGATCGGGCTGGCGCTGCTGCTCGGCGGCGGCCTGGCCTGGCGCCTGCGCGCTGCCACCGTGCAGCGCGCCCTGGTCGCCCGGCCGGCGCTGTTCCCGGATTTGGCAAGCTGCATCCATGCCATCCGCCACGACGTGCTCAAGCACCGCGCCAGCGCGCTCGGCATGCTCGGCAGCAGCGGCGTGGCGGTGGCCGACGTGGTGGCGACGCTGCGCGAGCCGACGCCGACTTCGGCCGCGGTCGCCGCGCTGTATCAGACGCTGCGAGGCCAGGCGCGCGCCAGCGGTGTGGCTCTGCGGCCGATCGAGCGCGAGCCGGTCTTCGGACCGCTGCAGCGCGACCTGCGGTGCGCCGAGCGGCTGGCCGCCGATCCGCGGCGGACGGCGACGGTGCTGGCCATCGACCGCCGTCTGCGCGAACGGCACGCGGCCCGCCTGCAGGCGCTGCTGCAGAGCGGACCTCGCACCCGGCTCGACGCCGCGATCGTCAGCGCCTGGCTGCGCGCGCTGGCCGCCGAGCAACGACAGCGCGGCGCCGGCTGGGTGGTGCCGGCGGTCGCGATCGCCGAGGACGAGATCGTCTGCCCGGTCGAGACGCAGGCGCTGTGGTCGATCTTCGGCAACCTGGTGAGCAACGCCGAGCAGGCGGTGGCGCGGGCGGACGAGCGGCAGATCCTGATCCGGCTGCAGCAGGAGCGCGACGCCGCCGACCGCCGGGTGGTCGCGCTGTGGGTCGCCGACTCCTCGCCGCAGGAATTGACGCTGGCGCTGGTCGAGGCGCAGCCGGCCGAGCGCGGTCTGGGGATCGTGCGCGAGCAGGTGCGGCGCTGGCGCGGCCAACTGCTGGTGCGCGCCGAGGCCGCGCCGTGGCACAAGGCGATCGGCGTGATGTTCGCCGCCTGAACGCGAGGTCAAAATGGCGCCGCTGTGGATCGTGTGCGAGGATGGCGACGAGTACCGGGCCCGCCTGGCGCGTTTTCTCGGTACCGAGTTTGCCTTCGTGCGCGCCGGCTGCGCGGCCGAGCTGGTCCAGCAGGCGCGTCGAGGGGCCGCGGGCGCGATCGTCGATCTCGATTTTCGGCGCACCCCGGCGGCGCTGCTGGTCGACGAGAACGGCGCGGCGCCCGCCCGGTCGCTGTCCGAGTCCGAGCGTCAGCGGCTGGCCCGCGACCAGGGCATCTTTGCGATCCGCGCGCTGCGCGCGGCCGGGCTCGAGCTGCCCGCGATCCTGTATGCCGATCTCGATGACGCCGAGCAGAGGGCGGCGCTGACGGCGGAGTTGGCGCCGCTGCTGGTGGTCGGCTCGCACGATGGGCTGCCGCAGTTGGCGGCGCGCATGCGCGCGCTGGCGTCGAGAAGCGGGTCCGGATCTTCGCATCAACCCCTGCCGTCTCGCTAACTATCCAGATATTAAAGAAATTTTCAGAAAAAAGCGCCGCATTTGCGATCTCGGCGTCGGCATTGTCGGGCGCCGGCAGGTGCGAATTTTGGCGCGCTCCATCGGTCGAACGTCCGTCCTACCAGTGGCCGATACCCAGACACCGTTTGCCAAAGCAGATTGGGTCCATGAGCAGGACGAGCAGACTGGGCGCCGCGCTGTCTCTGATCGCGCTGGTTGCCTGCGGCGGTGAATTCGAGCCCTGGCTGGACGAGCCAGGCAGCTCGACCCTGCCGCTGACCGCATATTGCAGGGCGCAGGTGGTGGGTGTCGGCGAGGTCGACGTCGAGACCGACTACTTGCCGCACGTGGTCACCTGCGAGAACGGCGGCGCCCCCTTCGAGTCGCTCAAGTTGCAGGCCGTGGCCGCGCGCACCTTTCTCTATTACAAGCTGATCCACTACGGCCAGATCCGCGACGGCACCAGCGATCAGGTCTATAGCTGCTCCGCGGAACCCGGAGAGGCACAGCGCCGAGCGGTGCGCGAGACCGCGGGTCAATATCTGGCCTATGGCAGCACCACGCTGTGCGCGTTCTTCGTCGCCGGCGCCCACCAGTCGCCGCCCGAGTGCCGCGGCAACACCAGCGACTCGACCAACACCGAGCGCTATGTCACCTACAACTGGGGGCTGTCGGGGGACAACATCCACCAGTCGACGCTGGGCTGGGTCGACGACGGCAACTACGCCAACCGCGGCTGCATGTCGCAGTGGGGATCGCGCTGCCTGGCGGACGCCGGCTGGGTCTACACCGACATGGTCAAGTTTTACTATGGGATGGACATCGGGTTGCACACCGCTGCCGGCGATTGCGTGCAGCCGCCCGAGCCGGTCAACCAGCCGCCGCGCGGCTATCTCGACAGCGCGGGGTGCGATGCGATCACGGGCTGGGCGCAGGATCCCGACGTCGCCGACCAGCCGATCGATGTCCATGTCTACATCGGCGGCCCGGCCGGCGATCCGGCGGCGACCGGCTTCTCGACCCGCGCCGACCTGGCTCGGGACGACCTGTGTGCCGCGATCGGCTCGTGCCACCACGGCTTCGAGCTGGCGTTGCCCGGGCAATTCCACGATGGCGCCGCGCACCCGGTCTACGCCTACGGCATCGACAGCGCGGGCGGTTCCAACACGCTGCTCACCGGGTCTCCGAAAACGGTGACCTGCGCGCCGGCGGCGTCGCCCGACGCCGGCGAACCGGTCGCTCCCGACGCCGGGACCGCTCCTGCGGTCGACGCCGGCGAGAGCACGGATGCCGGTGAGGTGGCCGCCGAGCCGGATGCGGGCGACGATCCGGCCGATCCGCTCGATCCGACCGATTCCAACGAGAAGGCTGGCCAGAGCGCCGGCGAAGAGCTCGGGCCCGAGCGGGTCGAGATCGGGCAGGTGCCGGTCGGCTGCAGCGCGCTTCCGTCGACCGCGCCGCTCGGCGCGCCTGGCCTGTTGCTGCTGGCGCTGGCCTGCCGGCGCCGCCGCCTGCGGCGCTCGCCTGCCGCCTGAGATCTGCGCTATCCTCAGTGCGGGGACTAGGATCAAGTGACCGACGAGCATCGATTCGAGCAGGCGCTCGCGCTCCTGCGGCAGCACCTGAGAGAGGTGCAGGAGGCGCACCAGCTCTCGTCGGCCGACTGCGTGCGGCTGGCCTCGGCGCTGCTGAGCGCGGTGCTGGCCGACGGCCGCAGCGCCGGCGTCGACGAGAGCACGCTGCAGGCGCTCGACCGCGAGGGCGAGTCGCTGGCGGGCGCGAGCGACGCGAGCGCAGAGCTCAAGTCGGAGGCCGCCGCCGAGCTGGTGGCCGAGATCGCGCGCGAGGGGGAGGCCGAGGAGGAGCGCCCCGACACGATAGTGGTGTCACCGCGCGAGGTCGAGGAGGAGAGCGCGCTGCTCGAGGACGACGAGCTGGCGTTCTACGAGTTGCCGCCGCCGCTGGAGGACTCCGGGCCGATCGAGGAGGTGCTGGTCGGGCTCGAGCTGCTGCCGGAGAGCGCGCAGCAGGTCGAGACCGGTCTGCGACCGGGCGCGCTGCGGCGGCACCCGCGCTTTCTGTCGCGCACCGAGGTGCTGGTCGCGGTTGCCGGTCGCGATGAGCTCAGGGCTCTTTGGACCCGCGACATCGGCAGCGGTGGCCTGTTCGTCTCGACCGGCGAGCCGCCGCCGCAGGGGACCAGCCTCGCCGTCACCCTGCGGACGCCGGATGGTGAGCTGCAGCTCCACGGGCGCGTGGTACACACGATCGACGGTCCAACTGCCGAGGCTACCGGCAGCGAGCCGGGCGTCGGCATCGAGTTCACCGATCTCACCGATGGCAGGCGGCGGGCGCTCGAGCACTATATCGATGGGCTCAACCACAAGCTCAGGGACGAGGCGGCGGCCGAGGCGGCGGCCAGCGGCGACGAGCGGTCGCGCTAGGCGCGGCGTTTTCTGGCGCTGTTCGAGGCGGCGGATTACTACGGTGCCATCGCGCTGGCGCCCGCAGCCGGCCAGGCCGAGGTTATCGCCAGGCTCGAGCAACTCGCCACGCTGTTTAAGGACAGTCCCGGCGATGACCGGCCGGCCGACCAGGAATGCGCTCGGCGGGCGCTCGCCGCCCTGGAGCGGTTGGCCAAGACACTGACCACGCCGTCGCTGCGGCTGGCCTATGATTTCACCCACGGCCATCTGCGCGCCGAAGGGCGCCTGGCCGAGTGCGCGGCCACCGGCCAGTCGCCCGCTCCGCTGCGCCTGGTGTGGCACCAGATCTACCCCGAGAAGCTGGCGGCGGCCGAGGAGCTGGCCGAGCGCGCGGTCGCGGTCTCGCGCGCGCACGACTACGAGCAGGCCTGCGCGCTGATCGGCCAGGCCATCGACCTCGACCCGCTGAACCCCAAGTTGCGCGCCACCCGCAGTCACTGGGAGACCTACGCAGAGCTGGTGCGTGCCATCCGGTCCGAAAAGCTCGATCCAGCCGCGGTCATTTCCTGGGCGGCCGAGCGCGGCATCGGCAGCGACCAACTGCGCTCGCTGTGGCACGCGCTGTTTCCCGAGCGCGGCACGCGCGCGGTGCAGCTCGCCAAGCGCGCGGCAGCGGCGATCTGGGAGCGTCAGCCCGACGTGGCGGTGGCCACCGGTTGCGAGGCTCTGCAGCTCGATCCCTTCAACGCGCTGTTGCGGCAGGCGGTCGCGCGCTGGCGCCAGGCGGAGTGAGCGCGCGGTTCAGGGCACGACGGGCACGACGCGGCCGATCTGCAGGCCGTAGATTCCGCTGCGGATGACGCCGTATTCGCCCACGACGTCGTAGAAGTACTCGCTCATGAACGACGGGGCGCCGCTGACGACGGCGTTGGCCGGATCGTCCTCGCTGCCGCATCCCTCGGGGTCCCAGCCCGAAGGATTGCAGCCGTAGTAGCGCAGGCCGATGATGGCGCTGCGGTTGTCGCGGATCCAGCCGACAAAGACGACCGCGTGACCGCTCGGCGGGTCGCGCGACAGGTTGACAAAATCGCCCGGCTGGACGGTCTCGAGGGAGGAGGCGTCGTTGCCGACGCGAATGCCGGCGTTGACCAGCGCGAGGGCGAGACCGGCGCTGGCCAGGTTGGCCTGGGGCGCGCTCGCGGTGCCCTGCCACTGCTGGTAGAAGCTGCCCCGGTCGAGCTGTTCCATGGTCAGGTCGCCGAGCTGGGTCGAAGCCGGCAGGCTGTTGGCCTCGCGGTAGCGGCGCCAGGCGTCGAGGAAGATCTCGAGCGTGTGGCCGGTGCACATGCAGTCGCCGCCGCCCTCGAACACGGTCTGACCCAGGTACGCGCCGTCGTGGATAAAACCGTAGGGGCCGCAGCCGCCGCTGCCCAGGCAGAACGGGTAGGTGCCGTCGCGCGGCCACAGCGCGGCGTCGTTGACCGCCTCGAGCACGAACCTGTTGAACGGATTGCTCGGGGCGCTGGGGCCGACCGGCTGGCACTCGCCGGTCGGCTGCGGCCAGCAGGCGTCGATCGCGTCGTCGCAGGCGTATCCCTCGGCGCTGCGGCAGCCGGCGGTTCCGGTGCAGTCCCGGAGGCAGACGGTGCGGCCGCCGTAGAAGAAGCAGCTCGATCCCGACGGGCAGCCAGCGTATTCGCACATGGTCTTGGTGCAGTAGCCGCCGGGCCAGGAGAGGCAGACCAGGCTCGCGCAATCGGTGTCGCCGTCGCACGCGGCGCCGATGTCGAACGCCGGTGGGGCCTCTCCCGGCCAGCCCTGGTTCGCCGACGGCAGACAGACCGACTCGATCCGCGTCGGATCGCCGTGGCGCTGCCGCAGCACGCAGGAGTAGCCCGGGCGGCAGCCGGTCGGGGACTTGTCAAAATCGCACCGGGCGACGCAGCGCGGGCTGCCGTCGGCATCGATGCAGAACGACATGGTCTCGTTCGCGGCGATGGGTTGGTGGTCCGGGCACACCCAGGCGCTGACGGGCTGGGTGCAGGCCTGGGTGCACATGCCGTTGGCAAAACCGGTCGTCTCGCAGATCGCGGCGCTGGTGTAGCCGCTGAGATTGCATGCGCCGGCGCCGCTGCACGCGCCGCCGATCCAGCCCGGGTTGAGCTCGACGCCCTGCGGGTTGCCGGTGTCCGGAGGATTGACGTCGGGGTGGCCGGCGTCGAGCGCGGTCGAACCATCGCCGCCGGAGGCTCCGTCGATCCCGCCGCTGCGATCGCTGCCGCCACCGGTATCGCCGGCGATCGCGTCGCCGGGGGGCGCGCCGTCGATCGGCGCGGCGTCGAACCTCCCGCCGGCGCCGCTGTCGGCAGCGGGCTCGACGGCCGGCGGGTCGCAGGCGAGAGCGGCGAGGATCCACAGTGGACCGATCAGCAGCCTCTGCTGGCTCCTCGCCATGTCGCCTCCGCAATGGACCCGGGCGCGAGCTGCAGGACTATGGCGAGCGCGCCGTGAGACGTCAATCGACGGTTGGTTTCAGCCGGCCTGCGTGGCCAGAAAGGCGCGCAGATGACGGCGGTTCTCGTCGCTCAAGTCCAAAAAACGCAGATTGGTGGTGGGGGTACGGCCGGTCCAACTGGCGGCGATGATCTCCGCGCTCACCTCTATCCGCTGCTCCACTCCGGGCAGCGCGAAGCGCAGCTCGACCTGGGTCCCGACGGGATGCGGCAGCCCGTAGTCGAACTGCATGCCGCCGACCGAGAGGTCGGCGGCGCGGCAGAGGCAGATCTCGCGCTCGTACTCCTGCCGTACCCACAGCTCGACGGTGATGCGGCGCAGGCTGCGGCGCTCTCCGCGTCGCCGCTCGGAGGCGGTCCCTTCGGCGGTCGCCCGCGCTGCGGCGCGGTTCTTTCGCTTTCGTCGATCGCGGGGCATGGCTGTCACCTCCGTCGCGGCGGTCGGGCGCTCAACGGCCAACCGTGACCGGCGCCGCGTGCCGCACCATCAGGATGAGATCGCCGATGTCGGCCGGCTGCGCGCGCTCCGGCGCGGCAAACGCCACCGGCCGGACGATGACGCCGAGCTGCTCGTAGCGCAGCAGCAGCTCCCACATCAGCTCGTGGTAGCAGATCACCAGCGCCTGCTGGCGATCGCGCAGTCCCAGCTCCTTTTGCCAGTGCTCGAGCTCGAGCGCCGTCAGCGCCGCTGCCGCGACCCGCTCGGCGATGACTGCCGCGAGCTGGTAGCTGCGGTCGCCGCGCTGCTCGTCTATGACCGGGACGGTCAGCCGACCGTTGGCGTCGTAGATGCGATAGGCTCCGAACAGCCGACGCAGCGCCGGGTCGACGACCCGGCCGCGGGTGGCGACGTCATCGAACAACCGCTCCACGCTCCCCCAGTCGGCCAGGAACGGCTTGAGCAGCTCGCGCGGCAGC
>JAFGSX010000005.1 GCA_016934455.1 Deltaproteobacteria bacterium
ATCGGCATCACCATGTTTCCGGCCGACGGGCAGACCGCCGACCGCCTGCTCAAGAATGCCGAGCTCGCGATGTATCGGGCCAAATCGAACGGGCGCAACGGCACCTGCTTCTTCGCGCCGCAGATGAACCTGGTGGCGCGGCGCACGGGTCTTTTGGAGCACGAGCTGCGCCAGGCCTTCGGCGCCGACCAGTTCACGGTGCACTACCAGCCCCAGCGCGACCTGAGGACCGGGCGCATCGTCGGCGTCGAGGCCCTCTTGCGCTGGCGCCATCCCCGGCGCGGCATGGTGCGGCCGACCGAGTTCATCGGCCTGGCCGAGGACATCGGCCTGATCGGACCGCTCACCGAGCGGGTGCTCGAGCGCGCCTGCCGCCAGCAGAAGGCGTGGCAGCGCGCCGGCGTGAGCCTCCGCCTCTCGGTCAATCTCTCGCCCGTGCAGTTCCGCGAGGGCGGCGTGGTCGAGCTGATCGAGCATACGCTCGCCGAGACCGGCGTCGATCCCCACTCCTTCGAGATCGAGCTGACCGAGGGCGTGATGCTGGAGAGCAGCGACGCGGCGATGAGCAGCCTGCGGCGTTTGCGCAAGTGCGGCGTCGGCTTCTCGCTGGACGATTTCGGCACCGGGTACTCGTCTTTGGCCTACGTCAAGCAACTGCCGGTGCAGCGCCTCAAGATCGACCAGAGCTTCGTCCACCGGCTCGGGCTCGACGGCCAGGACGAGGCGATCGTGCGCGCCGTGATCGACCTCGGGCACAGCCTGGATCTCAAGGTCACCGCGGAGGGCGTCGAGACCGCCGAGCAGCTGCGTCGGTTGCAGGAGCTGGGATGCGACGAGGCGCAGGGCGATCTGATCAGCCCGCCGCTGCCGGCCGAAGCCTTCCACGCCGTGTTCGCGAGCGCCGGCCTGTCGCCGGCGACCACCTGCTGAGCGGGACCGGCGCGCGGGCTCGGCCCGGGCGAACCGTTCATGGATAACATGTCAGGCCAGCGGCAGCCTCACGACGATGGTACGAGACGCTCGCTCATGTCTGGCGAGCAGGCTCGGCGCGCATCCGAGGCAGATGACGACGCAACGGAACGCGCTCCGCTGGGGTGGCGGCTGCGCGCGCGCCTCCAGGGCCGGCCGGACACCGAGCACGAGCAGATCCTGGTCCGGGTCGGCATCGGCGTCGCCATCGTCTCGGGCCTGGTGATCGCCGCGGTCGGCGATCCGCCTCCGGCCCAAATTCTTCCGCTGTTGGCGATCGCATCCTGCTACCTGATCGGTGGCGGGCTGTTGCTCGCCCATCTTCTGGCAGACCCGGCGCCGCGGCCCGCGCGGCGCTACGTCGGCATGACCATCGATCTGGTCGCCTTGACCATGGTGTTGCTCGTCGGTCAGGCCACGGCCGCGCTGTTCTATCCGTTCTATCTGTGGATCACCATGGGCATGGGGTTTCGCTATGGCCGGAGCTATCTGCTCGTCTCGGCGGTGAGCAGCCTGTTCAGCTTCGCTCTGGTCATTGCGATGACCGAGTACTGGCGCTCGCAGGCGGCGCTCGCCGCCGGGTTGTGGGTCGCCCTGCTCGTGCTGCCGGCCTACGCGCTGTCACTGCTGACCAAGCTGACCGACGCATTGAATCGCGCCGAAGAAGCCAGTCGGGCCAAGAGCCGTTTCCTGGCCACCATGAGCCACGAGCTGCGCACGCCGCTGCACGCGATCATCGGCATGGCCGATCTGCTCCGGGCCAGCCCGCTGCGCGCCGAGCAGCTGGACATGATCCGCACCGTGCGCAGCGCCGGGCAGACGCTGCTCGAGATGATCGGCGATCTCCTGGACGTGGCCAAGATCGAATCCGGCACCCTGACGGTGCAGCCGGCACCGTTCGATCTGCACGTTCTGCTGGCGACGGTCCGTTCGCTGCTGCACCACCAGGCGCGCGACAAGGCTCTCGAGCTGCGCCTGAGCGTCGATCCGGCCGTGCCTTACGGGCTGTACGGCGCCGCGCGCTCGCTGCAGCAGATCCTGGTCAATCTGGTCACCAACGCGATCAAGTTCACCGACGCCGGCAGCGTCACGGTCAAGGTGCTCGCCGAAGCGGTCGAGCCGGACAAGGTCATGCTGCGCATCGACGTGCAGGATACCGGGATCGGCATCCCGCTGCGCGCCCAGGAGCACATCTTCGAGCGGTTCGCCCAGGTCGACGAGTCGGCGACGCGCCGCCACGGCGGCACCGGTCTGGGCCTCGCGATCGCGCGGCAGCTGGCCAACCTGATGGGAGGTCTGTTGCTCGTGGACAGCACGCCCGGCGTCGGTTCCTGCTTCACCTTCCGCGGTCCCTTCGGCCGCACGGGCGAGGCCGAGCGGCGCCTCACCGGACCCGTGGTCGTGGTCGGCGAACCGGCGCACACCGCCGGCTATCTCGAGCGGGTGAGCGCCTGGGGCGCCTCGGCGTCGAGCGCGGCGCGGCCGGAGCAGGTGCAGGCGGCGCTCGCGCGCGGCGGCCGGCCGCCGGCGCTGTTGTTCGTCGACTCCCGCCAGTGGCCGCTCGATCTGGCCGCCCTGCGCACCTGCCTCGCGACGGCCGACGGGGAGCCGCCCAACGTCGTGCTGGTGACCTCGCGCGCGCCGGCCGATCGCGACGGCTATCTGACCATCCTGCCGGTGGCGGCCGACGACGATCACCTCTTTGCCGCGCTGCACGCCGCGCTCGCCCACCCGGACATCCCGGTGCCGATGGCGCCGGCCGCTGCGCGCCGGGACCGGCGGCCGCTCAGGGTGCTGGTGGCCGAGGACAATCGGGTCAATCAGCAGGTGATCGAGCGAATGCTGAGCAACGCCGGCCATTCGGTGACGCTGGTCGGCGACGGCGAGCAGGCCCTGGCGGCGCTCGAGTCCGACGCGTTCGAGGTCGTCCTGATGGACGTCAACATGCCGGTCATGAACGGGCTGGACGCGATCAAGCTGCATCGGTTCGCGACCGGTCCCGGAGAATCGCCGCCGTTCGTCGCGCTGACCGCGGATGCCACCGACGAAACCCGCCGGCAGTGCGAGGAGGCCGGGTTCAGCGCCTATCTGACGAAGCCGGTCGACATGGAGCAGCTGCTCGGACTGCTCGATCGGGTGGCGAGCGGGCAGCCGGCCCCGGCCTCGGCGCCGCCACGCGGGCACGTGGGCGGCTCCGACGAGCCGGCGCGGCCGGTCCTGGACGGGACGCACCTGGACCGGTTACGCCAGCTGGACGACTGCGACGACTTTCTCGGCGGCCTGGTCCGGGACTTCATCGCCGACGCCGAGCAGCTGGTCGACGAGCTCGAAGCCGCGGCGCTGAGCGGCGACGCCGCGGGCTTTCGCGATCGGGCTCATGCCTTGCGCAGCAGCGCCGCGCACCTCGGGGCCACCGCCCTGTTCGAGCTGTGTCTGAGCTGGCGGGGCATCGGG
>JAFGSX010000402.1 GCA_016934455.1 Deltaproteobacteria bacterium
GACCGGACGTTGCCGACGGCGTTACCGCAGTTGACGCTGGTGGGGGGCGATGGTCTGAGCGCTCCGATCGCCGCGGCATCGATCCTGGCCAAGACCGAGCGCGACGCCCGGATGCGAGCGCTGGACCAGTTGTATCCAGGCTATGGCTTTGCCCGGCACAAGGGATACGGCACGGCTGCGCATCTGGCCGCATTGCGGCAACTGGGGCCGACGCCGCTGCACCGCAGCAGCTTCGAGCCGGTGCGCTCGCTGCTGGCAGCGCTCGCGGGCGAGGTCGCAGCGCCATGACCGACCGCCGCCATCAGCTCGGCAGCGACGGCGAGGAGGCAGCGCTCGAGGTGCTGGCTCGCGCCGGCTACCGCGTGCTCGAGCGCAACTACCGCTGCCGGGTAGGCGAGATCGACGTGGTGGCCGAGCAGGGCGAGACGCTGTGCTTCGTCGAGGTGCGCACGCGCAAGATCGGCGCTCTGGTCGACGGCCGCACCTCCATCGACTGGCGCAAGCGGCGCAAGATCGCGGCCGCGGCGCGCAGCTACTGTCAGCGGCGCCGCGTCGGCGAGCGGCCTATGCGCTTTGACGTCGTCGACGTGCGGGCGCTGTCCGACGGAGCGTTCGACGCCGAGATCGTGTGCAATGCGTTCGATGCGGAGGGAGGATTGTGAACACGCGCGGTACGTTTTTCCTGGTCGCCACGCCGATCGGCCATCTCAAGGACATCTCGCAGCGCGCGGCCGAGGTGCTGGCAGCGGCCGACGTGGTGGCCGCCGAGGACACCCGGCGCACGCGTCAGTTGTTGACCCACCTGGGCCTGCACAAGCGCCTGATCTCGGTGCGCGGCCACAACGAGGCCCGGCAGATCGAGCTGGTCGAGCAGGTGCTCGACTCCGGACAGGACGTGGCCATGGCGTCGGACGCCGGCACGCCGCTGATCTCGGACCCGGGCGAGAAGCTGGTCTCGGCGCTGGCTGAACACGGCTACGACGTGGTCTCGGTGCCCGGGCCGTGCGCCGCGATCGTGGCGCTGACGGTCTCGGGACTGCCGGCCGACCGTTTTACCTTTGTCGGTTTTTTGCCGCGCACGGCCGGCCGCGCCGACGACGCGCTGGCCGGGCTGGTGACCACGCCGGGCACCCTGATCTTCTACGAGTCGCCGCGACGTCTGGAGGCGCTGCTCGAGCGGCTGCTGCGCCACTTCGGCGACCGCCGGGCGGTGCTCTGCCGCGAGCTGACCAAGCTGCACGAGGAGGTGGTGCGCGGCACGATCGCGACGCTGATCGAGCGCGCCCGGCAGGGCACGCGCGGCGAGATCGTGGTGCTGGTCGAGGGCGCGGCAGCGGTTCGCGCCAGCCAGGGCATCGACGAGGAGGCGGTGGCCGAGAAGCTGCGCGCCGGCGTCCGACCGCGCGACGTGGCGCGCGAGGTGGCCGGCCGCACCGGCCTGTCTTCCCGCGCTGCGTACGCCAAGGTGCTGGCCATCCAGAAGCGCCGCCAGCCGGAGGACCGGAGCGCCAGCCGCCGCGCTCCAGCGCATCCCCCTCTCGAAAACGGCGCTGGCCGTCAACGCTAGGCTGTGCTAGGAAAACGCCGTCTCTTCTGCAGGGAGAAGAGCCGGAGGATCCCATGAACTGGAAGTTCCTGGCTTCGCTGTTGCTGGTCCTGGCCGCGTTCGGTTGCGCCACCGCCACCCAGATCATCAGCGAGCCGCCGGGCGCCAAGGTCTACGACAAGAGCGGCACCGAGCTGGGCACCACCCCGTTCGAGTACAAGACCTCGGTCTGGCTGTGGGAGACCAACACCCTCACCCTCAAGAAAGACGGCTACCAGGACAAGAACGCCGACGTGAAGCGCAATGAGATCGATATCATGCCGGCGCTGGGATCGGTCGGGATGGCGGTGTGCCTGTCCTGGACCGGTCTCGGGCTGATCGGGGGAGTGGTCCTTTTCTTGGCCGGCGGCATGAAGTACCCGGCCGAGACCAAGGTGACGCTCGACCCGGCGACCGGGGCTCCGGCGCCGGCCCCGGAGGCCGCTCCGGAGTCGACCCCGGGCGCGGGCTCCGACATCATGCCCCCGCCCATGGCGTGCCCGGTCGGCCTGCCGATCGCGATGAGATTCTGATCGCTTCTTCGCGTCTAAGACCTGTCAACTTACTGCTCGTACTGACCGGCGAGACAGCCGGCATGCGCTGTGGCATGCTCTACGAAAAATGGGCTGGAGGCAGCATGCGTGCGATCGCCTTTGCATTGTGCCTGCTCGCGCTGGGGTCCTGTCAGTGCCAACCCGCGGCGGCGCGTTTTGCCGTGACCCGGGTCACCCGCACCGAGTCGGTCAGCCAGTCGACGACGACCACGACCCAGACCTTTGATTACCTCGACGCGCGCCTGTTCGGGGGCCGCGAGCTGGAGAAGGGCGCCCTGAGCATCGACAGCGCCAGCGGCGCGGACGATCACGCGGACTACTCCTTCGAGTACGACGACGATGGAGTGCTGCAGCGCTGGACCACGAGCTCCAGCAACGATGCGCTCGACAGCACCGTCTACTTCCGGTACACCGACGAGGGTCGCGTGCACATGATCGAGACCGACTCCGGGCCCAGCAACGTCAACCAGATCAACATCGAGGCCAACTACCAGGACAACGGCCAGCTCGAGTACGTGATCTGGAACGTGGGATGGTGGATCTTCCACTCCAGCGAGCGGGCGACGGCCAGCTACGACGACCAGGGCCGGATCGAGATGCTCGACGGCGGCAGGACCGACGTGCGCTACGACTGGAGCGATGACCGCCTGGCGCAGGTCGACGTGCTGGTCGA
>JAFGSX010000403.1 GCA_016934455.1 Deltaproteobacteria bacterium
GACGGGGCCCCCCACCCGGCTCGCGCCGCTGTGCGGCGCGGCCAAGCGATGCGCAAAGCTGATCCCAATGACGCCTTGGCTACCGGCAAACAATAGGGGAGGCCCTGCGGCCTCCCCCCGTCGAGGGTGAACCTCGACGGGGCCCCCCACCCGGCTCGCGCCGCGTTGCGGCGCGACCAAGCAACGTCTAGTGCTGACAACATTGACGCCTTGGCTATCGGCTGGGGTTGCGGAAGGCGTCGGCCGGGGCGTTGCGACGAGAGCGGAGGCAAGCCCGAGGCGGGGCTCACGCGGACTTCGGTTTCACTGGCAGTAGTTGTCGATCACGGTCAGCGCCGGGTCGGCCAGGACCAGAGTGTCCTGGTCGCTGCTGATCCGCACCCGGTCCTGCCCGCTCTCGCAGTAGAGCTCGACCGACGCATACCCCGACGCGCCGAAATTGCAGCCGTCGGTCGCCGCGAACGCGGCCATCATCTCAGGCGAGTCCGGCGGCGACGTCAACTCGCGGCCGAGCGCCGCGCCGCTGCGGCTGTTGTGCACGCGGCCGAGCGCGATCTGCGCCGTGACCCCGCTCCACCAGTACTCGACGCTGACGCACTCGTAAGAGCCTCCCGCTTCCCTGCAGAATTGATAGACCAGTCCTGGCTGGTCTGCCGGCACCAGCCCCTGAGCGTCGAAGGCGCCGGTCGCCCGCGCGAAGCTCAGTCCGGCCGGGCCGGCAGCGGTGGCGCGGCCGCGCGCATCGAGATAACAGGCGCCGAGCGTGATCGCGCCCTGTAGGCAGTCGAGGTAGCTCGTGTAGGCGACCCCGGCGTCCTCGGACCAGACGCGGCGATCCGCGAAGCCGCCGTCGAGCCCGGACCCGTCCGCGGCAGTGCCACCGTCGCCGGCGCGGTCGCCGGACGCGGCGTCGAGGGGAAACTGGCGGCCATCCACCGGACCATCCGGATCGGTCGGCTGCGGCACGCACGCAGCAAGGGCGAGCAACGGCAACCAGGCGCGCACTCAGCCTCCGCTCTCGATCAGACCGATCAGGTAGTCCTCGGGCGAGGCGTGCAGGACCGTGACGCTGCAGATGGTGCCGCCGCCGCTCGCCTGTTCCTCGCCGCGGGTCAGCGTCCAGCCGCCCTCCGTCGTCACCGCGACGCCGTCGAAGCCGGCGCCGGCCGCCGCCTCGGGCGTGAACCGGACCTGCAGATCCCAGCGGCCCGGAGTCATGGCCGGGTGGTCGACCGCATCGAATCCGGTGTGCAGCACCCAGGTGCGATAGCCGGTGGCGATGCCGAGCGCTGGAATCTCGTCGATGAATGAGAACGAGACATAGGCCTCGAACGGCTTTTCGCCGTATCCGAGATCGGGCGCGCGATTGGGGTCGGTGTAGACGTCGAGCGTCAGCAGGTAGAAATCGCTGTTGACGCAGACCCGGCGATCGATGCGGCGGCTGCGGCCCAGCACGTCGCGCGGCACCGGCTGGTTGACCAGCGAAGCCGGGATGCGGCCGAGGCCGGGCTCCAGGCTGCGCACCTGCTTGAAGACGATGCGCGCGGGCAAGGACTCGCCGCTCGCCAGCGCCGGCCAGCCCGCGGCCATCAGCTTGAACTCGAAGTCGAGCGTGGTGGTGTTGCTGGCGCGCGCGCGGTCGAGGCCGCGGTTGTAGTCGTCGAGCCAGTCCATGGCCACCTGGCGCGCGCGGGCGAACAGATCGATCAGGGTCTGGTCCTGCAGCACCACCGCGCCGGCGGGCACCTCGGTCGACGGCTGCAGCCGCTCGATCGCGACCCCGGCCTTGGTCGACGGCTGGATCAGACGGCAGACCTCGGGCAGCGCGCCACTGCCCGGTTCGGGATTGGTGACGCTCATGCTGCCGAGCTGGGTGTTGATCTCCAGCGCGACCGACTGCTCGTCGGCGGTGCGGTGCAGCGCGACCGTGAACACCCCGTTGGCCAGCTCCGCCTCGTCGTCGAAGCGCGGGTGGACCAGCGCGCCCATGGCGCCGCCGAGATGATCGACGCTCGACAGCCGCCGCTCCTCGAAGGCCTCGGCCGCCCAGTACGAGGCCCAGGTCGCGGCCAGCGCCGCCTCGACCGTGCGATCGCGGTCGCGCTGCGGCAGCAGCTCCGGGTAGAGGTAGCCGGTGAACGACTCGTATAGGCCGGCGCCGTTGAAGCCCTCGATGTCCTCGACGTTGGACGACGAGCGAAAGCGCAGCGCCTGGGTCGGCGCCAGCGCGGCGAAGCGCTGGGCCAGGTGCTGCTCGATGGCGGCCAGGGTGGCGGCTGCGATCGGCTGCTTCTCGATGACGCGGCGCAGGCCGCCGGCGCGCACCAGATCGCCCAGCGCGTCCCCCGCCGGATGGCGGGCCACGAACTGCTCGCGAAACGCGAGCGCGCTGGCGTCGGGGTAGCGCCGATCGTAGGCCGCGCTGCCCTCGAGCACCAGCAGCCGCACCTGGGCGCTGTCGTCGAACTCCCGGGCGGCCAGCATGGCCTCGATGCGCGAGCGCAGCGGCGCCAGGTGCTCGACGAAGGGCTTGACCGTGATCGCGGTCGGCGCGGCCGGCAGCGCCACCGCCGCGCCGGGGTCCGGCAGCACGCCGGC
>JAFGSX010000404.1 GCA_016934455.1 Deltaproteobacteria bacterium
TACGACGAAGCCCCGGCGGTTGCCCGCCGGGGCTCCTGTAAACCATGAAGCCCACCCGAGTTGGTGGACGACTTTGTTTGGCTCCCCAGGACGGACTTGAACCGCCAACCTAGTGGTTAACAGCCACCCGCTCTGCCGATTGAGCTACTGGGGAAGAGCTATGTGCGCTCCTATGTAGAGGAGCGCCCCGGGCAAGTCAATCCCCTTTTGTCGTCGAGACCGTCCGTTATCGCCGGTGCGCCGCAGAGCCCGGTCGGCGGATCGGTGGCGGCCTCGCGCAGGCGCGGCTCTGGCCTGCGCCCGCCACTATGGCCGCCCGTCGACAGATGCCGCAGGCAGGTTGGAGAAGTCAAAAGTCCCGCCGGGCAGCACCACGCCTTGCTTGCGGATCTCCGCGGCAAGTTCTTGGGCGCAGGGTTCGACGCGGCAGGCGAGGAGCTGATCGATCTCCGCGGCCCCGTCCTCCGATCCGAACGTGTAGTCCCAGGCACGACCGTTGCGCGAACCAAGCGCGACGCAAGCGATCAGCAACCCCTTCAAATCCGAGGCCCCCTCGACAGCGCGGTAGGCCCGGTAGTAGTCGTGGCGAGCGCCCTTTTTCACGGGTTTGTCATTCCACCCGTGAGCATCCATCGTCTCGATCGTCTGCTGCAGTTCTTGCAGCAGCAGCCGTCGCCTCGTGGCGATCTCGCCGTCAGCCGTTGTCATGTTCGTATCTCCCCTGCCTTGCCTCCCGGTCAAGATGGGGTTCGCCGGGGCGTGGCGGCTACGGATAGCTGCTCCAGCCCGAGAAGGTGTCGCCAACGCCGACCATGACGATGGTGACGCGGAAGACCATGTTCTCGTAATTGGGCCATTGGTCCCAGCAGGGGTTGCTGACATTGTGGCGGGTGACGTTGCAGCCGCTTGGACCGCGCAGCACCACCCGGATCAAGAAGCGCTCGGGGTGCGAGAAGTCGAGCGGCACGCCCTCGTGCTCCCACCACTGCGACGGCACCAGCCGTTCGTTGAAGATCGTGCCCACGCCGTCGAAGCCCGGCTGACCCGAGCAGGATTCGGGAAAGTAGTTGCGGCCGTCGCCGTCGGCGTCGCCCATGGTCCAGATGCAGGTCTGCAGCCGGCCCGGCCCCTGGTCGGCGGGTGCGCTGATGACGTAGCGGATCTGGAACTCGCCGTTGTAGTAGTCGACCGGCGAGATCCAGTTGCTGGCCGGCAGCGCGTCGCCCGGCTGGATCAGGGGCAGAAAGCCGTTGTGGTCGTAGGTGAACTGCAGGCCCGTGCCGTCGTAGAGCAGCACCTCCGAGCCCGGCTGATACCGATCCGGCGCCGGCGCTCGATCGGCGGTGCCGGTGTGGTCGGGCAAATGCGCAGCGTCGTTCGCGCTGGCGTGGTCGGGCAGTTGCGCCGCATCGGGCGCGCCGGTCGCGTCCCTCGCGCCTGCCGTATCGAAAGCGGAGGCGACGTCGGTCATGCCGGCGCCGTCCTCGAGGAGCGCGCGGTCTGCCGCGGGGGCGCTGTCGTGCAGTTGCGCGTCCGCGCTGGCGTCGGAGGTGGCGCCGCCGGTGTCGGGCTCCTCGACCTGGAACCCTTTGCCCAGCCAGCAGGCCGACAGGGCGGTCGCGGCCATTGCCAACAGACATAGGCGCATCTATTTGTCACCCACCGGCAAAAATCCGTTCGTGCTGCGCGTCGCGTCAAGCAGCGAACCCAGGGCGCCGCCGCCGGCCACGAGACTTTAACCTATGACGCCGGGAGCGACGGTGACAAGAGAGGCCGCTTCGCATCACCAGCGCGCGCCGGCCTGGTAGTTCTGCATCACCTCTGCTGCCTCCAAGGCGCGGCAGTAGACTGCGACCAGGTGATAGACGCCCGACCAGGCGCGAATGTCGGCGGCGGTCGTATCGTGCTCCCAGCCCAGGGCCAGGCGGAAGCTGCTGTCCCAGGTGCTGTAGTCGCCGCCGCGGGAGTAACCCATGCCGGGCGCCGCAGCATCCTCGTCGGTGAGCAGGACCTCCGCGCCGTCGAGATAGCCGCGCACCCGGCCCGTGGCGCTGGAGTGGGTGAAGACCACGTGGCTGCGCCGCAAGGCAGTGGTCCCGGCGCAGGTCTGGATGCCTGGTTTGCCATTCGCTTCAGTGGCGCTGGTGCGCAGTCGCAGCGACCAGCTCTCGCCGAGTCCCTGCAGCAGGGAGAAGTTGCGACAGAAACCGTCGATCGAGAAGGTGATGATCCGGCCCGGCCCGTCGTCCCAGAGCTGCAGCGGCGTTATCCACGCCTCCACGGTGATGGCGTTGCTGGCCTGGCAAGCCGCGAGCAGCTTGGACGGCTCGCTGTCCGAGCGCACGATGGTGAGAGCGCCGGCGTCGGCGTTGACCACGAGGCCACCGTCGACCCAGCGCACGCGGTCGGTATCGGCGATGCTGAGGTCGATCGTCGTGTCGACCCCGGATCGGTCGTGCACCAAGGCGCCCGCGCCTTCGTCAAAGGTGTACAGCAGGATCAGGCCTGCGCTCACCCGCGCAATAGCGGCGTCTGGCCGTGCGCCGTCGGCCGGCGTGGCGTCGGCCGGTGTGGCGTCTGGCCATGCAACATCGTACGGCGTGGCGTCGGCCGGGGCCGGTGTGCTGTCAGTCGGTGTGGCGTCAACTGGCGCTCCGTTGTCGGCCAGCGGGTGGTCGGGGAGGCGATCGACGGCGATCTGTCGGTCGAGCGCGGTGTCGGGCCGCGTCGCGTCGGTCGCCAGCGCATCGGGCTGCTCCCTATCCGGTGCCGCCGCGTCGATCGCGCCCGCATCCTGCCCGAGGCACAGGCCCGAGCGGCAGGAGAGGCCGGCCGGGCAATCGCCGTCGCTTCGGCAGAGCAGGCTGCAGGATCCTGCAGCGCAGCGCTCGACCGAGAGGCATTGATCGTCCGATGTGCAGCTTCCTCCCGACGGCACACAGGCGCCATACGCGCAGACCGCGCCCGGGCCGCAGCTCTGACCGTCGCGGCAGCTCGCGCGGCAGATCCGGTCGAAGCAGATCTCGCCGCCGCGGCAGTCGAGCGTCGTCAGGCAAATAGCGTTCGAGTCGCGACACGCCAGGCATGGAGTAAAAGCCAGGAGCAACAGGAGCAGGGTAACGCGGTGCATGCGCGGGGCAGTCTAGCACGGTCCGCCAGGGTCGGCTCAACGATCGGCCGCGCAAACGATCGGCCGCGCCCCGCCTTGACGCCGACGGGCGGCACCGCTACGGTCGACAGACTGGCATGGCGCGCGACGAGAGCAACTCGTTTGTCTGTCCCGAATGCGGTGTCGCGGTGGCGCCCAACGCGGACATCTGTCCCGTGTGCCACGCCACGATAAGAACCGCGCGCAGCGCCGAGCGGCTCAAGAGCCAGCTTCGCCACGACACCGTGATCGATCCTGATCTGCTCGAAAACTACGAGGCCGAGCGCGAGCGCTCGCTGCGGTCGCAGCAGCGCCGCGAGCGCCGCCCGCCCGGCGGGCCCAAGCGGCTCGAGGACGCCAACGCGGACGACCTGCGCGTGGTGTCGGCCGAGCTGATCATGCCCGGCTCCCCCGCGGCCAGGGCCGCGGCGCGCGAGAGCCGGCAGGTCAGCCGCGAGGGGCCTCGCTCCGGCGGCTTTCGCAAGGTGGCGCTGCCGGCCGATCCGTCGTCGCTGGGCGAGACCCCGGCCCTGGACATGGTCGATCCACAGCGCGGCAAGTCGGCCCGGGGCCAGACCGACAAGGTGCCGCGAAATCCGCGCCCGGGCACGCTCGGCCTGATCGCGGCCGAGCTCGAGGACAGCCTCGAGGTCGGCTTTCAGGCCTGGCTCGGCTTCACCTTCTCGGACCACCTCTCGCTGCTGGCCGCGATCGGGCTCATCGTCAGCGCGCTGCTGCCGTGGAGCCACAGCGACATGGGCCTGCTCATCGGTGGCGAGCTGGCCTGGATGTTCGCGGCGGTCACCATCGCCATCCTGGTTACGCGCCAGCGCCGGCTGGCGGCAGCCGCGCGCGAGGACGACGCCGACGACGACATCACGATCCGCGGCACGGCCGGCGCCTCGATCGGCCGCCTCAACCTGATGCAGATCCTGCTCGGCCTGGGAGCAGTGCTCTACGTGCTGGGCGTCATGCTCGGTTTCTACCTGAGCGACCCGTCGCCCGGCCGCTTCGACGTGCGCTACGGCTGGTTCATCGCGCTCGGCAGCGCCATGGGGCTCGCCTACAGCGGCATCACCTGCTTCGTGCGCGACGCGCGGCGGCTGCGGCAGTAGCGCCGTCGAGCGCACCGCGCCGCGCCTTGACGTTGTTGCCGCGCACTTTTATGGTTCGACGCCGCGGAGGGGTGCGGCACGACGGCCTCACCCCGGAGATGACACCATGGCCACCGATTTCAAGAACACGATCCTGTTGCCGCGCACCGATTTTCCAATGAAGGCCGATCTGGCCCGGCGCGAGCCCGGGTTCATCGAGCGCTGGGATCGCGACCGTCTCTACCACGCCGTGCTCGAGCAGAACCGCGGGCAGCCGTCTTTCGTGCTGCACGACGGGCCGCCCTACGCAAACGGCCACATCCACCACGGCACCATCCTCAACAAGATCCTCAAGGACATCGTCGTCAAGTACCAGAACATGAGCGGTCGCTGCGCCCCCTACGTCCCGGGCTGGGATTGCCACGGCCTGCCGATCGAGCACCAGGTCGACAAGGAGCTGGGATCCAGGAAGCGGGAGATGTCGCCGCTCGACGTCCGGCGCGCCTGCCGCGCCTACGCGCTCAAGTTCCTCGACGTGCAGCGCACCGAGTTCAAGCGGCTGGGCGTGCTGGGGGAGTGGGAGCGCCCCTACACCACGCTCGAGCATGGCTACGAGTCGCAGATCGTGCGCGAGCTGGGCCGCTTTGCCGAGAACGGCTTGTACAAGGGCACCAAGCCGGTGCACTGGTGCTGGTCCTGCCGCACCGCGCTGGCCGAGGCCGAGGTCGAGTACGGCGATCACAGGTCCGAATCGATCTACGTCGCCTTCGACGTCGTCGACAACGCCGAGCGGGTGCTGGGCAAGCCGGGGGAGCTGGCGCTAGTGATCTGGACCACCACGCCGTGGACGCTGCCGGCCAACCGCGCCATCGCCTACGGCCCGGGAATCGGCTACCGCGCCTACCCGTGGCGCGACGGTCACCTGATCCTGGCGAGCGAGCTGCGCGAGGCGGTGGAGCGCGACACCGGCCTGACCCTCGACGAGAGCGCTTCGATACCGGTGCCCGCCGGCGCCCTGGACGGGTTGCGCTGCCGCCACCCTCTGCTCGACCACATCGAGGTGCCGTTGCTGCCGGCCGATTTCGTGCGCACCGACTCGGGCACCGGGCTGGTCCACATCGCGCCCGGCCACGGCCCGGACGACTACGTGCTCGGCTCGCGCCACGGCGTGCCCGTGGTGTCGCCGGTCGACGGCGAGGGGAAGTTCACCGACGAGGCCGGTCTGTGCGTGGGCGAGTTCGTGTTCGACGCCAACCCAAAAATTTTGGATGCGCTGATCGAGAGACGGCGGCTGCTGTCGCCCA
>JAFGSX010000405.1 GCA_016934455.1 Deltaproteobacteria bacterium
CGGCGCAGGCCGCGCGCGCCCAGGAAGACCAGGCCGAGCAGGAACGCCGAGCGGATGAAGCCGAGGTTCCGGTCGCAGCCGCTGGTCGCCACCGCGCACTGGGTATTTCCGCTATACGCGTTGGTGGCGCAGTTCCCGGACAGGCACTGGTCGTGTGCCGTGCACGGTTCGCCCACGGCAAGCCTGCGCTCGCAGCGGCCGATGGGTGCCCGCAGCGCGCAGACCCGGCTGACGACAACGCTGCACAGAGCGTCGTCCCGGCAGGCCGCCTCGTCGTCGCCGATCGCGTAGCACCTGGAATCGCAGACGGTGGATTCGGCCCACCAGGCACACTCGGGATCGGCCCGGCAGCGCCCCTCGTGCTGGTCGTGTTCGGCGCAGTGATTGAGGCAACCGTAGCCCTGGTAGTAGAAACACTCGCTGTGGGTGTTGCAGGCGATCGACGACAGATCCAGGCAGTCAAGGACCGGCTTGCACCACGATAGCGGCGAGATCTGGCACTGCTCGAGTTTGGCGCAGATGTGCTCCTCCTGGCCGGCGCACGGGTCAGGCGGCACCGCGCAGTAGAAGTCGGACGGGCACTGCTCCGAATCGCTGCAGGCGCCCGGTGTGAGCGGCCGGCAGACGGCGTCTTGGCCGCAGAAGGAGCCGTCCGGGCAGTCCTCGTCGTAGCCGCATGCCTCGCGGCAGACGTCGTCGCTGCAGACGAGGCCGCTCGCGCACGGGGCGCCGGCGCTGCTGTCGGGCGAGCAGGCCTCGTTTTCGCCCGCCAGCGGCTGGCAGGTGCGGTCGGCAGGCCGGCACCAGGCGCCGTCGCCGCAGTACCCGCCGTTGAGACAGGGCCCGCTCAGCGGGAGCTCTTCCGGAAAAAAGCAGCGGCCCTCGCCCAACTCGCAGTTGCCGGTCTCGTTGTTCCAGCCGCAGCGCGGCGCCTGCAGGTTGCATTGCTGCTCATACGCGTGCTGCACGCACGACGCGACCAGGGGCACGCAGCGCAGCCCTTCCTCGCACAGGAGCTGGGACGCGGTGCCGGCGCCAGCCGCACAGGTGGCGCCGGCTGGCTCGGCCGAGCAGACGTGGTCCCGGCAACCCAGGTCGAGGACGCAGTCGTACCAGTCGCGGCAGTAGGCGCCGCTGCCGCCGAGGATGCGGCACGCATTTGCGCCCCCGGCGAAGGCCGGGCGGCAGTTTACGCAGTACGACGCATTGTCGCAGTCATCGGTGCCGTCGACGTCGATCGTGCACGGTTCGCCCAGCGCCTTGAGCACCGGCGTGGGATCGCACAGGCCATCGCCGCCGCAGCTACCCGACATGCAATCTATGCCCCAGTGATCCGGATCGCACGCCTCGCCGTCCGCCGCCCTGGGCTGACACATCCACAATTCGTTGCACCAGTAGCCATCGGCGCAAGGCCGGTAGTCGCCGCAGTTCTCGTTGTCAACTCCCGGCAATCCGCAGACGCGATGGTCCTCGTCGAATTCGTACACGGCGTAGCAGCCGCGGCCGTCCCGGCATTCCCAGTCCAGCTTGCAGGGAGACATGTCCGGGACGGTGCCGTGGACGAAGTCGACGCAGGCACCGGTCCGCAGCGCGTTCCACTCCGGATCGTCGATCAACCTGTAGCCCGGATTGTCGCGGCGCAGCTCGCGCGACCGATCGAGGCACTCGCGGGCGCGCCGCCAGTCCATCTTGACTCGACCCGCGCGCAGATCCCGGTACAGCTCGTCCACCCACTTGCGCGCCTCGCTGCCGGGGCGACACCGGCGAGCCAGCTCTGCGGCGGTGTAGTCGGTGCCGCGCGCGAGCGTTCGCTGATAGCAGAGCAGCGGGTCGTAGAAGAGATCGCTGTTGGCGATCCGCGACAGATAGACCCGGCACAGCTCCTCGACGGTCAGCGGCTGGCCGGGTTCCGGCTTGGGCGCGACCGGATCAGGCTCGCACTGACAGGCCGTGGCCAGCGCGAGCGCCGCGGCTGCGAACAGCCGGATCGCGGCCGGCGTGGTTTTCACGAGCCGATCGCCCGCCTGGAGGGCACGCCCACGACGAGCCGATCACGCCTTGCGCCGCCGGCGCAGGCCGCGCGCGCCCAGGAAGACCAGGCCGAGCAGGAACGCCGAGCGGATGAACGCCACGTCCCGGTTGCAGCCGGTGAGCGCCACGGCGCAGCGGTCGTCACCGTTGGCGTCGGTGGCGCAGTCGCCCGACAGGCACTGGGTGGAGTCGGTGCACGGCTCGCCGACCGCCAGCTTGCGCTCGCAGGATCCGATCGGGGCCTTCAGCTCGCACAGCGGCTCGGTCTCGAACACGCACGCGGTGTTGGCGCGGCAGGCGGCCTCGTCGTTCCACAGGTACAGGCACTCGGAGATGCAGTAGGTGTAGCCATAGGCATCGACGTACCAGCTACAGGTGGCGGTGGCCAGGCAGGCGGTCTGGTCCTCGTCGTGGGCGCGGCACTTGTTGTCGCAGAAAGGACTGCTCCCGGCCGAGATCCAGACGCACTCGGCGTTGGCGCCGCATGCCGTCGCCGAGGTCAGGCTATCGCAGTCGCCAACCGGATTGCAGTAGGGATCCGGTGTGATCTTGCACAGCTCGAGCTTGGAGCAGATGTGCTCCTCCTGCCCGTCGCACGGGTCTTCCGGCACCACGCAGTAGAAATCCGTCGGGCACATGGTGTCGTCGTCGCACGCCGTCGGCGCCAGCGGCTGGCAGGTGTAGTCGTCGCTGCAGTAGTAGCCTGCCTGGCAGTCCTCGTTGTAGTCGCAGGCAGTGCGGCAGACGTTTTCGACGCAGACCAGGAGATCGCCGCACGGTGCGCCGGCGGTTCCGTCGTCGGAGCAGGCCTCGTTTTCACCGGCCAGCGGCTGGCAGGTGCCGTCCGACGGCCGGCAGTAGCTGCCGGTGAAGCAGATAAAGCCGTTGAGACACGCCCCGCTGGTCGGGATCTCGGACTCGGTGTAGCACTGGCCCATGGCCCAGTCGCAGGTCTCGTAGTCGCTGTCCCAGCCGCAGTCGGGGGTCTGGCTGTTGCACTGCTGCGGCGTCGCGTACTGCGAACAAGAGGGGACCTTGGGCAAGCAGTAGAGCCCCTCGCCGCAGACCAGCTCGGTGGTGGTGCCGTAGCTGTAGCTGCAGGCCGCGCCCGCTGGCTCGGCCGAGCAGACGTACTCGTTGCACCCCAGGTCGCCGGCGCAATCGTACCGGTCGCGGCAGTAGGCGCCGATGCCGCCGAGCACCCGGCAGATGAATGGGCCGCCCTCGGAATCGGGGCCGCAGGTGATGCATCCGGCCGACCCATCGCAATTATTGTAGCCGTCCTCGTCGACAGAGCACTCCTCGCCCAACGACTTGAGAACGGTCGCCGGTGCGCACAGGTTGCCGGTGCAGGTGCCGGACAGGCAGTCGTCGCCGTAGTTGGAGGAGACGCACGGCTGATTGTCCTCGGCCTTGGCGACACAGGTGCCGCCGGAGTCGCACCAGGAGATGGCGTCGCACGGCCGGTAGTCGGAGCACCGCTCGTCGACCGTCGCCGGCGGCATGCAGCGCCGGCTGGACTCGTCGAAACCGTCGGTGGCGTAGCAGCCGCTGCCGTCCATGCACTCCCAGTCGAGGCGGCACTGTTCGCCGTCGGCGACGTTGCCCTGCACGAATGTCTTGCACGCTCCCTCCTCGAGCGCCTTCCAGTCGGGATTGGTGACCAGCGCGTAGCCCGGGTTGTTGCGCCGCAGCTCGCGCGACTTGTCCAGACACTCGCGCGCCAGCTTCCAGTCCATCTTGACGTGTCCGTTTTGAAGCGCCTGGTACAGCTCGTCGACCCAGGCCCGGGCCGAGGTGCCGGGCCGGCAGTCGCGCGCCACCTCGGCATCGGTGTAATCGCTGCCCGCGGCGAGCTGGCGGTGGTAGCACAGGTAGGGGGACTCGAACAGGTCGCTGTTGTCGATGCGCGACAGGTAGATCCGGCACAGCTCGTTGACGGTCAGCGGCTGGGCCACATCTGGTGGCGGTACCGGCTTGGGGGGAGGGGGGCACGCCGTGCTGCCGACCGTGAGCA
Source organism: Deltaproteobacteria bacterium (assembly GCA_016934455.1). Lineage (GTDB taxonomy): Bacteria > Myxococcota > JACRCW01 > JAFGSX01 > JAFGSX01 > JAFGSX01. The sequence goes on from JAFGSX010000405.1 coordinate 4,049, forward strand.
ATGCCAGGGCGCAAAGTCGAATCGCAACCAGCCGTGAGTCCATGAGTATCTCCCTCGAGCGGAACGAGTCACCCTCGTCATGTTGTGTTGGACGCCATGGCCCTTCTAAGGGCACCGCCGTCCCCCGTCAAGCGCCGGTTTCCTTTACCGGGCACGGGCCGAGATTGGCGCCTCCGGGCACCGGTGCTGACTCCGGCGTTGCCCCGGCGCAGGTCGGGGCGATATGGTGGTCGCCGATCCGGTCGGGCGACCTCGAGGGAGGAGGGCTGCGCGATGCAGGTGCGACCACCCCATTTTGCGGAGCAGGGTTGGTATCCCGCGGAGAGTCGAGCCTGTCAGCGGGCGATCGACGAGTACCTGCGGTCGTTCGCCGGCACGCCGTCCGCCTCCGTCGCCGGTATCGTGCCCCACGCCGGCTGGGTCTTCTCGGGTCGCATCGCGGCGCTCACCTTTGCGGCGCTGCGCCCGGCCGCGCCCGATCTGGTCCTGCTGTTTGGCGGGCACATGCGGCCCGGGGAGCGGCCGGTCTGCATGACCAGCGGCGCCTTTGGCACGCCGATCGGCGAGGTGGCTGTCGACGCCGATTTCGCCGCTGCCCTGGCGACCGAGTTCGGCGCCGAGATCGAGACGCCGGACCGTTTTTATCCCGACAACACGATCGAGCTGCAGTTGCCGTTCGTGCGCGCGATCTGGCCGGACTGCCCGGTCGTCGCCGTGCAGGTGGCGCCCGGCGCGGGTGCCCTCGAGATGGGGCGCTGGGCCGCTGACCGGGCCTCCGGGAACGGCCGCCGCGCGGTTGCGATCGGCTCGACCGACCTGACCCACTACGGCCGCAACTACGGTTTCATGCCCAAGGGCGCTGGCGAGCAGGCGCTGCGCTGGTCCAGGGAGGAAAACGATCGGCCGTTCATCGACCGGCTGCTGGCTCTCGATGCGGCGGCGGCGATGGAGCACGCGCTGGCCAATCACAGCGCCTGCTGTCCGGGCGCGGCCGGCGCGGCCACCGCCTTTGCGGCGGCGCGCGGCGCGACCGGCGGCCAGTTGCTTGAGCACAGCACCAGCTTCGATGTAGAAAAACGTGGCTCGCCCAGCATGTGGGTGGGCTATGCTTCGATAGTCTTCTAGACGGGAGGGCTCTCCGATGAGATTCGCAGCGTGGATGACAGGATTGTTGTTGCCGTGCGCCCTGTGGGCGCAGGGCGAGGCACCGGCGCAACCCGAGACACCGCCTGCTGGGGCACCGGCGGAGGCAGCGGCGCCGAGCCCCGAGCAGATCAAGGCGGCGCAGATCGCCGACCTGGTCAAGCAGATCGATCAGCTCTACGAGGCGCGTCACCAATCTGGTAAGGCCGAGGCCTCGCTGGCCAAGGCCAAGGAGCTGCTGGCGCTCGATCCCAAGAGCTACGACGCGCAGTGGCGCATCGCGCGCGTCGCCTTCTGGCTGGGCGACATCTCCGCCGACAAGAAGGGCAAGGCCAAGTGGGGCAAGATCGGCTGGGACGCCGGGCTGGCCGGCACCCAGCTCAAGCCCGACGGCATCGAGGCGCAGTTCTGGGGCGCGGCCTCGCTCGGCACCTACGCCACCGGCTCGGGCATCATGAAGGCGGTCTGGGACGGCCTGCCCAAGCAGTACGAAAAGTGGATCCGCAAGGCCATGGAGATGAATCCCAAGTACGCCTGGGGCGGGCCGCCGCGCGCGCTCGGCCGCTACTATTTCACGCTGCCCGGCATCGCCGGCGGCGACAACAAGAAGTCGATCAAGTTGCTCGAGCAGAGCAAGCAGATCTCGCCCGAGGCGCTGCGCACGCGGGCCTACCTGGCCGAGTCGTTTCTGGCCGAGGGCGACAAGGAGAAGGCCAAGGCCGAGCTCGACTTCTGCGTGGGCGCCGATCCCAAGAACGGCGATTACGCCGACAATCTGATCTACCAGGGCGAGTGCAAGAAGCTGCAGGCCAAGCTGTAGCAGGCCAGCGCCCGCAGCAGACTCCTCCATGCCCAGCTCACCAGCCGCCGTCGAGACCGCGCGACCGATCGCGGTGGTCCTGCTCTCGGGCGGCCTGGACTCGTGCGTGGCGGCGGCGATCGCGGCGCAGGAGCACGCGCTGGCGCTGCTGCACGTCAACTACCGCCAGCGCACCGAGGCGCGCGAGCTGCAGTCCTTTCACGCCATCGCCGACCGTTTGCACGCGGCGCACCGGCTGGTGGTCGAGCTGCCCAGCGTCGCCGAGGTCGGCGGCAGCAGTCTGGTCGAGGGCGGCCCGGCGGTGCCGGCGGCGTCCTTTGCGGTGGGCGAGGTGCCGTCGACCTACGTGCCGTTTCGCAATGGCCAGCTACTCGCTATCGCGGTGGGCTGGGCCGAGGTCCTGGCCGCGCGCGCGATCTTCGTCGGAGCGGTCGAGCAGGACAGCTCGGGATACCCCGACTGCCGGCGGCCGTTTTTCGATGCCTTCGAGCAGGCGGCCGACCTGGGCACGCGGCCCGAGACCAGGTTGCGGGTCGTCACCCCGCTCATCGACCTCGGCAAGCCCCAGATCGTGCAGCAAGGGTTGGCGCTCGGCGCACCGCTCGAGCTGACCTGGTCCTGCTACCAGGACAACGAGCTGGCGTGCGGCGTCTGCGAATCGTGCCTGCTGCGGCTGCGCGGTTTTGTCGGCGCCGGCGTGCCGGATCCGATCCCCTACCGCCGCCGCGGTTGACGCGGCGCGCGGCGCGCGCTTCAATTTCCTCATATTGCGGAGGTTGGCCATGGAAAGAGCTGGAATGTCGTGCCGCGGAGCGCTGGTGCTGGCAGTGGTCGGATTGCCCTTTTCCGGCTGCGAATGCGACGAGATGGGCGACTGGTCGGCGGCGGGCGTGCTCGAGCCCGCGGCCCACAACTTCGGTCTGGTCAAGACCGGCGAGCGGTGCGTCGCCGAGCTGACGCTGGCCAACAAGGGCCAGGGCGGGCTGACCATCAGCGATTTCTCGTTTGTCGACAAGGTCGGCGACTTCGCGCTCGACGGCATCATGCCGACGGCGGTCGATCCCTACGCCTCGCTGCCGCTGCGCATCGCGTACACCGCCGGCGATCCCGGCGTCGGGACCGAGAGCGCGGCCATCAAGCTGGTCAGCAACAACCCGGATAACGGGGGCATCATCTCGGCCGCGCTGCAGGGCCGTCCGATCGCCAGCGACGCCGCCTACATCGCCACCATGTGCAGGGTCTACCACGCCGACAGCGACGAGTACGTGGAGACCAACCCGTGCCCCGAGCTCGACTTCGGCGCCACGGTCGTGGCCACCAGCAGCCCGGGTGTGGTGCGCACGCTGCGCCTGATCAACGACGGCACTTCGGTGATGACCGTGCTCGAGCCGTCGGTCACCGGCGATTTCTTCTCCCGCACCGGCGCCAGCGTGCCCAACACCGACGGCCTGGGCGGCATGGTCGAGGTGACCGATTGGCCGATCCAGCTCGATCCGGCGCGGGTCACCTGCGGCGGGGTCTCCCAGAACGCCAAGACCTACCTCGACATCAGCGTGACCTTCGCGCCGACCGTCATCGGCGGCGCGGCCGGCAACCTGCACATCGACACCGATGCCCAGGTGCCGCCGAGCAGCATCGACATGGCGCTGATCGGCGTCGGCGCTGGTGACGGTATCGAGGTCGACCCCCCCGTGCTGCAGTTCGGCGAGGTGGCTGGCGGCACCAGCAAGGTCATGCCGGTCCGCGTCTACAACCTGAGGAACAACCAGGTGGCAGTCAACACGAGCTGTCTCGACATCAATGACAACGGCGTCTGCGAGCCGGCGCCGACCGACATCGAGTGCACCGCGGTGGACGAGAGCGCGGTCCTGAGCTGCGGCGTCTACCGCGCCGACGACACGCACCTGGGCAAGGGTTTTCTCCTGGAGCAGGCCGATGCCACGGCCGGTGGCGAAGACGAGGCCTTTGTCAAAGTGCGCTGGGCGCCGACCGAGTCCGGACCGCTGCGCACCAAGCTGCTGTTGCCCACCAATATCCAGAACAACCGGACCTGGGAGGTGCTGGTGGTGGGGGGCAGCGCCGGGACCCTGGCCGTGGTGCCCGAACCGATCGTGGTACCCGCCTCCGGCACGCCGCTGCACGGTGTCAAGGACTTTGTCATGACCAATACCGGCCAGGCGACGCTGACCATCGTGCGGGTCGCGCTGGTCGCGACCGCCCCCATCATCACCGAGCAGTACGAGCTGACCCAGAGCGGCGTCCCCGGCTTCCACGTCACCGGCACTACCGCCTGGACCACGCCCTTCACCATCAACCAGGGCGAGAGCAAGAGCTTTCAGCTCGAGTACGAAAACGACAGCGAGATCATAAACTGCGAGGACGCCAACCTCTACATCACGCACGACGGAACCGGCCAGAATCCCGCCATCGTCGACATCCAGGTCGACGGAGACAATTGCTAGCTCACGCCGTTTTGGCCGCGATTGCGATACTATTTAATGAGGGGCGCGCGACCGGCGCGTACGCCACGGGCGGCGCTGCCTGGAATCGAGGCGGGTCATGATCCGGGTCCACCGTCTGCCAGCCGTGCCCGTCGCGCTGCTGCTCGCGCTCGCCGCGGGCTGCCAGCCCGCCGAGGTGGTCACCGGCAACTGCAAGTCCACGCTCGACTGCCCGTCCGGCAAGGTCTGCCTCAATGGCGTCTGCCAGCAGCCCGGCCTGACGCCGTGCGTCACCGATCAGGATTGCGAGGAGCTGGGTGGCCGCTGCGTCAATAACTATTGCACAGCGTTCGACGTCGACGCCGGCATCCTGGACCACGACGCGCCCGACAGCCGGCCCGAGAGCTCGATCCCGACCGGCGATGGCATCATCTCGATCGTCAACGACCTGCCGATCGATTTTGGCAGCCCCTTCCTGGGGGTGGCCATCGAGCGCGTGTTGACCATCAAGAACGTCGGAACCACCGGCCTGCGGCTGCTCAGCGTGCACCGCGACACCGGCACCACCGCCGAGTTCGCGCTCTCGCCCGAAGGCGCGGCCGCGGCGGCCGTGATCGAGGCCGGTCTCACGGCCGATGTCGTCATCACCTACACCTTGGCCGACGGCGAGGCCGATATCGGCCTGGTCGTGGTCGAGAGCGACGCCGTGGCCTGCCAGCCCTCGTGCCCGGATCCAACCGCGGTGCCGGTGCCGCTCTACTCCGAGTTCAAGGGCGCGCGCAACCTGCTGGTGACGCCGGCCAGCAGCGACTTCGGCTTTATCGCCAGCGGCAGCAACTCGATGCCTTCGATCTTCCATCTGATCAACAACGGAACGCTCGAGAAGGTGCTGACCATCGGTGGCGTCAGCCTCGACGGCACCGACCTGGGCCAGTTCAAGTTCGTGGAAGACCCGACGCCTCCGTACTACGTCGTGCCAGGCCAGCACGTCGATGTCCGGATCCAGTATACGCCCCGCAACACCGCCACCCACCGCGCCGAGCTGGTCGTCACCGCCAACAGCGACGATCCGGCGCGGCAGGAGGTGCGCGTGCCGCTGACCGGCCGCTCGATCCCGCCGGCGGCGCTGGAGGGGCCGCCCAGCCTCGACTTCGGCAACGTGCAGATCGGCCAGACCAAGGATCTGGCCGCCATCATCTTCAACGGCGGGGGCAGCGCGGCCACCATCCTGTCGCCCGAGCGCTACCAGACGGGCAGTCAGAGCACGCAGGGCTTCGGCTGGATCTCGCCGCCGCTGCCGCAGCTTGTGACGCCGGGCGGCGATTTCGAGTTCACCGTGCGCTTCGCGCCGCTGGTGGCCGGTGCGCTGAGCGACGCGCTGCTGCTCGACCACGACGCCGGGAGCACGCCGCTCTCGATCCAGCTCACCGGCACCGGCGTCGAGCCGCCGCAGGGCTTTTCGAGCCTGCGCGTCGAGCAACGTTTTTCGCGCACCGCCTTCAGCGGCGGGACGCAGTGCACGTTCCAGCTCAACCAGCAGAACGTGGACCTCGAGGTGGAGACCGGCGGCATCGTCTGCGACAAGAACTTCGGCGGCTGCAACGCCGATGTCTGTGGCTGCGACTACGGCGCGCGCATGGGCACCGCGGTCTGGTCGTGCAACAACTGCGGCGGCACCACGGCCAACTACGAGCAGGTGGCCAGCTTCGGATCCGGCGGCGACGGCCAGTTCATCGTGCGCGCCTTCTACTTCGATAGCTGCACCGCGCGCTACCCGGCGGCGGTCTACCTGCAGCCGATCTGCTCGTTCCCGGGCACGCGCGAGGCGTGCTTCCCGGTGCAACTGCTGCCCGACTGGTATCCGGACGGCGTCCACATCAGCGAGACCCAGTGCCTGTACGGCGTGGCCTACGTCGGCGGCCGCTGCATGGCCAACGCTCCGACCAAGGTGCGCACCACGGTCTACCTGACCCAGGGTACGCGTCCGGACCAGACAGTCCATTTCTGCACTGACCTGGCGACCATCAACGAGCGGCAGCAGGTGGTGCGCATCGATCGCATCGCCGGCCTGTTCAACATCATCGGGCCACTCGGCAACACGCGGCAGATCGGCGCCATGGACCCGTGTGGTCAGTAAAAAATCAAGGAGTTATGCCGCAAACATCAACCAACGGTTGCGGCGGCGTAGAGTGTTAGACTTTAGTTGAGCAACAGCCGAGATATGCCGCTACCTCCGACCGAAACGCGGCGGCGGGGGGCCGGCAAAAAAAAAGGGCATGCTGCCGGGGTGAGCACGTCGAGATTCACTCTCGACGTGCGAGGAGGCGGCCGACGCCCCCTGAAAAAGACGGGGCCCCGCCCCAAGATTGGAGCAAAAATGAGTGGCACGACAAGGGAATTAGTCGACTGGCTTGATGTTCTACTGGAAGTTGAAAGGATCAAGGACAGCGCGCTCAACGGTCTGCAGGTCGAGGGCAGGCCAGAGGTGCGGCGCGTGGTCACCGGCGTCAGCGCCAACCGCGCCCTGATCCAGGCCGCCATCGAGCGCAAGGCCGACCTGGTGGTCGTGCACCACGGCCTGTTCTGGGGAAATACTGTCCCGATCTCGGGCCCTTTGCGCCAAAGGCTCAAGCTCTTGCTCGAGCACGAGATGACGCTGGCCGCCTATCACCTGCCGCTCGACCTGCACCCGGCGCTCGGCAACAACGCCGGCCTCTGCAAGCTGCTCGGCCTGGTCGAGCGCGAGCCATTCGGGCTGTACAAGGGACAGCGCATCGGCTTTCGAGGGCAGCTCGCGCGGCCGACCCCGCTCGCCGAGCTGGTAGAGCTGATCCGGCACGACCTGCATCCGGATCCGATCGTGCTGGCGGGCCACGAGCGACCGGTCTCGACCGTGGCCGTCTGCTCTGGCGGCGCGCCAGAGCTGGTGGACGAGGCGATCGCCTGCGGCTGCGATCTCTACCTGTCGGGCGAGCTGACCGAGTACACGCCGGCCATGGCGACCGAGGGCGCGATCGATGTGGTGGTGGCCGGGCATCACGCGACCGAGCGCTCTGGCGTGCGCTCGCTGGCGACGGTCATCGCGCAGCAGTTCAACGTCATCGCCGAGTTCGTCGACGTGGCTAATAAATTCTGAGGGTCTTTCGGGAAGACCCTCCCCCGACGGAGCAAGTCCGTCGGGGCCCCCACCCGACCAGCAGGTTCTGAGGGTCTTTCGGGAATGACCGAGCGCGAGGCGATGTGGCCATCGTCGTCCGTTTCTGTTATGGTCGGGCCATGGTGCGTCAGGTGCTCGTTGCGGTGTCGGTGCTGGCGCTGGCCGTCTCCTGCGGCCCGCCCAGGGCGGGCGACAACCAGCCGCCCGCGCTCAGGCTGCGCTCGCCGCTGATCGCGCCGCTGCAGACGCCGATCACCTTTGACGCCACCGCCACCAGCGACGACAAGGGCATCGCCTACCTGCGGGTCGAGCCCGGAGACGGCAGCGGTGCCTTCGAGGTCTCGGGCTTGCTGTTCGTGCACACGTTCCAGGCGCCGGCCACCTACCACCTGGGAGTGACCGCGTTCGACGCCGAGGGCCTCGAGTCGGCGCTGAGCCGCAGCGTCACGGTGGTCGAGCGCTACACGCCGCCCTACTGCAGCGAGCTGCTGCCGTGCGAGCACGGCGCCGCCTGCGATCAGGGCGTGTGCTTCGTCGAGGGCGACAGCACTCTCTGAGCCGCATTCGCGATTTACACGACGCTGCCGCGCACGCTAGAGTGCGCCCCGCTGGGTCACCCGGCCGGTCTACGCGGGTTCCCGAATCCGTCACCGGCGACGATTGAGAGCGCAGCAGAAAGGGACAGCGATGACGTCAGCCCCCAGGGCGTCGGCATTCTCGGCGGACGGTCTCAAGCTCTTTACCATGGGCTTTCTCACGCTCTTTCTCGAGCTCGCCCTGATCCGATATCTGGCCGGCAACATCTGGAACCTGGGCTACTTCCCCAACCTGGTGCTGATCGCGGTCTTCATCGGCATGGGGCTGGGCTTCACCTTTCACCACCTGCTGTCGGCGCGCGCCTCGAGCGTGCTGCTGCACCTCTCGATCTACCTGCTGCTCGGCCTGGTCGTGTTCGTCTACTTCCTGCACCCGACGGTGCCCGGCTTCAGCGCCTGGGAGGGCAACCTGAGCGGCGACCTCTACTTCACGGCGACGCCGGGCAGCGCGGTCGAGCAGTCGTACCTGGCGTTCGTCGTCTGCATGGTCTCGGTCATCGCCGTCAGCGCCTGTCTGGCGCAGCGCACGGCCAAGCTGTTCCAGAACTTCGCGCCGCTGACCGCCTACACGCTGGACATCGGCGGCTCGTGCACCGGGATCATCGCCTTCGCGCTGTTCAGCCTGCTCACCGTGCCGGCCACCGCCTGGTTCGCCATCTTCGGCGCCGCGCTGCTGATACCCATTGTGAGTAGTTGGCGCATTCGCTGGCTGCCGCTGCTGGCCGGCGGCGCGATCGCGACCATCGTCGCCATTCAGGACACCAAGCTGGTCGCCGACCCCAACTACCAGGGGCCGCTGCAGGTCTTCTGGTCGCCCTACCAGAAGGTCGAGTACATCGACGTGCCCCACAATCCGCGGCGCATCTTCGTCAACGGCGTCAGCCACCAGCACATGGAGCACCCGGACACGCTGGCCAGGTCGTTCTACCAGCCGACCTACACGGTTCGCAGCCAGGACCAGTCGGTCGGGCCCTACAAGAACGTGCTGATCATCGGATCCGGCTCGGGCAGCGACGTCACCGCCGCGCTGATGAACGGCGCCGAGCACGTCGACGCGGTCGAGATCGATCCCGCGATCGCGAAGCTCGGCAAGCAGCACAATCCCTACCGGGCCTACCAGAACCCCAAGGTCAACCTGGTCATCGACGACGGCCGCGCCTTTCTCACCCGCACCACGCGCACCTACGATCTGGTGGTGTTCGCGCTCACCGACTCGATCGTCAAGGTCAGCTCGATGTCCCAGCTCCGGCTCGAGAACTACCTCTTCACCGAGGAATCGGTGCGCCGCGCCTGGCAGGTCCTCAAAGAAGGCGGCGACCTGGTCTTCTACAATTTCTACCGCCAGCGCTGGCTGCGCACCAAGATCGAGGAGCTGATCCACAAGGCGAGCGGCGCCTACCCGCGCGCCATCTACCAGGAAAACGACTTCGTGGTGCTGGCGACCCGCAAGTCGGCGACGACGCCCGCCACCCCGAGCCGCCATCAGATCGATACGCCCACCGACGACTGGCCTTTCCTGTACCTCCAGCAGCGCGGCATACCGACGGTCTACCGCTGGTCGATGTTCGGCATGTTCCTGTTCGTGACGCTGTACGTGATCCTGCTACAGATCGTGACGCGCAAGCAGGAGCGGCTGATGGGCAAGGGGTTGCTGCCGCTCAAGCTCGCCTTCGTGTTCATGGGCATCGCGTTTCTGCTGCTCGAGACCAAGAGCGTGATCCAGTTCAGCCTGCTGTTCGGCACCACCTGGGTCAACAACTCGCTGGTCTTTCTGGCGGTGCTGCTGTTCGTGCTGATCGCCAACTGGTGCGCCACCCTGATCCGCGACCTGCGATGGATCTGGCTGATCTACGCCCTGCTGATCGTGTCGACGCTTACCACTTTTGTGCTGCCGCTCCGCCTGCTGCTCGGCATCGAGAGCGGCCTGGCGCGCTTCGCGCTGGCCAGCCTGATGACCTTTTCGCCGATCTTCTTTGCCAACCTGATCTTCAGCCTGGTCTTTCGCGACCGGGTTCAGGCCGAGCATCTATTCGGCTGGAATCTCATCGGCTCGACGCTCGGCGGCGTGGCCGAGTACGCCAGCATGCTGACCGGCTACCGCTTCTTGGCTGTGATCGTCGCCGTCTCCTACACGCTGGTGCTGCTGTGCCTGCTGCTCTGGCAGCGGGCGAGCAGGTCGCCGGCGTCAGCGGCCGGGAGCGCGCCCGCGCCGGCACCGTAGAACGCCTGGCGGGCGGCGACCGGGAGAGACCTGCTGGGCTCGAGCCCTAAACCCTCAGCTCGCTTGAATTGAGCCAATTTTCGGCAGGGGCCCGCTGATCGGCGTAGGTCTTTTTATCTTCGCAGGCTCAGAAAAAAGCCTTCCGCCGGCCCCCTGCCGAACGGGATCGACTGAAGTGAGCTGAGGGTCTAG
>JAFGSX010000406.1 GCA_016934455.1 Deltaproteobacteria bacterium
GCGGGCTTCGTCGACAGGCCGCGCTGAGCCGCGCCCGCTGTCCGCGGCCGGATCAGGGCCCCGGTTTGGGGTGGGCGTAGAGGAAATCGATAGCACCGTCGACGTAGGACGGATTGAAGGCCGGGATGTGGGAGCTTCCCTGCATGGCATACAGGTCCACCGATTGCCCGTCGCGGCAGCCGTCGGCGTAGCTGCTGGAGAGGGTCTCTTCTCCAGCGATCGCGAGATCGAGATCGGCGCTCCCGGCCACGGCGCTGGTGCCGCAGCCGTTGCGATCGCGCCAGACCTCGACCACCTCCGGAGCGCCGAGGTACGAGATCCGGATCATGCCGTAGATCCAGGCGCCGCCGTTGTAGGCCACGGTCTCATCGGCAGTGCCGTGGCTGTGCCGCACCGCCACCGCCTGGCTGGGCGCGCACGAATCCGGCTCGCCCGCGAACATGGTGCCGGCGTGGGTCGCGATCGCCGCGATGCGCTCGGCCGCCTGGCAGGCGAGCAGGTGGGCCATGAAGGCGCCGTTCGAGACGCCGACGACAAAGACCCGCCTCGGGTCGACCCGGTAGCGAGTGGCCATGTCGGCGAGCACGGCCCGCAGGTAGGTCACGTCGTCGACCCCGGAGTAGAGCGCCCCGCAGCATGAAGCGTTCCAACCGAGCTGACCGTTGATGGTCGTGCCGTCGGGGTAGGCGAGCAGATAGCCGCGGCTGTCGACTCGCTGGATCAGCCCGATCCGGGTCGCGGTGTCCAGCCCGCTGCTGCCCAGGCCGTGCAGCGACAGCAGCAGCGGCAGCGCTGTCGTGCCGTCGTAGTCGGACGGTATCTTGTCGGCGTAGGGCCGTTCGGCGATCAGCTCCGGCCGCAGATCGGGGTCCACGCCCGCATCCGGAGAGGCGGCATCGACAGCGACACCGGCGTCATCGCCACCCGGGGCGGGCAGGGGGCCGCAGGCGAGCAGCGAGACGAGCGCGAGCGCGGTGATGGGGGGACGGTGCCAGGTCACTCCGCGCCCTTGGGCGGCCGCACGTCGAAGAGCGGGATATTGGCCACCCGCTCGCCCTCGATGTCGACGATCAGCCGGTAGGTACCAGCCTCGGGAAACGTCAGCGGCTGGAAGTCGATGATGTGATCGAGCCGCGTCTTGCCGGTGAAGTCCGCGATCTCGTTCTCGGCCCGGCCGATGATCTTGCCGCGGCCGGTGGTGATCTGGACGCTCATCTTCATGGCGCGGCCGGCGCCGCCCTCGAGCTCGGTGCAGATATTGAACTTGTCGGCGTGAAACGGGAACTCGGGTGCCTCGAAGAATTCGACCCGCGGCGCGCGCGCCACGCACTTGTGGTTCTGGACGATGATGCTCTTGGAGGCAAATGCTCCGATCACCTTGACCTTGCCGTCGCCCTTGACCTCGCTGATCTTGACTTTGAGGTCCTCGCTCGCCGCCTGCGAGGCCGGGCCCACGTTGCGGGTCGCGTCCTTGAGGTCGGACATGCCGGACGATCCCTTGCTGTCGGTCGAGCCGGTCAGCGCGTTGAGAAAGTCGGCGGCCTCGTCCCGCTCCCCTTTCTTCTTGTCGGCAGCCAGGGCCGCGTTCGAGACCCCGATCGCTGTCGTGCAACCGATGGCGAGCGCGATGATCCACGATGGTTTCTTCATGGCTCGATCCCCTCCACCATTTCGCCCGGCTTCTCGCTCTCGAAGCGAAGCGACGTGATGTACCAACGCTCGGGCGCGGTCGCCGACGCCGGTGGCTTGTAGAACACCAGTTCCCAGACCGCAGGCTTGAGCGGGTGGTAGGTCACGTAATAGACAGTCACCATCCGCCGCGACCCCTTGAGCGACCGCTGGCCAAGCCGCTCGTACTGAACCGCTCGACCCAGTTTCTTCTCGAGCGTGGCCATTTGATCGGCGAGGTAGCCACGCTTGCCCTCGTCGATCGCGAATACGTCGGTTAGACCCTCCATGGCCTTGGAGTATTCACCAGCCAGCACAGCGGCGAAAAAGGGCTTGACGATGCCTTCGATCGCGGCGCGGTCAGATTCGACGGCCCCCTTTTTCTTGTCAGCGGCCGCGGCTGCAGGGGCCGGTACAACGGCGGGCTTGACGGCTGCCAGCGCACCCAACAACAGAAAAAGATAGCCACTCATGTCGCCACACTACACCTCGCTCTTGCCTGCTGCAATGGTCGGGCCGGCGGCGCTCGCATCGTCAGGTCGGTCGTGCTAGTCCTGAACAGGGAGGCGGGCCGCCATGCCGCAGCGTCCGACGATCGCGTTGCTCACCGATTTTGGCACGCGCGAGGGCTATGTCGCCGCCATCAAGGGCGTCATCCTGCGGCGGCTTCCCGACGCGACGTTGATCGACATCAGCCACGAGGTCACCGCGCACGATGTCACGACCGGCGCGCTGCTGTTGCTGGACGTCGCTCCCTACCTGCCGCCGGGAGCGGTCTGCGTCGGCGTGATCGACCCCGGTGTCGGCACCGCGCGGTTACCGCTGGCGATCGAATGCGTCGGCCGCGCGCTGCACCTGGTCGGACCGGACAACGGTCTGCTCTTCCCGCTGGCCAGCGCGGGCGAGTTTCGCGCGCACGCGATCACCAGCGCCGCCGCGGTGGCGCCCGCGATCTCGGCGACCTTTCACGGCCGAGACCTCTTCGCTCCGGCGGCCGCGCTGCTGGCTGCGGGCGCGACCGTGGACCAGCTCGGCCCGGCCGTACCCCGGCTGGTCGAGCTGCAACTGCCGCGACCGGTGTTCGAGGACCGACGGCGGTGCGGACAGATCCTGCGCATCGATCGCTTCGGCAATCTTATCTCGAACATCCTGCGCTCGGATCTGCCTCTCGGCGTCGCTGCCGAGGCGCTTCGTTTCGACGTCGGGGGCGTGATCGTCAACGGCCTGAGCCTGAGCTACGGCCTGGCTGCACCGGCCGCGCTGCTGGCGACCGTCGGCGGTTTCGACCGTATCGAGATCGCGGTCAACGGCGGCTCGGCAGCCGAGCGGCTCGGCCTGGTCAGCGAGATGAGCATCCCGCTGATCGTGAGCTGGGACTGAGAAATCGAGCCCTGGTTTTCGAGGTCGGGCGAGGCCGCTGCCGGCTAGCTGTTGCCACCGCCTGATCGAGGCCACAACCAGGGAGGCCTCGGGCTAGGCGGGGGAGGCGTCTTGTCCGGCACCTGGATAATGCCAATGCCACTGTCGCCGTTTATGTCGGGTCTCTGCTCGTCGATGTACGGATCCTCAATCGGGTCGACGCTCCCCAGTCCGGCATGTGGGTCGTCGATATCTCTCAACCCCCGGCTCAGGCGCGGCAATAAATACCGATCGTAACAACCGTGTCCTTCGGCCGAGCCAACTCCCTTGGTCCAGGTGCCGACGCTCTTGGTAAACTCGGCATTGGCATCGGTCGGCAACTGGCTGCCGTTGATGAGCAGGTACGAGAATTTCTGGCCGTCGGGAGCCTCGTTCAACAGCTTCTGAAAGTCATCGTACTGCTGGCCCTGGATCACCTGGCAACCGGCCGAGCTGTTGCCGACGTTCTCCCCGGACGCGCCGCGGTGAAACTGGAACTGGCAGTCGGTGCCTGCCTTCCAGCGATAGGTCTCGGCGCCCTCGATCTTGCCGTTGCCGTTGTAGTCGATGTTGGCGTTGACCCAGTTCTCCTGCCTCAGCCCTTGCTCGTTGCCAGACACGGTGCCCTTGCTCCAGGTGTCCCGGTAGAATCCGTCGGCCAGAAACGCATCGCCCTTGTCGTGCCATCTGCCATTTGGGTCAGCGCCCGGGTCAGTGCTCGCCTTGTACTCGTAGACCTCCTTTTTTCCGTCGACCATGCGGCAGGCGAAGATGGTGTCGTTGAACCTGTCCTTTTCATTGCCGTTGACTTGGCCGTCCGAGAAACCGCGCACCCCAACCAAGTTGAGCTCCCGATCGCCGGTCTTCCAGGCGCTGGCGTCGCCGCCCGCGTTGGCTACGGTCAGCTTCTGCAGGTAATCGTACTTCTGGTCCTGCGTCATGTTGTTCCAGTCGAGCTGCGTGGGCGCGGCGGCCTCGGCCGCGTCGGCTACCGCCTGGCGCTCGACCGGGTTCGCTTCGCCGCCGAAGGTGTCGCGCGATGTCGCGATGCTCCCCAAGCTCCCGGAAGCCGACTTCGCCAGGCTGTCTTGCGCGCTGGCTGGCGTTGCCACCTGCGACTTTGGCTGGGAGGTCGCCTGAACTGCGCCCGAGCTCGAATTGACTGCACCGACCGCCATTGTGTACCCCCTACCCTCTATTGGCAGGGTAGATGTTTCCAAACACCATTATCGTGCGCTGGCGCACGGCTGTTTCTCTTTTTTTTCCAATGAGGTAGACCATTTCCCTACATCCGGGGGATGGCCGCGAGCTCGCGGGCGCGCGCTCGTCGCCGACTCGGCGCACAGGCCACAGCCATGAAGAGCGTGTTTGTCGTGCTTGCGCTGGTGCTCGCCGTGCTCGGTGTGATCTTCTTGATCGGCAGCCAGGGGTTGATCCTCCGGCTCGCAGTGGGCACGGTCTTGCTGGCCTCGGCCGTGGCGCTGATCGTCGCCGCGACCCGGCGGCCGCGGCTCGAGCAGCGCACGATCGTGCAGCGGATCGAGCTCTCGGGTGACGTGCAGCAACAGGAGCTGACCTGCAGGAACTGCGGCGCCGCGCTGGGACCGGAATCGGTCAGCGTGCGAGCCGGCGCGGCGTTCGTGACGTGCCGCTACTGCGGCGCCGGCTACCAGCTCGAGGAGGCACCCAAGTGGTGAGCGCACTGCGCAGCGCGTGGCGCGGTGTAACCGCGGACGCGGCGGCTCTGGTCGAGCGCCTGCGCGACGGTGCCACGGCAGCGCCCGGCGGCCCGGAAGCGGGGCTGCACCGCTACCGGTTCGGCGCCGACGGCGATGCCACCCAGCTCCATCTGCGGGTACAGGACGATGCGACCGGCCTGCTGTTCGTCGACGTCGGAGAGGTGCTTCATCTTTCGCCGACCGCGACGCACCTGTTCTGGCTGGCGCTCGAGAAAACACCGACCGCCGTTGCGCTGGCGCAGCTCGGCCGCTGCTATCGCGGGGTCGATGGCGAGGTCCTCGGCCGCGATCTGCAGCGCGCGCGGCAGATCGTCGACCGGCTCGCGCGCCCGGGCCCGGGCTGTCGGTTCTGCGGTCTCGAGCTGCCGCGCGTGCCGCAGTATGGCGTCCGCGCTCGCGCTCCGCACAAGGTCGACCTCGCGCTCACCTACGCCTGCGAGAACCGCTGCCTTCACTGCTACAACCAGCGCGGACGTCAACGCGAGCCGCTGACCGGAGAGGACTGGCGGCGGGTGCTGCACCGCCTGGCGGAGATCGGGGTGCCGCACGTCATCCTGACCGGAGGCGAACCGACTCGGCACCCGGACCTGCTGTCGATCGTCGAGCAGGCGACCGCGCTGGGGCTGGTGGTGGGTCTCAACACCAACGGACGCTCGCTGTCCCGACCGCGGCTGGCGGAGCAACTGGCGCGGGCCGGGCTCGATCACGTGCAGGTGACACTGGAGAGCCATCGCGCCGATGTGCACGACGCCATGGTGGGCGCTCCGGCCTGGCGCGAGACCGTCGCCGGCATCCGTCAGGCGCTGGCGGCCGGGCTGCACACGATCACGAACACCACGCTGACGGCCGCGAACTGCGACCAGATCGAGGAGACGCTGGCGCTGGCGCACGATCTGGGGGTGCGCACGGTGGCCGCCAACAGCGTCATCGCCGCCGGCCGCGGGCGAGGCCACCGCAGCGCGATCCCGGTGGCCCGGCTGGCCCCGATCGCGGTCCGAGCGCGGGATCGCGCGCGCGAGCTGGAGCTGCGTTTTCTCTGGTACGCGGTGACCTGCTATTGCGAGCTGTCGCCCGTCGAGCTGGAGCTGAGCGCCACCCGCTGCAATGCCGGCGAGTACTCGATGTGCGTCGAGCCCGACGGCGCGGTGCTGCCCTGTCAATCGTATTACCAGGTGGCCGGCAACCTGCTGCGCGATCGCTGGGACGACATCTGGAACAGCTCGCTGTTCCGGTCGTTCCGCGAGCGCGACAGAGACGCGCGAGCCTGTGGCTTGCCCGAGCGCTGCCAGGGCTGTCCGGACTTCGCGCTCTGCGGCGGTGGTTGTCGGCTCGACCGCGAACGGTAGGTCTGGGAGGCCATCCATGCTCAAACAGGCGATCATCGACGCCTTCATCGTGCGGCAACCCGCGTCACCGGCGCCCGGTCCCGGCCTGTACCACTTCACGCGCGAGGAGGACGGTCTGATCGGCCGCTATCACCTGCGGGTCGAGCGCGACGGCAGCGGTCTGCTGCTGGCCAACGCCAAGGCCGCCTGCCTGCTGTCGACGACCGGGGTGCTGGCGGCCAAGCTGCTGCTCGAGGGGAGACCGATCAAGGCGGTCGTGGGCACCCTCGCGCGCTCTTTTCGCGGCGCCAGCCGCGCTCGGCTCAGGGCCGACGTCGACGAGGTGGCCGAGGCGATCTGGCAGATGGTGCGGCCGGGCCGGCGCTTCCCGCCGCTGGACCTCGACGACCAACGCGCGCCCGACTCGTGGCGCCAGCTCAGCGCGCCGCTGTGCGCCGACGTCGAGCTGGGAGATCCGGAGACCGGCCGCGCCATCGTCGACCAGTTATGCGCGCTGGCCGTGCCGCAGGTGGTGTTCGTGGTGCCGCATGGCGGCGATCCGGGCGCGCTGGTCGGCCTGGTCGAGCACGCCGAGGATCTCGGCCTGATCACCGGCGTGCGAGGCCGGGCCACCGACCTGCGGCAGGCCGGGCTCGTCGAAAGATTGGCCAAGGCCGGGCTGGATCATCTGGACCTGCTGTTCGCCAGCAGCGAGTCGGCCTACCACGACGTGATGCTCGGTCACGGCGACTGGAACAACGCCTGCAAATGCTTCGAGGAGATCAAGACCAGGGAGATCTACGCGGTGGGCGTGGTGCCGCTGGTCGAGCGTCACCTCGAGGATCTGGCAACCATCGCGGCCACGCTGCGCGGCCATGGAGTCGAGCACGCCGTGGTCTTTGCCCTGGTCTCGAAGACCGGCGGCTCGGGCGCGCTGAGCCCCGACGGGTTGCCGCAGATGGCCTCGGTGATCGAGGAGGTGGCCGAGCAGTCGGGGGTCGGTATCGTCTGGGCGCCGCCGGTCGAGCTGTCGCCGGGGCAGCACCTGCCGCACGCCATCCAGCCCGGCCCGCGCGCGGTCGGGCAGGGCTGCGTGCGGGTGACGGCGAGCGGCGACCTGATCCCCGCCACCGGAACCATGCGCAGCGCAGGCAACCTGCTCAGCGACGACTGGGCGACGGTCTGGGGCGGCGCGGCGTTCAAACCGTGGCGCGAGGGCACCGCGCTGGCCGCCCGCTGCGCTACCTGCACCGGCATGGCGACGTGCGCGATCGGCTGTCCCCGGGATGCGGCGACCTGGGCGTGCGCGGGAGGTGAGGCATGAGAAAGATCGCCATCATCGCCGCAGCGCTGGGGCTGGCGTCGGTCGCGGCCGCGCAGCAGTACTCGTTCAGCGTGCCGCGCCTCGAGCTCGAGGCGACGATCCGGCCCGATGCCTCGGTCGAGCTCTCCTACCTGATCGAGTTTGCGAACAACGGCGGCGCGCACGACATCGACGTCGTCGATGTGGCGCTGCCGCACGCGCGCTACGATCTGAGCGCGATGAGCGCCGACATCGACGGGCACCAGGTGCGTTCGATCCAGCACTCGAGCTATATCCCGGTCGGCGTCGAGGTCAACCTGGGAAACCACTACATCGCCGGCGGCAGGCGCGGGATATTGCGCTTCAAGACCGCGATGCCGGACCTGGTGTTCAACGACACCACCGACGACAGACTGGCGTCGTTTCGCATCACCCCGACCTGGTTCGACGGCGACCTGCTCACCGGCGTGAGCCAGATCAAGATCGCGGTGCACCTGCCGCCCGGTGTCACCCCCGAGTCGGTGCTGCACCAGGGAACGAATTTCACCTCCAAGGCTCTCTACCAGGGCCACACCGTGGCGGTGTGGGATCTCGGCCGCCAGCGTCTCGACCGGGCGCACCTGGTCGGGCTCTCCTTCCCGCGCTCGGTGATGCAGCGCGTGGTGAAGATCTCGCGGCTCGAGCTGCTCGGCCTGTGGTGGAGCGCCCCCGAGCGCATCCCGCTGCGACTGGGTTTCGGCCTGGCGCTGCTGGTGCTGGTCTCGGTCTTCTTCTTTCGCTTCTCGTCGGGCACCGGCTGGTCGCTGTGGGCGATGGCAGTGGCCGGCTTGGGTCTGTTGTTCTGGCTATCGCCGATGGCGCTGCTGATCTCGGCGCTGCCGCTGCTGCTGCTGGCCGGCCTGCTCGAGTGGTGGCTGCGCCGCCGCCGCCGCACCTACCTGCCGCCGCTGGCGACCATCGAGGGCGGTGGCATCAAGCGCGGCCTGACCGCGCCCGAGGCGGCAGTGCTGCTCGAGCTGCCTCTGAGCAAAGTGCTGACGCTGGTGATCTTCGGCCTGCTCAAGAAGGGCGTGCTGATCCAGACCAACGCAGATCCGCTCGGCGTGCGCGTCTCGTTCGAGTTCGACAACCGAGACCAGGCGGCCCGGCGCAAGGCCGCCGCCGAGAAGGGTATCGTGCTGCACCGCTACGAGCACGCATTCATCAACGAACTGGTCGCAGCCGAGGGCAGATCCTTCGTCAGGGACATCGACTTCGCGGTCGCGCTGCGGGGGCTGGTCGATCGCGTCGTCGATCGCATGGCCGGTTTCGACGTCGAGGAGACCCGCGCCTACTATCGCACGATCATCGCGCGCGCCTGGCAGGAGGCCGAGGGCCTGGGCGAGGTCGAACGTCGAGACAGCGCGGTCGACAGCCACCTCGAATGGCTGCTGCTCGACCGGGATTCACAGGATCGGTTCGAGCGCTGGCACGACGGCGGCTACCACTACCGGCCGGCCTGGACCAGAACCGAGCCGTCGAGCGCCGGTCTGCCGGTACCGCCCGGGGCGCGGCCGGCCGGATCGCTGCCCGCCGGCATGCCGGCGCCCAGCCTAGGCGACGTCGGCGCCTCGTTCGCGGGCTGGACCGAGAACCTGGCCAGCAGCTTCGCCTCGGCGCTGATGCCCGGCAAGACCGACGTCAAGATCGGCACTGCCAGCGCCGGGGTGATCGATCTCTCCGGAGCCGACCAGGCGACCGGGAGTTTCTTCAAGGCCTTGGCCGAGGCGTCGGCCAGCAGCGGCAGCTCGGGTGGACACAGCTCGGGCGGGCATAGCTGCGCCTGCGCCTGCGCCGGTTGCGCCTGCGCCTGCGCCTGCGCCGGGGGAGGGCGGTGAGCGAGGCCCCGGATCTGCCCCGGAACGACCAACTCGAACGGCAATCCGAGCGCCTGGCGGGTATGCGCTCGCGGCTGCTGCGGCGGCTGGGCATCGCCCGCTGTCGACGGGTATTGGACCTGGGATCTGGCCCGGGCATCGTCACCGGCGAGCTGCGGCGGCGCGCGGCCGGCAGCGTGGTGGCGCTCGATCGCCGTCGTGCGCCGCTCGCGCTGGCGCGACCACCCGCCGTCGTCGGCGACGCGCTGGCGCTGCCGTTCGCCGCCGGCACCTTCGACCTGGTTTTCGCGCAGCACCTGTTCATGTGGCTGCCCGATCCAGAACGCGCGCTGGCCGAGGTCGCCCGCATTCTGGCGCCCGGCGGCCGGCTGCTGGCGATCGAGCCCGACTTCGGCGCTGCCATCGAGCACCCGCCCGATACCGCGGTGGCGCCGATCGCGATCGCCGCGCTCCGGCGCGCAGGCGCCGACCCGATGGCCGGTCGCCGGTTGGCGACCGCGCTCGGCACCGCTGGCTGGCAGGTGGAGGTCGATCTGCTGCCGCAGCTCGGGCCGGTCGAGCGAGACCGCGGCGTCCTGCTGCAGGGACTGATTCTAGACCGGGACGAGCGCGCCCGGCTGCGGGCTGCACAGCGGCGCAGCGCGCGGTTGCCCGCCAGCGCGATCGTGGCGCACGTGCCCTATTTTTTTATGAACGCGCACAGGTGAGGCGAGACCGACAGCGCGCGTCGGGCTACCGGTCACTGGCTGTTCTTCCTGAGCGCGTCGCGCAGCCGCCGGCTGAGAACCTTGATGATGCCGAGCGCGATCTCGGCCTTCTCGGTCAGGATGTCGAGAAAGTCCTCTTGCTGGATGCGCAGCAGGGTGACGTCGGACAGCGCTGTCACCGACGCCGAACGAGGCTCCGAGTCGAGCAGGGCCATCTCACCGAAGACCTGGCGCTCGCCCAGTTGCGCGATCTCGCGCTCGTCCTGATGCACGCGGACCTGGCCCGAGATGATCAGAAACAGCGAATCGCCCAGGTCGCCCTCGCGGATGATCATCTGATCCTGGTCGAACTCGACCTCGTCGGCGATCTGTGCGATCTGGGCCAGGTCCTCGCCCGCGATCTGGCCGAACAGCTCGACCCCCTTGAGAAAGAGCACTTTTTCGACGGTCGATATCATGCATCCTCAGGTCATCGCCGCCGCCAGGGACACCTGCGATGAGGTGCGCGTGGCCAGCGCGAGCAACGCCTCGGTGTAGCGGCGCACACCCTCGTCCTCTTCGACCAGGTGCTGGCACAGCTCGCCAAAACGCTGGTGATCGAGCAGCACGCTCAGGGCGCGCACGCTGGTTTCGCGGATCAGCGGATTGGGGTCGCTCAGGCCGGCCTGCACCTGCGGTACGAAGTCGGTGAGGCCGGTCTCACCCACGTCGTACAGGGCGCAGGTGCGCAGCCAGGGGTCGTCACCGCCGAGAAAGGCGGCCAGCCATTCGGTGCGCTGGCGCCGCGCCAGCGCGAAGACGCCGGCGCCAAACTGGATCTTCTGCTCGACCGCCCCCTCGTCGAGAATCGGCAACACCAGCCGCGCGGTCTCCTTTTCGAGCAGATTGTCGAGCAGCTCGATGGCATTGGCGCGAACCGGCGCCGAGATGGAGCGCAGATTCCTGAAGACGATCTCGATGGTGCGCAACGGATAGAGGATGCCGAGAAACCTGAAGATGCGATCGAGGTTGCGCGCCAGCCGCTCGTGGATGGCGTCGACCAGCAGATCCTGGCCGCGGGCGGTCTCGACCCCGCCGATGTCGACCAGCGCCGCCAGACCCTGGTAGTAGGCCTTGATCTCATCGTGGAGGAACGGCTTGACGCGGCCCGGGGCGATGCTCGATTGCGGCAGGCGATCGCGCAGCCGCGCGGCGGCCCGGGCCACCTCCCAGCGCACGTCCGGATCGCGCACACCGAGCCGGTCGATCAACAGCTCAAGGCATTGCGCGGTCCCGATCGCGGCCAGGATGCGCGGCACCTGGCGCCGGATGGCTGTCTCCTCCGCTTCGTGGGCGAGCACCTTGGCCAGGACCGCCACCGCCGGCGGGCCGTAGCGCACCAGCGCGAGATGAGCGGCCCGCGCCGTGTCGCGCCGCCCGAGCTTGTAGATCAACACCGGCAGCAGCTCGGGGCTCTGCATCTCGCCGGCCGCCGCGATGGCCGCGTTCTGGACCACCGGATCGGAGTCCTGCATCAGCTCGAGCACCGGCTGAAAGAAGTTGCGGACGCGGATCTGGCCCAGCACCCAGGCCGCCTGGCGCCGCACCGCCGGCGCCTGGTCGCTCAGCATCGACTTGAAGACGTCGGCGCTGGAGAGAATGCCGTCGAGGCCTCCGTGCTGCATCATCCCGGCCAGCGCCGCCGCTCGCACCGACGGGCTGGGGTCCGAGAGCAGGGGCCTCACCACCGGGATGGCGCGCTCGCGCGCCACCGCGCAGAAGCTGCGGATCGCCTCGGTCCGAACTTGCTCGCTGTCGTCGCCAAAGCGGGCGGAGATCTGATCGAGGAAGAACGCGCCCTCGGTCTCGCCGCGACCGAGCAGGCGCAGCGCGGTGAGCCGGATCTCGGGCGCCGCGTGCTCGGTCAGCCGGGCCACCGCTGGCAGCAGCACCGGGCCGCGCACCCGCGGCACCAGCTCGAGCGCGCTGAAGACCTCGCGGCTGTTGCTGGAGCACAGGGTCTGGCTCAGAACCTCGATCGTGCGCTGGTCGGTGATGTCGAGGGCGGTCTCCTGGAAGTTGAGGCGGCTCTTGCGCAGGGTCGCCATGAGTTGGCTCACGTATTCCTTCTTGATGCCGAGAACCAGGCCGATCCAGATCACCACGAACAGCATCGCCACCCAGTACAGGTGCGCGACCGGGACACCGATCGCCTGCACCAGCAGCAGCAGCAGACCGCCCGCCAGTCCGATCGCGATCGGCTTGAAGATACCGTCGATAAACGCCTTGGCGCGACCCCGGATCTCGGCCGGGACCGCCGCGTACAGCACCTGCATCGTCGCATCGTAGAACGAGTAGCGAAACGTGTTCTCGGCGCCCTTGGCCAGCGTCGCGGCCCACAGCGCGCCGGCCGAGACCACGCCCGCCAGCGAACCGCCGAGCAGTCCCAGCGGCAACACGATCAGCGTCACCATGACGCCGAAGCGCTCGAGCAGCGGACGGGTCACCACAAGCTGGATGAGCGCTGCCAGCACGCCCGAGACCGAGAAGAAGTAGCCATAGAAGACGCTGAGCTGGTCGCCCTGGAAGTGCTCGCGGGTGGTCGCCTTGAAGGCGAAGTCGATGAACTGCACCGAGATGAAGGTGATGGCGGTCATCCAGGCCACGACCTGCAGGTGCTTGGAGGCAAACACGACGCGCACGTCGTCTGCGATCCCGCGCGAGGACTTGGCCCTGACTCCGGCGCGGCGATGGACCGTGGCCTCGGCCAGGCGCTCGCGCTGCTCGCGCCCGACCAGAACAGCACACACCAGACAGATGCCGAGCAGCCCGGCCTGCACCAGCATCAGGTTCTCGGTCCCAAGCTGCTTGACCAGACCGGCCACCGCGACGCCGCATACCACGTTGGCGAGCACGCCGCCGCCGCCGATAAACGCGAACAGCCGCTTGGCCTCGCGCGAGGAGAAGACGTCGGTGGCAAAGGTCCAGTACTGGATCATCAAGAAGGCGCCGAGCACCTCGATCCAATTGTAAAAGGCAAAGTAGAACCAGGCGGCCTCGGTCTCGGCCAGCGCCCGCGACAGCAGCAGCGAGACGATCAAGATCGCCAGCACCACCTGGATCTGCTTGTCGCGGCGGAAGCGGTCGGCGACGCGCGTGTAGACGAAGGCGGGCAGGGCGACCGAGATCGCCACCGTGACGTAGTTATAGGCGAGGGCGGTGCGGTCGAAGCGCGACAGGAACAGCGTGTCGCGGATGATGCGGCCCATGATGAAAGCGCTGACCGCGGCCAGCAGGTAGAGCCACATCAGCAGCGCGCGTCGGCGTTCGACGGGCCGGATCTTGAACAGCATCCAGAGCAGCTTGTCGGTCGTCGTGCTCATGGCCTGGTAGACACCGCGCGGCGAATGACCGCGGCACTGTGCACCATGCTGGCAGATTCGCCCCGCACTGTGAACAGGGGAACGCGCCGGCGCAAGCGTGCCCGACGCCCGCACCGCAGGCCAGGTTGATAGCGCCCTGCTTAGGTGGTAGACGGAGGAACGCGAGGAGCCGACCGCTCGCCCGGAGCGAACATGGCGCGTGTGATAGCGATCGCCAACCAGAAGGGCGGGGTGGGCAAGACTGTCACCTCGATCAACCTGGCCGCCTTTCTGGCCAAGCGCGGTCGCAAGACCCTGCTCGTCGATCTCGATCCGCAGGGCCACTGCGGCATCGGTCTCGGTTTCAACATCGAGGAGATCAACCCGACCACCCACGAGCTGCTGATCGACCGCAATGTCGACGTGGCGGCGGTTGCTAGGCCGGTGGAGTTTGCGCCGCTGGCCGGCCGCCTGCACTTCGTGCCTGCCAACCTCAAGCTGTCGCTGGCCGAGCGCGAGTTGGAGCGCTCGTTCTCGCTGCCCAACCTGGTGCTGGCCAAGAAGCTCAGGACGGCGCGCGACAGCTACGACGAGATCGTGCTCGATTGTCCGCCGGCGCTGTCGAAGCTGACGCTCAACGCTTTTCTGGCGTCGAACATGGTCGTGATCCCGATCTCGGTCGGCTACTTCAGCATCCACGGTGTGCGCATGCTGGCCGAGACGCTGCGCGACATCTTCGAGGAGACCGGTCTCGACTACGAGATACGGTGCCTGGTGACTCGCTTCAAGCCCAAGCAGTCGGTGTCGCGCGAGGTGCACCAGGCGGCGCGCGACCTGTTCGGAGACTACTGCTTCAACACCATTGTCCGCGACAGCGTCGAGGTCGAAAAGTCGGTCGGTGCGCAGATCCCGCTGCTGGTCTACAACCCGCGCTGCGCCGCGGCGCAGGACTTCGACGCGCTGGCGGCCGAGATCCTAGACCAGCGTCCGCTGGCCGAGACCGACGGCGACGGAACCGCGGCGGACGGCGGCGCCGGAGTGCCCCCGGCGCAGGTAGGTGTCTCGTGAAATCGAAAAAGCGCAAGAAGACCACCGCCATCTCTACGCCATCTTCAAACGCGGCGCCCGCACCGGCGAGCGCCGCAGGCCGGCCAAAGAGAAAACGGGGTGCGCCGTCCGTTATCACCTTTCTCAAGCGCGTCGGCGGGACGCCGCGCGTCGAGAACACGCCTGCCAAGGGCCTGCTCGGCGCGATCTCGCCGGCCGATCTGGCCGCGGCCGGCCGACTCGATGCGGACGACGAGAACACCGGCTTCGAGGTGGCGACCGTGGTGGCCGAGCTGGGCGAGCCGGTCGGGCGCTTCGATCATCTCGACGAGATCAGCGCCGACGACGCGCTGGCGGCCGAGCGCATCAATCGCGCCCGCGCCCAGATCGCGTCGCTCGGTCGCCGCGACCGCGAGACGCGCGATGCCGCGCGCATCGAGGTCGAGCTGCCGGTCGAGTTCCACAACGCGGGGCGGGTCGAGGTGGACCTGGCCTCCAACATCTCGCTCCGCGGCGCCTTCGTGCGGACCGCAACCCCGCTGGACGTCGGCGATCCGCTCCTGCTCACCTTCGACGTGCCGGGATCCCGCTTCCCGCTGCAGGTGGCGGCGCGCGTGCGCTGGGTGACGGCATTCGGCGACCCCGACAGCGGGCGCCCCGGCATGGGGGTCGAGTTCATCGCGCTGGACGATCGCAAGCGCAGCGCGCTCGAGCAGCTTCTGCTCTCGACCCACGCGGGCGAGGTCAAATGAACCGGACCAGCGCGCCGGGCTGGAAGACCATCCTGGATCCGGAGGCCTCGGATCCGCTCGCGCGTTTCAAACACCAATCCGT
The DNA here is from genome assembly GCA_016934455.1 of Deltaproteobacteria bacterium. Taxonomy (GTDB): domain Bacteria; phylum Myxococcota; class JACRCW01; order JAFGSX01; family JAFGSX01; genus JAFGSX01. Next base: position 15,240 of record JAFGSX010000406.1, read on the forward strand.
GATCGTCCACGCCAACGGCATCAAGTACCAGGGCGTGCTCATCGGTGCCGACGAGCAGGAGATCTACCTGCGCACTGAGACGCGCTACTTGACGATCAGGATGGAGCTGGTTTCGAAGCTGGAGCTCTTCGACGCGACCATCGAGTTCGATCCCGCGCGGCGCGTCGATCCCGACTTCTATCGCACCGACGACCTCGATCCGGACGACGAGGGCCGGGGGTGAGGCGATCCGGGAGCGGCCCCGGACGCGGCAACCGCTCCCGGCGATCGCCGGTCGCGCACCGGTGCCGGGCGTCTGTCTCGGCGACCGGCAGCGAGGTGGTGATCGAAGCGCTGGCGCACGGCGGAGAGGGCGTGGCACGTCTCGACGGCCGCGTCCTTTTTGTGCCGGGCGGCGTGCCCGGCGATCGGATCGTCGCCCACCGCATTCGCTGGCTGGGCGGCGGATCCTTCGGCCGGGTACTGCAGCACGAGCGACGGGTCGCTTCGCCGCTGCGGCGCGAGGCCCGCTGCCCGCATCGGCCGCGATGCGGTGGCTGTCCCTGGCACGAGATCGAGCCCGAGGCGCGGGCGCTGGCCAAGGTCGACGACGCCGTTGCCCAATTGAAGCGGATGGCGTCGATCGACGCGGCTGCCGTGCCCCGTATTCTCGACCCTCAGCTCGCACCGCGCTACGGGAGGGGCGGGCGATCGATAGTGCGCGTCGATCCCGAGTGGGGTTACCGGTTGCGCGCGCGCCTGCGCGTCGTGCACGACGGCGTCCGCGTCCGCGCTGGCTTTAGCGGCCAGCGCTCGACCGAGGTGATCGAGATCGATCGCTGCGGCCTGCTGCTGCCGGCGCTCGGAGAGGCCACGGTTCGGGCACTGGAGCTGGCGCGCAGCCGGGGCTGGCCACCGGGAAAGCTGCACGTCGCGGCAGGCCTGAACCCGCCGGCCACCGGCGCGGTCTTCGTCGCCAGTCAGGGCGCAGCGCTCGGACCCGCTAGCGGAGACCTGCGCGCCGCCGGTTTCGACCTGGTCGAAGCCTGCGCGGCGGGCTCGATCGCTGATCCTGCGGCACCTTCCGGCGCAGCCCGCGGCCTGAGCGGAGTCGTGGCGCCTCTGGGAGCGGACGGACCGTTCCACCACGACGCGCTCACCTTTGTCCAGGCGCACGCCATGGGCAACCGCCACCTGTGCGAGGCAGTCGTCCGCTGCGCAGCCGAATGCGCCCCGCGGCGGATCCTGGAGCTGCACGCGGGCGCTGGCAACCTGACTCTGGCGCTGGCCCAGGCTGACGCACATGTCAGGGCTGTCGAGATGGAGCCGCGCGCTGTCCGGTACCTGCGGTCGAACCTGGCGCAGGCCCGGCTGGCAGACCGAATCGAGGTCATGGAGGCCGACGCGAGCGAGGTCGAGCAGTTGCTCCACGACCGGCCGCGACGCTTTGACCTGCTTCTGCTGGATCCTCCCAGAACTGGTTATCGAGAACTTGAGATCTTGTCATCTAACATGTTGCCGGATCGAATCATTTATTGTTCGTGCGATGCCGTGACCCTGGCTCGTGACTGCCGCCCGCTGTCCCGGCTTGGATATCGTCTGTCCAGGTTCGAGTTGATCGACATGATGCCCAACACCTGGCACGCCGAGATGGTGGCCGTGTTTGATCGCTCGATCGCGGTCTAAACCCTCAGCTCGCTTGAATTGAGCCAATTTTCGGCAGGGGCCCGCTGATCGGCGCAAGTCTTTTTATCTTCGCAAGCTCAGAAAAAAGCCTTTCGCCGGCCCCCTGCCGAACGGGATCGACTGAAGTGAGCTGAGGGTCTAA
>JAFGSX010000407.1 GCA_016934455.1 Deltaproteobacteria bacterium
ACCCACCCGGAGATGAAGCGCTACTTCATGACCATCCCAGAGGCGTCGCAGCTCGTGCTGCAGGCCGCGACCATGGGCCGGGGCGGCGAGGTCTTCATCCTCGACATGGGCGAGCCGGTCAAGATCGTGGACCTGGCGCGCGACCTGATCCGGCTCTCGGGCCTGGACCCGGACAAGGACATCGAGATCAAGATCACCGGCATGCGGCCGGGCGAGAAGCTGTTCGAGGAGCTGGCCTTCGACGACGAGAAGGCAGCCAAGACCCGCCACCACAAGGTCTACGTCGGCCGCGTCAAGCCCGCGGACTGGAGCGCGCTGATCGCGGGCATCGACGACGTCGCGCGCCAGGTGGACCAGCTCGACGAGCGGCAGATCTACGAGCAGCTCCGCGGGTTGATCCCCGAGTTCTCGGGCGAGTACCGACGGGAAGCGGAGGTGATCCCGATCGCGGCCGGGGAGCGCGCGGAGAATTGATCCGGGGGCGATGTTCCACGTCGAGCGCTGGCCGCGATGCACGACGGCGGACCGCCAGCGGTGACGGCGTGAGTTGAGCTTGGATCCCGATCGATCTCGAATGTCGACCCGCGCGATCAACATGCTGCGCGCGGCCGAGCTGGAGCGGGTGCGCGCGCTGGTCGAGGCGCGCGGCCTGGGCCTGCTGTTCCTCAAGGGCATGGCCTTTGTCGACACGCTGTATCCGGACCCGGGCGAGCGGCCGATGTGCGACGCGGACCTGCTGGTGCGGCCGGACGAGCGCGCGGCCGTGGCGCGGCTCCTCGTCGAGCAGGGCTACCGGAGGCCGGGCGGGGCGGTGGCGCGGGAGCGGCCCGTCACCTGCGCCACCGACTACGAGCTGGGCCTGCGCTCGCCGCCGCCGCTGGCGATGAGCGTGGAGCTGCACAGCGGCTTTTGCCAGCCGCAGCGCTACCAGGTCGACCTGGCGGGCGTGTGGCGGCGGGCGGTGCGCCTGCGCGCGGCCGGCCGCGAGATACCGACATTGGCCGCCGAGGACCAGTTGCTGTACCTGGCGCTGCACCTGAGCAAGCACGGCTTCATGGCCGACGGCCGGGTCGACGAGGACATCCGGCGCGCCATCGCGCAGTGGCGGCCGGACTGGCGCGTCGTGGTCGAGCGCGCCCGGCAGTGGCGCATCCGCACCGGCCTCTACGTCGCGCTGCTGCGGGCGCGCAGCGCCGGGGCCGAGGTGCCGGCGACGGTGCTCGACGAGCTGCGGCCGGGGCTGGCGCGGCGTTTGCTGATGGATCGCATCGTCGACCGCCGCGACGGCTACCGGTCGCGGCAGCAGCGCTGGTCGCGCGGCTGGCAGGCGGTCACGGTGCTGCTCAGCGTCGAGCACCCGGCCAACCTGGCGCGGTTTGTGGCCAGCTACGGCGCGCTGCGGGCGCGGGACTGGTATGCCGCGCGGCGCCAGCGCTCCGCGGTCGAGGGACGGAGATGAGGATCCTGGTCACCGGGCACGCCGGTTTTATCGGCTTTCACCTGGCGCGGCAGCTCCTGGAGCAGGGCCACCAGGTGGTGGGCGTCGACAATTTCTGCGAATATTATCCGGTCGCGATCAAGCGCGGCCGGGCCGCGCTGCTGCGCCAGCACGCGGGCTTCACCGAGGTCGAGCTGGATCTGGCCGATCGCGCGGGCGTGAACGCGCTGCTCGCCGCGCAGCGCTTCGACCAGATCGCGCACCTGGCGGCGCAGGCCGGGGTGCGCCACTCGCTGACCCATCCCCACGCCTACGTCGACGCCAACCTGGTCGGCTATGTCAACCTGATCGAGGCCGCGCGCCAGCACGGCGCGCCGCGCTTCGTCTACGCCTCGTCGTCCAGCGTCTACGGCGGGCTGACCGAGCTGCCGTTCGGCGAGCGGCAGCGCACCGACACGCCGATCAGCCTGTACGCGGCCACCAAGCGCGCCAACGAGCTGATCGCCCACAGCTACAGCCACCTGTTCGGCCTGCAGTGCATCGGCCTGCGCTTTTTTACGGTGTACGGGCCGTGGGGCCGGCCCGACATGGCGCTCTGGATCTTCTGCGAGAAGATCCAGGCCGGCGAGCCGATCCCGGTCTTCAACCGCGGCCAGATGCAGCGCGACTTCACCTACGTCGACGACATCGTGGCCGGGGTGCGGGGCGTGATCGAGGCGGCCGAGCTGCCGCGGTGCGCGATCTACAACATCGGCAACAACCGGAGCGAGCGGCTGACCGACTACATCGCGCTGATCGAGCAGGCGCTGGGCCAGCGGGCCGAGATCGAGCTGTTGCCGCTGCAGCCCGGCGACGTGCCCGCGACCTGGGCCGACATCTCGGCGCTCGAGCAGGCCGTGGGCTACCGCCCCGCCACCACCATCGCCCAGGGCGTGCCGCGCTTCGTCGCCTGGTACCTGGAGCACCCCGAGCTGACGGCCGAGGTCAGGCGCTGGCGCGCTACCTCGCCACCTGCCAGGTGACCTTCGCGTCCGCGATCTTGGACACGATGCGCAGCGTGAAGCTGCGCGTGCTCGACGAGATCAGCGGCCGCCCGTCCGCGCTGGTCGGCGCGAAGTAGAAGACGTACGGGGTGTCGAGCTTGTCGAGGTAGGGGTAGACCTGGTCCAGGCTCGGCGTGCGGCGCACGCTCTCGATCCTGAGCGGCTCGACCGGCGGCCCGCCGTCGACGTTGAGCGCCACCTCCCAGATCGTCGAGTCGTGGGTGAGCCAGCGGTTCTCCTGGTCGGCCACGTACATGGCGACGAAGAAGGTCTCGGCGTCGCTCAGGTCGGGCCCGGCCGGCACCGAGTCGGCGAACGGCCGCACCACGTCGGCGAACTGCTCGATCGGGTCCTTGGGCAGGGCGCGGCCGAACAGGGTAGCCTCGACCCGGTCGGCGGCGCGGCCCTGGAAGCGCGCGCGCGCCGCGGCGAAAGCCTGCTTGAAGGCGGGCGAGTGGTAGGTGGCGCGCACGTCGACCACGGCATCGAGCCAGTCGTAGACGTGGGCGCGCCGCGTGTGCTCGGCCAGGATCTGCTCGTAGTCGCCGGCCGCCGGCCGCGCCGATCGCTCGCCGATGTGGACCGGACCGGTGCTCTGGCATGCGACGAGCGCCGCGATCGCGAGCAGCGAAACCAGTTGCTTCGCGCGCATCACTTGACCTCGACGATCTCTCTCAGCGTGAACAGCGCCTGACAGCGCACCCCGCGCTGCGCCAGCGCCGCGACGCCCCCCTCGCCGCGGTCGACCAGCGCCAGCGCCAGCCCCGCCCGAAACCCCGCCGCCTGCACGACGTCGAGCGCCCGCAGCAGCGAGTTGCCCGACGTCACCACGTCCTCCACCAGCACGACATTCGATCCGTTCGGCAGCGCCCCGATCCCCTCGATCGGCGCCGCGGTCCCATGATCCTTGGTCTGCCGGCGCACCACAAACGTGTCGAGCCGGGGCGGCTGGCTGTTGGAGGCGCAGGCGACGGCGCTGGCGATCGGAACCGCGCCCAGCTCGACGCCGCCGAGGGCGGCGAACGGCCCCTGGCCCGCGGACTCGGCGCCGCGGATCTGGTCGAGCAGCAGCTCGCCGACCAGGGCGTGGCCCCGGGCGCTGAGCGTGGTCTGCCGGCAGTCGATGTAGACGCTGGAGCGCTTGCCCGACGCCAGCACGAAGTCGCCGCGGCGGAGCGAGCGCTTTCGCAGCAGATCGAGCAGTGACTGTCGAGATGCGCCGCTCATATCTGTCTCGTCAATTTCCGGCGGGGCCCCGCTATCGGGCCGAATCTTTTTATCTTCGCAGGCTCAGAAAAAAGCTTCGGCCCGGCCCCCCGCCGCGCCTGATCTGTGGTCGAGAGCGGCGCAGTCATCTTGGGCGCCATCCCGATTCGCGACCGCGCTCAGTGCTTCTTGACGACGACCTTGCGCTTCTTGTCGGTCATCAGCCTGGGCTTGGGAGCCTCGAGGGACGCCTTCTTGGCCGGCTCGGCCCGCGCCTCGGGCGCGGCCTTGACCGGCTCGGGTCTGGCCGCCTGCTGCGGCGCGGCCGCGACCCTGGCCTCGGGCTTGCGGGCGGGCGGAGCCGCCGGCCGCGACGGGGCGGCGACCGCGCGCCGGACCGGCTCGCGCTTGATGCCCTCGAGGTTGCCCATGTCGACCTGGCCGCGGAACGAGGCGCCGTCGACCAGGATCACGCGCGGCGCGGCGATGTCGCCGACCATGCGGCCCTCTTGGGTGATCTCGACCGAGTCGCTGGCGGTCACGTTGCCGACCACCACGCCGCTGATCACCGCGTTTTGCACCGAGACGTCGGCCTTGACCACGCCGGTCGGCTCCACGATCAGCGCCCGGGTCAACTGAATGGTGCCCTCGACGCGGCCGCGGACCGTCAGATCCTCGTCGCCCTGCAGGTTGCCCACGAAACGTATGGTGTCGCCGATCACTGTCGTCACTTCGGCCATGGCGCGGCTCCTTAGATCTGGCTGCGGGCCGCTAGCGGCCCATGTCGACGTTGCCCTTGAAGTTCGCACCGTCCGCGATCAGGATGCGCGGCGCCTTGATGTCGCCCACCATGCGGCCGTCGGACTTGATCTCGACCTTGTCGCTGGCCACGATGTTTCCGGTCACGGTGCCCGAGACCTCGACGTTTCGGGTCTCGATGTCGGCCTCGACGTTGCCCGAGTTCTCGACGTAGAGGCTCTCCTTGAGCGCGATCTTGCCCTTGACCGTGCCGCGGATGACGAGGTCCTCCTCGCCGTTGATCTCGCCGTCGATGACGATGGTGTTGCCGATGATCGTGTTTGTCATTGCGCCCTCGCTGGCGGCCTGGCGGCCGGTCTCAGATGTCGTTGGGGAGCTGCACGTCCATCTCGACGCGGCCCTTGAAGCGGGCGCCGTCCTCGATGATCACGCGCGGCGCTCGGATGTCGGCGACCACCTTGGCGTCGGCCTTGATCTCGACCATCTCCTCGGCCTCGATGTTGCCGCTCACCTCGCCCTGCACCGAGAGCGAGCGCGTCGTCATGTCGGCCACGATCTGGCCGGTCGACTCGATGGCGAGGTGGTTTTTGAGGGAGATGTGGCCCTCGACGCGGCCCTCGATGACCAGATCCTCGGCGCCGCTGAGGTTGCCCTTGATCTGGATGCCCTTGCCGATCACGCACGGGGTATCGGCCGTCATGGAACCTCCTCGCTGGATTGAATTCGCTGGTGATTTCAATAGACTGAGCCTCGACGTCGGAGCCCGTATTAACAGGCACGGCGAAGTCGTGTCAACACCTGGCCCGATCGACGGGGAGAGCGCGTGGAAAAATCTGTGCGCAGGGCGTGGCACGCGGTGCGGGCGCAGCTCGCCGGGATCGATCCACGCGCCGCCGCGATCTTGATCTCGGCCACCGCGATCATCGTGCTGGCGCGCGGCGACGGAACGCTGGCGGGCTACGGCCCGACGCTGTCGAAGCTGTTCGCCGACCGGCCGTGGCGCGCCGTGGTGCCCGACCTGTACTGGTTTGGCAGCGCCACGCTCACCTTTCTGCTGCTGCCGTACCTGGTGCTGCGGCTCGGCCTGAGGTTGAGCCCGGCCGAGATGGGGCTCGGGCCGGGCGATTGGCGCCTGGGCCTCAAGATCGCGGGGCTGCTGTACGCGCTGATGCTGCCGGTGGTCGCGGTGGCGTCGCAGCTTCCGGGTTTTGCCAGCCACTATCCGCTCTGCCCCTACGTCGGCCAGCAGGCAGCCGCGCTGCTGCGCGGGGAGCCGGCGCTGGCCTGGGCGGTGGCCGCCCACGAACTGGGCTACGTGCTCTACTTTGTCGCCTGGGAGTTTCTGTTTCGCGGCTTCTTGACCGTGGCGCTGGCGCGCTACATCGGGCCGCTGGCGGTGCTGGTGCAGACCATCCCGTTCGCCATCCTGCACCTGGGCAAGCCGCAGGCCGAGGTCTACGGCTCGATCGCGGCCGGGGTGGCGCTCGGGCTGCTGGCCCTGCGCTGCCGCTCGATCTGGTGGGGCCTGTTGCTGCACGTGGCGGTGGCCCTGACCATGGACCTGGGCGCGATCGTCGCCCGCCTGCGCGGGATCGTCTGAACGCACCACGCCGCGCTTGACCTGGGGCTGACGGCTTCTTATTGAGGGCGCGTGGGCAGTGCATCCCAGCGCCTGGTGGCGGCGTTCGCGCCGCCCGAGCAACAGCGCGGCTTCTTCGTCGCCGTCTGCTGGCGCTCGGCGCTCGGCATCGCGCTGCTGGCGCTGGGGGCGCTGGCGGTGGCGCTATGGGTCGGCGACTCTCAGGCGCTGGCGACGGTGCTGGCGGCCAGCGCCCTGAGCGGCGCCGTCGCCAGTGTCGCGGTGGCGCGCCTGCTGCACGGCCACCGCTTTGCTCTGCGCTACGGCATCGCGGGGCTGGCGGCGCTGGCGGGCGGCGGCGTTGCCCTCTACCTGGTCGAGGTCCCGGCCGCGCCGTTCGTGGCCGCGATCGCGATCGTGCTGCTGCTGCTGGGGTTGCTCTTTTACCGCGCCGAGGAGGTGGCGCGCAGGCGCGGTGTCGACGAGCCGGGCCGCGCGGCGCTGGAGCTGTGGCTCGCCCCGCTGATCGCGATCCCGCGCTGGCTGGTGGCTGCCGTCCGGCGCGACGATTGAGCCCGTCCCGGCGGCGGGCGAGGGGAGACGACGTGGGCAAGCTGGCGTTCATGTTTCCGGGGCAGGGGGCGCAGGCGGTCGGCATGGGCAAGGCCCTGGCCGACAACTTCGCGGTCGCGGCCGAGGTCTTTCGCGCGGCCGACGACGCGCTCGGCTTCTCGATCGGCCGCCTGTGCTTCGACGGCCCCGATTCGGAGCTCAAGCGCACCGCCATCACCCAGCCGGCGATCTTGACCTGCTCGGTGGCGGCCTGGCGGGTGGTCGAGAGCGAGCTCGGCGCGACGCCCGACTACGTGCTGGGCCACTCCCTGGGCGAGTACTCGGCGCTGGTCGCGGCCGGAGCGCTGACGCTGAGCGACGCGGTGCGCGCCGTGCACCGGCGCGGCACCTTCATGCAGGAGGCGGTGCCCGAAGGGCAGGGCGCGATGGCCGCGATCATCGGCCTCGAGGCGTCGCAGGTGCGCGAGGTCTGCCAGCGGGTGAGCAGGCCCGATCAGCAGCAACTGGTGGCGGCGGCCAACTTCAACGGGCCGGACCAGACCGTGATCTCGGGCCACCGCGCCGCCGTCGACGCCGCGCTGGCGGCGCTCAAGCAGGCCGGCGCCAAGCGCGCGCTGCCGCTGCCGGTGAGCGCGCCCTTCCATTGCGAGCTGATGCAGCCGGTCGCGCCGCGGCTGCGCGAGGTGCTCGAGCAGATCGCGATCGCCGATCTTCGCCTGCCGCTGATCAGCAACGTCGAGGCGGAGCCCAACCGCGATCGCGGGCGCGTGGTCGAGCTGTTGATCCAGCAGGTGACGCGGCCGGTGCGCTTCACCGAGAGCGTGCAGAGGCTGGCCGCGCTGGGCGTGGATCGGCTGGTCGAGCTGGGGCCGGGCCGCGCGCTGTGCGGCATGGCCAGGCGCATCGACAAGAGCCTGGCGCTCAGCAACGTCGAGGACCCAGAGTCGTTCGAGAAGACCAAGGCCTTTTTCGCAGGAGGATTTGCAGATGGGTAAGCTGACGGATCGGGTGGCGCTGGTCACGGGCGGGGCGCGCGGCATCGGGGCGGCGACGGCGAAGCTGTTCCGCGAGGCGGGCGCGCGCGTCGAGGTGCT
>JAFGSX010000408.1 GCA_016934455.1 Deltaproteobacteria bacterium
ACGCCTGCCTCTGGCAATCCTCCGGCGCTGTTTGGGCACGACATGGCATTCGACAGCGCGAGCAGTCGCACTCTGCTGTTCGGAGGCTATTCTCAAAGCGGGCCGTCTTCGGACGGTATCTGGGAATGGGATGGCGAGACCTGGACCGAGCGACCAACCGGAGCAAGCCATCCGGTACCGCGCATATCGTTCGCCATGGCGTACGATGGCCTGCGCGATCGCACCGTGGTGTTCGGGGGCGCCAACCAGACGGGAAAACTGGGGGATACGTGGGAGTGGGAGGGCGAGTCCTGGTCGCAGAAACTACCGGTCACCGCGAGACCCCCGGCGCGATGTGGCCATGCCATGGCCTTTGACAGTTTTCGCGACCGCGTCGTGATGTATGCGGGCTATACCAACTACGGAACAACGCTGCAGGACACGTGGGAGTGGAACGGGCTGTCCTGGACCCAGCGGACAACAGGTTCCAATCCCTTGACACGCTATGGCCATACCATGGCCTTTGACAGCGCGCGCAACCGCGCCGTGCTGTTCGGCGGCTACCGGTACCCCAGCCTATTTCTCCAGGACACCTGGGAGTGGGATGGGACGTCGTGGGTCGAGCGGACACTGGGTTCCGGCAATCCCCCGGTCCGCACCGAGCACGCGATGGCCTTTGACAGCGCGCGCGGCCGCAGCGTGATGTTCGGGGGCTGCCAAGACGAGGCGGGCCTGCAAGATACCTGGGAATGGGACGGATCGACCTGGGTCGAAAAGACACCCGCTACGACCATCGCCACTGCGGTGGCAGATCCCGCCATGGTCTTCGACAGCGCTCGAAATCGGGTCGTGCTGTTCGGCGGCGCTGGCTACGGCGAGGACTATTTGCAGGAGACCTGGGAGTGGGATGGCCAGGACTGGATCGATCGGACGCCCGCCGGCGACAATCCTCCGGCGCGCGTCGAACACGCCCTCGCATTTGACAGCGTCCGCAACCGCGTCGTGCTCTTCGGCGGCTGGGGTCAGATCGACGGCCAGGAAATTGTGTGGCAGGACACCTGGGAGTGGGATGGCCAGAGCTGGGTCGAGCGGCAGCCGGGTTCCGCAGTTCCCCAGGCCCGCCGGCAACACACACTGGCATTTGACACTGCTCGAAACCGCGTCGTGCTGTTCGGGGGATATGGCGGCGAGTACATGCAGGACACCTGGGAGTACGATTCCGGCGCGGATCGCCAGCCCGCTGTCCAGTTCACGGTCGCGACGGCGGTCGCGGGCGTTGCGCCCGCAGACCTGCTCGGGCTGCGCGTGCGCGCGCACTGCGGCGGCACCTTTGCGCCGCACCGCGCGGGCGACGTCGGCACCACGCTCCTGGGTTGGGCGACCGGTGGCCCGGCGCTGCCTCCCGGGAGCTGGCAAGAGCTAGCGAGCAATTCGGTTGGTATCGCTGCGGCTCCGCCATATCTACCGGCCCCGCCCGCGGCGCTCATCGACTGGACCACGGCGTCGTCGAGCGAGATCGAGGACTTGATTTTCGAGTCGGACAACACGTTCAATTTCCAGTGTCGCCTCGCCGGTATTCCGGGCGCGCCGGACGCCACGGTGGCCCTCGACTACATCGAGGTGCGCGTGCGCTACCGAACGCGATAGGCTCTGTCCCCGGGAAAAGCCGCCATGACCCGCCGCCCGCCCGAGCTGATGACGACCACGCTGTGGGACTTTGCCTCGCAGCAGTACGGCGACGAGTCGCAGGGCGACCAGGCCTATGCCGGCGCCACCCCGGCCTGGATCGTCTGGAACCTGCTGCAGCGCTACACCGAGCCCAAGGACCTGGTGGTGGATCCGATGGCCGGCAGCGGCACCACGCTCGACGTGGCGCGCGAGCTGGGCCGCCGCGCGCTGGGCTATGACCTGTACCAGCGCCGGCCCGACGTGTTCCGCTGCGACGCGCGCAAGCTGCCGCTCGAGGACGCCAAGGCCGACTTCGTCTTCGTGGACCCGCCCTACTCCACCCACCTCGCCTATGGCGACGATCCGCGCGACATCGGCAAGCTCGACGCGGCACTGCCCGATTACTATCAAGCGCTCGATCAGGTCTTTGGCGAGATCGAGCGCGTTCTGCGGCCGGGGCGCTGCCTGGCGGTCTACTGCTGCGACTCGTTTCGCAAGGGCAAGCCGTTTTGCCCGATCGGCTTCGAGCTGTTTGGCTTGCTGCGCAAGCGCTTTGAACCGGTCGACGTGATCAGCGTGGTCCGCCACAACAAGAAGCTCGAGCGCGGCAACTGGCACGCTGCCGCGGCCGATGGCAACTTTTTCCTGCGCGGCTTCAATTATCTTTTGATCGGCCGCAAGGGTGCTCCCTTGCGGAGACAAACAGAGCCGCAGCGCTCGAAACGGGTTGGTGGTCGCCATCGCGATCGCAAGCGACCGCGATGTGTTGGCGGTGATCGTTAACGCCATCCTTTACCTGCCCGAAAGACCTGCAGGTGGTGCATAATGACCAGCGTCCATGGATCATTTGGGCCAGCCCTGTCATCCGCTCGCTTCATTCAAAATAAATAGTAATGATTTCAAAGGATCAAACAAGGTACGATTGTTGCTCACCTCGCCTCCGACACGCGAGGCCGAGCAAACGGCCGCTGGAGCGTCGAACATGACCCGCAACCGCTCGCAGAGGCAGCGATCTCAAGCGATGTTTCGCTTTATGTTGCTGGCGACACTCTTTGCAACGATTTCGTTTTGCGCGATGGAACAGACCGCGGCTGCGGCCGGAGAGCGGGCGCCCTCGCCCATCCGCGGTACGTCGTTCTCGCTGCGCAACTCGCTGACAGCGCTGTCGCTAGCCCCGGCCGCCGACGCCACCTACAACCCTTACTCGGCCTCGACCTTTGGCTTTACCGCGGCCTGGTGGTTCGACCAGACCTTCTACTTCAACGGCGCGCTCGACGTGACCCACGAGTGGACCATGGCCGACAGCGTCAACCACCAGAGCGAGCTGGTGCTCAGGGACAGCGTGGTCAGCGTCGGCGGCCATCGGATCTGGACCGTGCCCTGGGTCAACGTCGGGCTGTCCGCTGATCTGGCGCTGGTGCTGCCGACCAGCAAGCGGGCGCAGGCCGAAACGCTGTGGCTCACCGCCACCCCCAGCCTGTCGCTCGGTCGAGAGTTCGAGCACCTCTTCGGCGTGATCAAGGTGCTGTCGCTGAGCTACACGTTCAAGCCGAGCAAGTCGTTTCACTCCTACACCACCTCGTCCTACCAGGGGCCGACGATCCAGGATTGCCGCGGCTCGGCCACCGGGTGCGAGGCCTTTCTGCACAACGGGCTGCGCAATGTGAGCTGGAGCATCGGCAACAGCGTCGGCGCCGAGCTGACGCTGCTGGACTGGCTCTCCCTGGACGCCGGCTTCGCGGTCTACGTCGGCTTTCTCTATCCCCTGGCCACCAGCCCGGACGTCTCGTACGCGGTGTCGGATCCGGTCGACGAGCGCTACGTCGACTTTTATCAAATCGGCGTCAATTTCAAGCCGACGCGCGCGGTCACCCTCAGCGTCGGCACCAGCACCGCCAACCAGCCGCGCAAGCCCGACGGCACGCTGCGCGAGCCGGTGTTCAACCGCTACACCCAGCTCTTCATCGACCTGCGCCTGAGCACGGCCGGTCTGCTCGACCAGCTTGCCCGGGCGGACCAGTGAGGAATCCGATGACGTCTAATAGCTTTTGGCAGCTCGTCCGCTTCACCGCCGCGCTCTCGCTGCTCGGACTGGCAGCGTGCCCCAAGGAGCGAGAGCCCATCAACCGGGTGCAGCCCAACGCCATCGACAAGCAGCTTCTCGACGGCGAGTGGTACTATCAGCGCACGGTGGTGGGGACCCCGGCCGGCACTGTCTTCACCCCGATCGGCATGGCCGACCTGGGCGGCGTCGAGCGCGTCATCTGGGACATCCAGGAGCACTTTTTGTACGCCCGGCGCACCACCGAGCTGGTGATCGGCGCCGACGACCGGACGAGCAGCCAACGGGAGGATCGGCCCTACCGCGGCGAGGTAGTGGCGGCGTTCGCCGTCCAGTCGCACTTCGACATCGCCAACTCGTACAACGACGTCACCGGCGAGCAGTACAACGTGCTGGTCGAGAACAGCAGCGACCGGCCGTGGCACGAGCGGCGCTACCTCCGAGTCGACTGGTCGCAGAACCTGGTGCACAACTACGACCTCGACTTCGAGTCGCAGTCGGTCGAGTCGGTGCCCTACTACGTGCAGGAGGTCGATCCGATCACCGGCCAGCGCCACCCCGACGCGCCGGTGTTCGAGCCCGACGGCAGTTACTTCGACGTCACCAACAAGGTGTTCGCGCGCGCGGCCACCATCGAGTACCCCGGCTACGGCA
>JAFGSX010000409.1 GCA_016934455.1 Deltaproteobacteria bacterium
CCCTGCCCCGCAACTTTTTCTGCAGCCCGCTGGTGCCGCGCGGCGAGGTCCTGGCACGCGCCAGCGCCATGGTCTTCCACGGCGGCAATGCCACCATGTACCAGGCGATCCAGCACCGGGTGCCGATGGTGGCCGTGCCCGGCCATTTCGACCACGACCTCAATGCCCGCGCGCTCACCCGCGCCGGCGTGGGCCGCCACATCCTGCCGTACGATCTCACGGCGGCCGGCCTGCGGCAGGCGGTGGCGGCGGTCATCGACGACCCCGCGATCGAGGCCAACCTGCAGCGCCTGAGCAACAGCCTGGCCGCGACCGATCCCCCCGACAGCGCGGCCCGGATCGTGGCCGCCGCCGCGGCCGCGCGCGATCCACGGCGGGCCCGGGGATTTGGAGGTATGCTTGGCCATGGTCGGGGCGGCGCGCCGTGGCGGGCCGACCGCACCGCAACGCAGGGAGACGCGACGTGATCAAGCAGGCTCTGATCCTGGCCGGAGGCGAGGGCACCCGGCTGGCACCGCTGGGCGAGTACCTGCCCAAGTGCCTGGCCACGGTCTACAACCGGCCGCTCATCGATTACCAGCTCCGGCTGCTGCAATCGGCCGGGGTGACCGAGGTCGCGGTCGCCATCGGTGTGCAGTACGACGCGGTGCTCCGCGAGTCGGTCCGCCTGCTCGAGCGCACGGTCGAGGTCCAGCTCGTGGTCGAGCCCGAGCCGCTGGGGGTGGCCGCGCTGTTCGAGGCCAGCGCGCGGCTCCGGCCCGAGCCGTTCTGGGTGCTGCTGGGCGATATTCATTTCGAGGCCGAGCGCCTGCCGCAGCTAGATTTACCCGACGGCAGGGACGCGCTGCTGCTGACGCGCGAGTTCAGCGACCCGGAGCGCCTGGCGGCGCTGACCGCCAACGTCGTGGTCGACCAGGAGCGCGTCCTGGCCGTGCGCGACAAGCCGACGCCGGCCGCGATCAAAGGCGACCTCGGCTGGGCCGGCCTGGCCATCATCGGACCGACCTTTCTCGAGCGCCGCAGCGCCATCCTCAAGTGGCTCGAAAAAAAACCGGCGCCCCGTTTCGGGGATCTGTTCGAGGCCGCGCTGTGGCTGGGCGGCTCGATGACGGCGCGGCCCGCTCCGGCGGGCGGCTGGTTCAACATCAACACGCCCGAGCAGTTGCTGGAGGCGGCGCGCTGCGAGGCGCGCAAGCACGTCCGGGGCGAGACCGGCGCCGGGCCCGGCGCGACCCGGCGCTGACGATCAGAAACCGACTCCGTAGCGACAGGCCCCCCCGCTGCACTCGGGGGGCACGCCATACAAATCGACGATGACGCACTCGGGCGCTTCGGGGTTCTTGTCGCATTTGACCGGCGCCAGACGCTGCTCGAGCTCGAGCACCTCTATCTCTACCAGCACGCGCGCGACCTTTTGCCTCATCGCCTGATCGTCCATCACGGCCTCCGGAGCAGACACTTTTGGATGATTGCGCAGCAAGTTTTTTGCCAGCGCCCGAGGCTCGCCGAGGCCTGGCAAAAACCGACCGCGATCCCGATACCTTGCGCCACCGGACGGATTCCGGCGGATCGCCTGGTGTCGGATCGAGAAGACAGATCCAACTCGCGGTTGGGGAGCGGCGTCCCCGGTTTTTTTCCTCCACCTGGGAACGGCAGTCCACATGCCGTCGCCACTTGCCGGCGGCGGCCAGCCGGAATAAATTTGCGCCGCTCCAAGTTCCTGAGTCTCGGAGCGGACCTTGACACCTTGACGAGGGACTCGACGTGATTGTCGCGGAAGAGGTCAGCAAGTATTACGGCGAGCGGCGCGCGCTCGACCAGGTCTCGTTCAAGATCGGCGCTGGCGAGGTGGCCGGCTTTCTCGGCCTCAACGGCGCGGGCAAGACCACCCTGCTCAAGATCCTGTGCGGGCTGCTGTTGCCGTCGAGCGGCCGGGTGCGGATCGACGGCATCGACGTGCTCGACCAGCCGCGCGAGGTGCGCCGCCGCATCGGCTTCTTGCCAGAGCAGCCGCCTATCTACGGCGACATGACGGTGCGCCAGATGCTGGGCTACGCCGGCCGGCTCAACGGCCTCACCGGCGGCGAGATCGGCCGCCGCATCGACGAGGTGATCGCGGCCACCGAGCTGACCAGCGTGGCCGATGACCTGGTAGCCTGGCTGAGCCAGGGCTACCGGCAGCGGCTCGGCATCGCGCAGGCGATCGTGCACCGGCCGGCGCTGGTGATCCTGGACGAGCCGATCACCGGCCTCGACCCCAAGCAGATCGTCGGCATGCGCGGTCTCATCCGCGGCCTGGCCGAGCACCACACGGTGCTGGTGTCGAGCCACATCCTGGGCGAGATCCACCAGACCTGCGATCGCATCCTGGTGCTGCACCAGGGCCGGCTGATAGCGCAGGGGACCGAGGCCGAGCTGACCACCCAGGCCACCGGCCAGGTGCAGGTGGTGGCCCGCGGCGCGGCCGAGCTGGTGCAGCAGACCGCTCTCAAGACCAAGGGCGTCAGCAGGGCCGAGGTCGAGCAGACCGACGACGAGGTGGTGACGCTGCTGGCCGAGGTGGACGGCCTGGGCGGCCGCGAGGCGCTGGTCAGCGCGCTGGTCGGCGCCGGCGTCGGCGTGCGGCGGGTGGCCGAGGTCGAGGCCGGCCTGGAGGCTATCTTCCTGCGGTTGACCGGCTCCAGCGCCGCGCGCAGCAGCGCGGGCTAGCGGCACGGCGCTGCTTTGGTGAGTCGGTCTGGGCTCGCTCCCGGCCGACGAGGGGCGACCCGACAGCCCCTAGAAAGGACCGGCATGACGACGGCGTGGCTGGTGGCCAAGCGCGAGTTGCACGGCTACCTGATGTCACCGCTCGGCTACGTGATCGTGGCGGCGATCCTGCTCATCGACGGCCTGCTGTTCAACGGCTTCGCCATGGGTGGCGAGCGTCTCTCGTACGCCGTGCTCGAGATGTTCTTCTACTTTCTGAGCGGCACCACCATGGTGGCCAGCATCTTCATCACCATGCGGCTGTTCGCCGAGGAGAGGCAAACCGGCACCCTGACGCTGCTGCAGACCTCGCCGGCGGCCGAGTGGCAACTTGTGATGGGCAAGTTCATCGGCGCCTATCTGTTCCTGCTGCTGCTGACCGCGTTGACCCTCTACATGCCATTGCTGGTGCTGGTTAACGGCAAGGTGACCTGGGGCCACATCTTCGCCGGCTACCTCGGGCTGGCCCTGCTCGGCGCCGCCTGCGTCGCCATCGGCACGCTGGCCTCGAGCCTGGCGCCCAACCAGATCCTGGCGGCGGTGCTGTCCGGCGTGCTGATCGTGGCGCTGCTGGTGATGTGGATGGTGGCGCGCAAGGTGGGCGGCCCGGTGGGCGCGGTGGTCGGCTACCTGTCGCTCTTCGACAAGCACTACCAGCCCTTCTCGCGCGGCATCATCAAGAGCGAGACCATCGTCTTCTTCCTGTCTCTGACCTACGCCGCGCTGGTCTCGGCCACCGCCGTGCTCGGCGGCCGGCGCTGGAGGGGCTGATGGAAAAGATCCGTCGCGCGCTCTCGCCCGGGCCGAGCACGCTGGTCGCGCTGGCGCTGGTGCTGGCCTTCGTCGGCGAGCGCCTGATCGAAGCCGGCGCAGGCCGCTGGGTCACCGACGTCGTCGCCGGGATCTGCTTCGTCGCCGGCGCCGGCTGGCGCGCGCTGCTGACCGGCCGGGTCGAGGGCGCGACCGGGCGGCTCTCGCGCGCGCTGCTGATCTGCTACGGCGGTCTGCTGCTGGCGCTGGCATGCTACGCGCTGTCGATCCAGGTCGGCATGGAGAGCAAGGCGGCCCCGGTCCTGGCCATCGCTTTCGTCGCGCTGCTCGCGATTGCGCTCGGACCCATGCTCGCGCTCGAGCTGGTGACCTGGCGCATGAGACCGGCGGCCTTTGTCGAGTGGCGGCGGGCGCAGTCGGCGCTGATCGCCGGCCTGTCGCTGGCCGCGATGGTCACCGCCCTGGGTCTGCTGAACTACGCGGCAGCGCAGCGGCCGTGGCGCAGCGACCTGTCGTTCGGGGCGCCGACCCGCCCCTCGGCAGCGACGCAGTCGCTGCTGCAGGCGACCACCACGCCGGTCGAGATCTACCTCTTCTTCGAGCGCGGCAGCCCGGTGCTGCCCGAGGTGCGCGACTACTTCGACGGGCTGCGCGAGGCGGGCGCCACGGTCAGCGTGCTCGACCAGGCGTCCGACCCCGACCTGACCAAGCAGCTCAAGATCACCGCCAACGGCAACGTCGGCCTCCGCTGCGGCGAGCGCACCGGCCGCTGGTTCGTGGGCACCGACGTCGACTCGGCGCGGTCGCGCCTGAAGAAGATGGACAGCGAGATGCGCACGCAGCTCGCGGTGCTGACCGTGCCCAAGCGCAACGTCTACTTCACCGTCGGCCACGACGAGCGTCCCGACCGCGCGGCGAGCAAGGGCGATGCGAGCGGCGGCAAGAAGCTGCGCGATCTGGTGCGCAGCTTCAACGGCACCGTCAAGACGCTCGGGCTGGCCGAGGGGCTGGGCAGCCGAATCCCCGACGACGCCGACCTGGTGGTGGTGTTCGGCCCGAGCAGCGCTTTCCTGGCGCAGGAGGTCGCGGCGCTGCGCGATTACCTCAAGCGCGGCGGCGCCCTGCTGATCATGGTCGACGCCGGCTCGGCGCAGGGGCTCGAGCCGCTGCTGGCCGACGTCGGGCTGCAGCTCGCGCCGGGCGAGGCGTGCAACGACCGGGCCTTCGTCCAGCAGAGCTACACCGATGCCGACCACGCCTTCATCGCGGCCACCAGCTTTGGCAGCCACAAGGCGACGCGCACGCTCAGCGGCGCGCAGGGCCGGGCCCAGGTCGCCTTCATCTCGGCCGGCCAGCTCTCGCGTCCGGCCGACGCGCCCGCCGCCGCCAAGAACACGTTTCTGGTCCGCTCCATGCCGCAGGGCTTTGCCGACCTCAACCAGAACCGCAGATTCGACCCCGAGGACGAGAAGCGCGGACCGCTCAACCTGGCGACGGCTGTCGAGCTGCCGGTCGAGGGCAAGAGCGAGAGCCGCGCGGTGGTCATCGCCGACTCGGACGCGCTGGCCGATTATCTAATAGGCAACCAGGCCAACGCGGTGTTCGGCATCGAGCTGCTGGCCTGGCTGCTGCGCGAGGATGCGCTCGGCGGCGAGGTGGCGATCGAGGAGGACGTGCCGATCCGCCATACCCGCGAGGGCGATACGGCGTGGTTCTACGGGACGACCTTTGCAGCGCCGGCGCTGGTGCTGGCGGGCGGCCTCGGCTTTGTCTCTCGCAAGCGCCGTCGACGGAGCGCACCATGAAACAGGGGCTCTGGTTTCACGCCGGCCTGCTCGGCGCGGCAGTGATCGTCGCCTACCTGGTCTGGACCGGCAAGCCCGACGACAAGAAGGAGCAGCCGGTGCTGGTGGCGCTGGACGCCGCCGACGTCGCTGGGATCCTCTACACCTGGCCCGAGGGCGAGAACCGCGTCGTGCCCGAGGGCAAGGGCGCCGATCGCAGCTACCGTGTGGAGAGCGCGGTGGACGTGAAAAAACCGGCCAGCCGCCCGGCCACGCAGCCCGCCTCGGCGCCGGCCACGCAACCCGAGCTCGCCAGCAGCGCGCCAGCGGCGCCCGAGCCGATCGTCGAGCGCGAGCGCTCTCAGTTCCCGGCCGGCAGCAGCGTGCTCAAGACGCTCGAGGCGCTGGCACCGCTCAAGGCGCTGCGCACGCTGGGCAAGTTGGACGACGAGCGGCTCGAACGGATGGGGTTGGCCGAACCCAAGCGCACGCTGACCGTGGAGGCCGGCGGCAGGAGCTATACCCTCGAGCTCGGCGAGACCACCTACGGCGGCCAGGGCCGCTACGCCCGACTGCGCGGCAAGCCCGAGGTCCACCTGATCGCAAACTCGACGGTGCTCGCTCTCGAGGGATCCGCGGTGCGGCTCATGGAGTGGCGGCTGGTGCCGGTCGAGCTCGAGCACATCGTGGCGATCGACGTCAGGAGCGGCGCCCGCGCGGCGACCTTCACCCAGGTCGAGCGGGCGCAGGAGGCCAAGCGCCACTTCGCGCTCGCCACCGCGCCCGAGGAGCGCTCGGACGAGGCGACCAACCTGGTGGCCAAGCTGCGCGCGCTGCGCGCCAGCAAGTACCTCAACCAGGAGCCGGCCCCGGGCGGCGCCACCGAGGCCGCCGCCTTTGCGGTCAAGCTCGACAACGGCGCGCCGCTCGCGCTGCAGGTCTACGAGCGCGCCGACGGCAAGGGCTACCAGGTGCGGGCCGGGCGCTGGCTGGCCGAGGTGGCAGAGGCGCAGGCGCGCGAGCTGGTCGAGGGCGCGACCGCGGTCCTGCCGGCGCCGTGAGCCGAGCATTCCTCGGTGCCGCGGCCCCGGCACCGGGGCGGTGTCGGCTACCGGTCGGGGCGTAATCCAGGAGAAAACTCGAGGACGCCGCCGGCGACGGACGCCAGAGCCATCGCGCAGAAGCCACGGCCTCCCCGGACCCGAAATCCTCGGCCATCGATTTCCTCCCGTGCGACACCAGGTTCGGCCTGTCCGAGACCATCTCAGGTCGATTTGAACGCGGCACATGCTGATCCCGGTCGGTACGCTTGTCCGGCGCCAGGCCGATCCATTTTTTCGACAACTTCTCACCGGCCGTTCGATAGAGGGCCGAGGGCGCGCAACAGATCGCGCCGCATCCAACCTGCACCGGACAGGAGTCGACGATGGCCATGCCGCAGATAGTCACCAGGGTCGCAGCGAACATGGGTCTCGAGGGCGACCCGCGCCACAATGCCCTGTTTTGCATGAAGGACGGCTTTCCGATCCAGCTCTGCGAGACCAGCCACAACAACACCAGGCAGCTCGTCGGCATCATCCGGTTCGACGATGCCAGCCAGAGCGACGCGGTGGTCCAGGCGCTGCACAATCCGGCGGTCGAACAGAGCGGGCTCAAGCACCGGGCGATCAAGGTCGAGGACGGCATGATCACGCTGCGCTGGACCGGCGGCATCGCCGGCTACGGCAAGCCCCAGAAGGTCGCCGGCCAGTTCTCCAGCGTGTTGAACACGGTGAAAAGCGTGGTCAAGGAGCCGGGCCTGGTGTGTCGCCGCTGCGGCAGCACCGAGCTGGACCGGCCGCTGCTGGTCAACGGCGTGGTCGACCGGCTCTGTCCCGCGTGCGTGGACCAACTGGCGCTGGAGACGGCGGCGGTCGAGCAGGCATACGACGCCATCCCGGTGCGGGTCCCGCACCTGCTGCTGGCCGCCGGCGCCACCGCGCTGCTGGGAGCCGGCCTGTGGGCAGGAATCACCACGGCCACAAACTCGATGTTCTGGCTGGTCGCCATCGGCATCGGCGCTGCCATCGGCTGGGCCACGGCCAAGGCCGCGGGCAAGGGCGGACTGGCGATCCAGGCCGTGACCGTGGTCGCGACCGTGGCGTCGGTGCTGATCGGCCAGTGCGGCTTTGTCGGACTCGCAGTCTACCAATACGCAGTCGGCCAGGGCGCCGATCCCGACCTGCTGCAAGTGGCGCTTGCGATACCCGGCGTGATGTTCGACCCGGAGGCGATCGGCGATCTGCTGTTCGCGCTGGGCGGCGGCCTGGTCGGCGCGGTCTACGCGGCGGCGCGCGCGGGCAAGCCCAGGCTCGGCGTCAGCGTCGAGCGCTGATAGCGCCGCAGAGAGCGCAGGGTACGAGTCCTGAAGCCGTCCCTGAAAAAGTGAAAAGACGTCGTCTGCATCTTGACGTGAAGGGCTGGGCGCGCAGGGTCGCCGGCTGCTCGATCCCAATTGCCCTTTTACCGCGTCGTGAAGATCCTGGTGTGCGTCGCTGGCAGCGTCGGCGCGCCCGTGCCCCGCGCGGCGCCAAAAAAGTGAACACCGCCGACCGACGGCGATCCGAGCCATCCTTACTTTAGAGCGAGTTGACCGCCGACGGAAAATGCTGTTATGCATGCCTACGCGCAAGCGCGCTGGCCGGTGACTTTTTCCGTCGCGCTGGCTGAAGATTGTTCCAGTCGTCGTACAGACCTGGGGCATAAAAAGTGACGTCGAGACCTGGAGACCGGCCGCAGAACCTCCCGGTCCACGTCGGTCAGGCGGAACTCTGCGAACACAATGGTTTCCCAAGGGTTTATGCAGCCGAGCGAGAGCTGTCCGACCTCAAACAGGTGACAGGAGCGCTAGGGCAGTCTACCCCGTTCATCGACATGCTCTTTACCTGCCGTAGTGAACAGCGGTTGGGATTGCTATGAACGTCGCTCTACGCCGCTGGCGTGCCGTCGTGATCTGCCTGCTCCTTCTGTCGAGTGCGACCGCGCTCAGTTACGAGGTGCTCTGGGCGCGCATGCTGCGCGATATCTTCGGAAATACTGCCCAGGCGGTTGCGACTGTGACCGCCGCGTTCATGGCTGGGCTCGCCCTCGGCGGGTACTTCGGCGGTCGCTTGGCGGATCGGCGGCAGCGGCTGCTGCCTGTCTATGGCCTGCTGCAACTCATGCTGTCGCTCTGCGCGATCGCATTTCCACTTGCTCTTGACCTCCTCCGCCAAGTCAATCACTGGGCGTTCTACAGCGTGAGCCCTATGGGCTACGTCATTTGTCGGTTCGTGCTCGCGATCGCACTTCTGCTGGTGCCGACTACGCTGATGGGAGCAGTGTTCCCGATCATCGGCAAGCTCTGGATCCGATCGTGCGGTCGGCTCGGACAGTCCGCTGCTACCGTGTACGCCGTCGATACGTGCGGAGCCGTGATCGGCTGCCTGGTGTGCGGCTTCTTCTGCCTGGAGCACTTCGGTTTCAGGGGCACACTCTGGCTGGGTGCAGCGACGAACTTGTTGGTGGCGGTCCTCGCATTCGCTCTGCCGCGGGAAAGCAGTGAGAAGCGCTGCGAGGAGAGACCGACCGCGCTGGAGACAGGAGACACGGCCTCGTATGGCGAGCGCCTGGCAACGATAGTGCTGGCCACCATAGCTGGCTACTCCTCGCTTGCCCTCGAGGTGCTATGGACAAGAGCTCTTGTCCACGTCATCAGCACATCGGTGTACGCATTCCCGACCATCCTCAGCGCATACCTCCTCGGAATCGCCGGTGGCAGCTATCTGGTAAGCCGGCACGGCGACCGATCTCGCGAGCGCGTGCCCGCACTGGGTGCCCTGTTGACAGGCGCAGGTTTGGCAGCCCTGGGAACCACGCTCTTGCTTGACGACTTTTTTTGGATCAACTCGCTACTCGGTTATCTGTTTGGGCAGCACGGTGTCTGGTCCTTGCATCTGATGCGCTTTGTTGCGGCCGGGCTAGTTGTCTTGCTACCGGCGTTTCTGTTCGGGGCGATTTTCCCATTGGCCGTGCGCGGCTACGCCGACCCCAGTCGAGCCGGGAGAGGGCTGGGTGGGATCTACGCCGCCAATACGACCGGCGCTGTGCTAGGTTCCCTTTCTGGCGGTTTTTTCATCATGCCGCTGCTTGGTGTGCGCCGAGGCATTGTCGTCGTCGGCGCGCTGGCCCTGTCTGTCGGATTGCTCGCCTTTGTGCTCCGCTCGCAGCGGATCGAGAAGCGGCGGATTGCGCTGGCCTTGGGCGCGGCGCTGGTCGGCGCGAGTATGGTGTTTCTTGTGCCCAACGACGGCTTCCGGACATTTTTCGCGCTCGCCAAACCGGGGAGCACCATCGCCTTCATCGACGAGGGCGTGAGTGGTACCGCAACCATCCACGAGTATCCCTGGCCGCGCGCCAGGGAGCTGGCCATCAACGGCACCAACGTGGCTGGCGAGTCCATGGAGCTGCGCACGACCCAGAAGTTTCAGGCACACATACCGATGAATCTGCACCGTGCGCCGCACCGAGTCATGCAGGTTGGTCTCGGCAGCGGGGAAACAGTGCGCACGCTGCTGCTGTACGATGTGGAGCACATCGACGTCGTCGAGATATCGGCCGAAATTGCCAAGGCCGCCAGGCAGTTCACCAATATCAACGGCGGTGCGTTGGACGACCCGCGGGTTTCGCTCATCATGATGGACGCCAAGAACTATGCGTCGCTGACCAGACAGAAATACGATGTCATTATGAATGACTCGATCCACCCCGCGCTCAGCGGCAATTCGTCACTGTACGCGCGCGAGTACTTCCTGGCTTGCCGTGGCCTTCTCGAAAAAGGTGGAATCATGACCAGTTGGTTCCCCCTGTTCGGGTTGACCGCCAGGGATTTTTCGATCGTCGTCACGACATTCGCCGACGTGTTTCCTTACTGGCAGCTCTATCTCCCCGCCAACGGATCGGTGCGGCACGCGGTGATCGTGGGAGCAGTGGAACCGGAGACCCTGACGATCGACATGGATCGGCTCGCGGGCCACATGCTTGACCCGTCTATAGACGCTGACCTCACAGCAGTCAGGCTGAGCAGCCCCTATTCTTTTCTGGCGAGCTTTATCACCGGTTGGCGCGGCGCCGCCAAGATGACATACGGACTACCAGTCAACTCGGACGAACGTCCGATCTTGGAATTCTCCAGTGCGCGCACCTGGGGTCCGCCGCGCCTGATTCTCGCCGAGAATCTGCAGACGCTTTTCGACAACCTGGAATCTGTGGCCGGATACCTGGCGCCCGGCTCCCGTCCGCTCAACGACCTAGAAGCCGCAAAGGTGGAGACCGTCAGCAGAGAGATTCTGCTTGGCGACATCTATCAGCAGCGCGGAGACCAGAAAAACGAGGCGATTCACAAAGCACTCGCGTTCGAGGCACACCGGCTCTTGATGAACCGGTGGCAGCAACTACGGGCAGAGAACGCGATGAGGCGGCGCGATCTGACAACAACCCAACGCGCAACAGCTCTCTACGACACGGGTCATTTTGCTGACGCAGCCGCCTTGGCTAAGGAAGTCGAGGCCGACGACCCGGAGTTGCCCACAGCTCGATGGATCACTGCTAACTGCCTGTTTCATATGAAGCGTGACAAGCAGGAGATACTGGCTGCACTGAACGAGGCGGTGAGCAGCAATTCGAATCGGCCAGGTCTGTGGCTCTCCAGCTCCCAGATCTATTTGTACTTTGGCGATCTCGCGGCGGCCGAGAAGGCGCTCGACAGAGCCCGGGAGCTGGCACCCAACTGGGCTACCATCTACGCAGTGACTGCCATTCTCAATTTTTTTACCAACGACAATGTTGCCGCCAGCGAGAACATCGGCCTCGCCTCGTTTCTGGACGCTGGCTGTCCGTTTTCATACTATGTCTTTCTGCTGCATGCGTTTTCCGCAAACCCGCGCGTCTATCTTGAAAGACTGCCTCAGATCGGACACCAGGAGGGATTGCTGATGCCCGCTCTCGAGCTTCGTTGACAAGCGACTACTGACCTTCTTTCAGCAATATAGATCGGCGGGTTCTCGCCAGTGGATGACCCAAACTCCGGTGCAAAATGCGCCCGAAAGATCGCCGCAAAAAGCAATTGCATGGGGTATCGTTGACATGAAACGGGTTTTTCAGGGACGACTAATGACGAGGCGCACCAGTCTGTTGCTCCTGACGCTGCTGCTGGTGAGCGGAGTGGGCGTCGGATTTGTCGTCTACGTTGCCTTCTTCGCCATGCCGCCAGTCCTGCCCGGAGCCATCTCCAAAGAAGAAATCCGGCGCCTCGTGGGCAAGGACGACGCCCTCGTCCTCGACGTTGGCGCCAACGACGGCACCGATACCCGCGGGTTGCTCTCGGTCTTCCCGCGGGGTCGGGTCTACGCCTTTGAGCCCGATCCACGCGCCATCCGCCGCTTTCGCAGTAACACCAACGATCCGCGTGCCATGCTCTTTGAGGTCGCCGTTGGCGACCGCGATGGCACGATCGAGTTCCACGTGAGCGATGCCGATCTCAGCCCGGTCTGGTCAATGGTCATGCCAGAAGGGTGGGATCAGTCAGGCTCGATACGAAAACCGAAGGAGGTCGCCCGGGTTCACCCGTGGATCACATTTGAGCGCACGATCTTGGTCAAGCTGATGCGGCTGGATACCTGGTCCAGGGAGAACAACATCGGCCACATCGACTTCATGTGGGTCGACATCCAGGGAGCCGAGAGGGACCTGATCCTCGGCGCGCCCGAGACCCTCCGGCGCACCCGGTTTTTCTACACCGAGTACAGCGACGTGGAATTGTATGAGGGCGAGGCCAGCCTGGCCGAGATCATGGAGTTGCTTCCGGACTTCAAGCTCATCAAGCGCTGGCCAGGGGACGCCCTCTTTCGCAACAAGCGGCTGGACTGATCGCAGGCCCGCGGTGGCCCGGCGCATAACCAAGCGCCACGCCGCGGGCGTAAGCGGTCGCTGGCCGGGGCTGCGCAGTCAACTCGATCAACGGCGGGGAGCCCGGCGCCGGCCGCTTTGCTGGCAGCCAGGTAGTGGACCGTCAGTCGGGGCAGGCCTTGACTCCGGTCATCAGAACCAAGAATCTGTTTGCGCTTGGATCATTCCGGAGAACCCGTGAACCTGCGGCCGGCAGCATTCTGGATTGTGGCGGCATCTCTCGCCGTCGGCTGCGACGGCCAGCCCACGGCGCCGGACGCCGGCCCGGCCTACACCGAGATCGTCGAGGGAAGCGGGCCCTGCGACCAGGGATTCAATCTGACCATCGAGGGCCAGCCATTCTTTTTGCCGCTGGCGGCCTTGCCGCGCACCGCGGTCGAGGTCGGCGGCGCGTCACGCGAGGCGATCGCGCTGGCCGAGCTGCTGCCCGGCGCGGTGCTGGATCGCTACGGCTTCGGCGGCAAGTTCACGACCGCGGAGCTGCGCCTGCTGTACGACTGCCGCCTGGCAGGCGAGGATGCCGGCGCGCCCCCGGTCACGGTCTCGCCCGAGTCGATGGCGACGGGCTTTCTGCTGGTCGACGATCGATCGCTGTACCTGCCGGACGCCGCGGCCGGCGCTCCCGAGGTCGCGGATGTCTGCCAGGTCGAGGCGCTGCGCCGGATGATCGTCACCCGCGCCGTCGGCCCGGGCGTCAGCAGCGCGGTGGTCCACGTCGCCGAGCTGCCCACCGAGCCGTACCTCGAGCAGGGCACGCTCACGGTCGCGATCGACTTCGCCGACATCCTCGCTGCCTCGGGCCTGCTCGCGGGCGGCGAGCTGCTCACCCAGTTCGACTACCGCCTGGTGGCGGTCGACTACCTCCAGCGGCGCGGCGAGGCGGTGCTCTTCCCCTGGAGCCACGGCCACCTGGAGAGCCTGCGCTGGGTCCCGTCGGCGCTGCGCACCCGCTCCCTCGACACCAGCGGCGATCTGCGGGACGACTCGGGATCGCTCATCCGCGACGGGGTCGCCTCCGAGGGCTGGTCATCGGTCAAGCACCTGCTCGAGGTGTCCTTGCAGCCGGCGCCCGACCCCGCCCACA
>JAFGSX010000410.1 GCA_016934455.1 Deltaproteobacteria bacterium
AGGCGGTTCCGGAGCCCGGGTTGGAGAGCTGGTACCTGCGCGTGCCCAACCTCGCGTCCATCGGGGAAGTCGCGCGCCGGTCCGGGATCAGCCTCAACAGCGAGACCAGGACCATCGAGGCGCTCAACGCCGAAGCCGCGCGTCACGGCCAGACCCATCGCATCATCATCATGATCGAGCTCGGCGACCTGCGGGAGGGCATACTCCCCGGCTCGCTGATCCGCTTTTACGAGCAGGTCTTCGAGTTGCCCCACATCGCGGTGGTGGGCATCGGCAGCAATTTCGGCTGCATCAGCGGCCAGGTTCCCACCGTCGACCAGTACATGCAGCTCGTGCTGTACCGCGAGCTGCTCGAGCTCAAGTTCGGCCACAAGCTGCCGTTCATCTCCGCCGGGTCGAGCGTCTCGCTGCCGATGCTGCTGGACAAGCAGCTACCCAAGTCCATCAATCACTTTCGCATCGGCGAGTCGCTCTTTCTCGGCAACAACCTCATCAGCGGCGCCCCGCTGCCCGGCCTGCGCACCGACACCGTGGTGCTCGAGACCGAGATCGTGGAGATCAAGCAGAAGAGCCTGGTGTCCGTCGGTCCGGGCGGATCGGTGGCGCCGTTCAGCGTCGAGGAGCATGCCGAGATCATGCCGGGTCAGCGCGGATACCGCGTCCTGGTCAACGTCGGTCAGCTCGACACGGACGTCGCCGGGATGCGGCCCGAGGATCCGTCGTTTCAGGTCGCGGGGGCGAGCAGCGACATCACCGTGCTCAACGTGGGTGAGGATCCCGGAGATCTGATGGTCGGCGGGACGATTCGATTCCAGCTCAACTACGCCGCTCTGCTGCGATTGATGTCCGGGCCCTACGTGCCCAAGGTCGTCCATCCACCGCTCGCGGAGTTCGAGGCCATGCAGAAGGATGCCGTTCGCTCCTCGGTGCCCGCGGTGCTGCCCTCCATCGCCGGCGGCCGTCTGTCGCCGGGGGACACGCCGCCGCCCGCGCGCGCGTCCGGCGAGCCGGGAGAGACGCCATGAGCGCCGACGAGTCGGGCCAGACCCTGGCGCAGCTCGTCCAGCGCGATCACGGGGTCTGGGAGGCCTGTGCGCCAACCTACGAGCAGCGGATCGTCCGCGGCCATCCCGATGTGCTGGCGTACACGGCCTTCGAGGAGGATCTGCTCGACCGGCTGCTGCTCTATCTCGCCCGGGACGAGGGCCGCGAGGTGGGGCTGTACGATGTCGGCTGTGGCTCGGGCCGGCTCCATCTGCGCTACGGGCGGTTGTGGACAGGTGCCGCATGCGAGCTGAGCGAGCCCGCGCTGGCATCCCGGCTCAAGGTCGTCAGCGGCCTGGACTTCTCGGCGCAGATGCTGGAGCTGGCGCGCCGCAAGCTCGCCGCCGCCGGGATGGAGCAGCTCGTCGGAACGCGGCTCTTGCTGGAGCAGGGCTCGGCCTTCGAGCTGGCCGAGCAGCCCCGGCAGCCGCTGCCCCTGGTGGTGGCGCTGTGCAACACGGTCGGCGTCATGCAGGGGCCGGCGGGCGCGAGCCAGTTCTTCGCCGCGCTGCGCAAGGCCGTCGCGGCGGGCGGGATCGCCATGGTGAGCTGTTACCAGCGCGAGGCGGTCGCCGCCTTTGCCCTGGGCAACTACGAGTCGACCATGGACGTCTCCGGTCAACCGCGCTGGCTGGTTCCCGCCGACTACGCGGGAGAGGCGTTTTTGCAGGTGCCGCGCTACTACAAGCGCGCGTACGACGGCGATCCCACGATCGCCGTGGACGTCTACGACCGCCAGGGCAACCCGGTCCGGGAGGGGCACCTGCTCAGCCGCGACCCCGAGGTGGCGCGGGAGACGGTTGCCAGCGGGCACATCCGGACCTACTCAGACTACGAGTCGCGCTGGTATGGCTTCGAGCAGATCGAGCGCTGGATGGCCGAGCACTGGGCGGGCGCTTCCGCCTACCACCTGCGCGGCGCGCAGCTCGACGCGCTGCGCGGTTGCCCGGCGCAGCTCGCCTTTCTGGACTTCAGCGGCCTGGTGGCGGGCTTCTTGGAGCGCTGCGGCGCGCTCGATCGCGGCCAGCCGCCACCCGGTGCGCCGAGATGAACCGAACCAATCTGATCGGTCTGCCTGTGTGGGGGGCCCCGGCTGAGCTTTTTTCCGAGCCCCGCCGAGGACAAAAAGATCCGCTGGCAAAGCGGGACTCCACGATAGGGTCGAATCAGATTGGTTCGGTATGAGAGGGCCGATGTCGTCGAGTCTGCTGACCTGGGCGATCGTCATCGCCTACCTGGCCTTCATCTTCATCAAGGGTGTCGCCAAGGCGAAAAAGGTCCAGCACCTGGACGATTTTCTCGTCGCCGGGCGCAACATCGGCTGGTTCTTTTTGTTTTGCACCATGGGCGCCACGGTCATCGGCGGCGGCGCCTCGGTGGGGGCCATCGGCAAGACCTACGAGTGGGGGATTCTCATGCTGCTGGTCTCCAGCGGCTGGTACCTGCACTTCGTCTTCTCCGGTCTGCTGGTCGCGCCGGTGTTCCGCCGGGCACGGCTCTACACCGTGGCCGGGTACTTCGGCCTGCGTTTCGGCGAGGGGCCGCGGTTCGTGGTGATGCTGCTGTCGCTGCT
This sequence comes from Deltaproteobacteria bacterium, assembly GCA_016934455.1. GTDB lineage: Bacteria > Myxococcota > JACRCW01 > JAFGSX01 > JAFGSX01 > JAFGSX01. The sequence continues at coordinate 2,618 of JAFGSX010000410.1, forward strand.
ATTCTCGGTGTTCATCATCGCGGCGCAGATGGCGGCGTTCGGCAGCGTCCTGTCGGCCCTGATGCCGGAGTTCGCCGCCAGCCGGACCGTGCTCACGACCTGCATCCTCGTCGGCGGGTTGATGGTGGTCGTCTATAGCACGGCCGGCGGGCTGCTGGCTGTGATCCACACCGACGTCTACCAGTTCGTCATCCTGCTGGCCGGGCTGCTCGTGACGCTGGCCAGTTGCGCGCCGGATCTGATCGCCTCGTGGGACCAGGTGCAGCAGCAGCTTCCCGAGAGCTTCCTAGCGCTGGAAGGCGGCAAGGGCTGGGGATTCCTGGTCACCACCTTTCTCGCCTTTCTGCTCGGTGAGACCTTCGCCCCGGGCTATGCCACGCGCTACTGCGTGGGCAAGAACGTCCGCGAGACGCGGATCGGCATCGCCGGGGTGGGGGTTTTTCTGGCCATCGTTTTCCCGGCCATCCTCTTCTTCATCGCCCTGTACGCGCGTCTGCATTACCCCGACATCGAGCCGCAGCAGGCGCTGCCGATGGTCATCAGCCGGCTCAACACGCCGCTGGTGGCGGGGATGATGGTGGGCGCGCTGCTGATGGCGGTGATGTCCTCCGCGGATTCCGCCCTCAACAGCGCCACGGCGGTGTTCGTCAAGGACCTGTTCGAGCACCAGCTCCGGTGGCGGGCGGACGAGGCGCGGATGCTTCGGCGCGCGCGCTTCTGCTCGGCAGCCCTGGGCGGCGTGGCGATCGCGGTGGCGGTCGCGTGGCCGGACATCATCGGCCTGCTGCTCTTCACCTATCATCTGTGGGCGCCGGCCATCATCGTGCCCGTCTGCGTGGGTATCTTCGGCCGGAGGAGGGGTCCATCCGAGACGCGCAACATACTGGTGACCATGCTGGTCGCGGTGGCGGCGACGCTGGCCTACCGCTTTTCGTCATACAGAGAACAGATCGATCCGTCGGTCTTTGGGGTGGCGGTATCGCTGGTCACCTACGCCACCCTGCGGGTGTTCACGCGGGGCGATCCAGCCGACCTGTGCCCGTCATCTCCGCGGTGAGCAGCGCAATGAGACGGTGGGACAGCGCCGTCACCGCGGACCCGATCGCCTGCGCCGCGCGATCGCCGTCAAGCAGAGGCCGAGCAGGAGCAGGCCCGAGAGCTGGCTCTTGCCGGCTCCGCCGCTGGCGCAGCCGCACCCGTCGCCGGAGCCGTCGGGCCGGCAGATTCCCGGGTCGGCCACCTCCGAGGTGTCGCAGGCGTACCCGCTCGGGCACTTGCCGCCGTTGCAGACCGAGAGGCAGATCCCGCCGCTGCAGAGGCCGCTGGCGCAATCGCGGTAGCCGGAGTCCGCGCTGCAGGTCTCGCCCACGCCCAGCCCCGAGCTGTTGGCGACCCCGGGCTGGCACGTGCCGCCGAGCGCGAGCGCATGGACGTCGTTGGGCACGCAACCGGTCTGCTGGTCGTCCAGCGGGCACTCGTAGTGACCGAGGCGCGCGTCGCACGGCAACAGGCAGACCTGACCGTAGCCGTCGACCTCGCGGCACAGGTTGTACTTGCACTCGCTGTCGGTCGCGCAGGCCTCGAGGTAGTTGCGGCCGTTGGGATTGATCACGCCACCGTCCGCGCCGGACCCGCCGTCGGGGACGGTGGTGCCGCCGTCCGGGATGGTTGCTCCGAGGTCGCAGTAGCCGATGTCGTCGATGCCCTGGAAGATGGGTATGTGGCAGGTCTGCCCTCCGCAGTCGGCCGCCTCGGTGCAAAAGTGGTAGCAGTGGCCGATGACGCCCGATCCCAGACAGATCAACCCGTCGTCGCAGACCAGCCGGTCGTTGACGCTGGGGTCGCAGCTCTGCCCGAGGCCGATCTCGTCCGACGGAAAGCAATCGTTGGTGCCCGAGACCGAGGGATAGCAGGCGGTCCCGGCCGCGCAGTCGCCGCCGCGGATGTCGCAGTTGGCCGGGGGCAGACAGGTGTTGATCTGCGTCTCGCACTGGGTGGTGACGCACTCCTGCCAGTCATCGCCGGTCAGGGTGCCGCACTGCTGCTCGAAGCAATCGAACATGGCGTCGAGCTGCGTCTGGGCGGTGGCCGTGCCCGACTCGTAGCACGTCATCTGGCAGGTGGCGTCGTTCTCGGGGCAACCCACTATGCAGTCGTAGACCTGCTCGCAGCTCCAGTCGCCGGTGCCGATCGGCATGCAGGTGTCGACCTGGGTCTGGCAGTGCTGCTCGACGCAGGTCGCAAACTGATCTTCGCTGACCTCGGCGCAGTACTGCTGGAAGCAGCCGAACATGCTGTCGAGCTTGGACTTGCCGTCGTCGGTGCCCTGCTGGTAGCAGTCGGTCTGGCAGCCCAGGTCCTCCTGCGGGCAGTTGACCATGCAATTGTAGATCTGCTCACAGTCGAGGGTCTGGCAGACGGTGTTGTTGCAGGTGCCGTTGGACTGACAGGCGGCGACGCAGTAGCACATGTCGGGGTTCTGCTGGCAGGTGGGGAGCGCCGCTCCGATCACGCCCGCGATCCAGCCCGCGTAGACGTCGGTGCGCATGTGGTTGTAGTAGGCCATGCAGGGATCGCCGGTGGAGCCGCCGCCCACCGTGGAGTTGATGCCGATGATGCGCCACTCGCCGCCGTTAAATTGGTACAGCCCCGGCCCCCCCGAGTCGCCGAAGCAGATGCCGGTGCCGTTGTACGCGCTGGTGTAGGTCATTCCGCTATAGGGAATGTCGTATATCGTGATGAAGCCCGAGCGCTTGAGCCCGCCGCCGGTCTCGTTGATGCCGTTGTCGACGCCGTAGCCGACGTAGAAGGCGTCCTCGCCGACAAAGCTGCCGGTCATGACCGATGTGTTGTAGGGGTAGTTCGCCACGCCGGTGGCGGCCTGGGAGAGGTGCATCAGGCCGATGTCGTTGTCGGTGGTGTTGGGGTTGTAGGCGCTGTGCACCCTGAAGTAGTCGGCCTGGAAGTACTGTCCGGGCGGTGGATTCCAGCCCACCGGCCGGGCGTCGTTGCCGACGAAGAACTTGACGTACTGAGGAACGAGATCGAACCCGTCCTGCTCGCTGAGACAGTGGGCGGCGGTGAGCACCCAGTTGGGGGTGATGAGGGTGCCGGTGCAAAACGAGCCCTGGTAGCCGTAGCCGGGGATGTTGTAGGTGAGGGCGCCGACCCCGGCCCAGCCGGTCTCGAGGTTGCCGCCGATCACGTCCTGCTCCACCTGCGAGGGCGGAGCGGCCAGCAGCGCCGCGGTCCCGGGCTCGCAGGCGAGCGCTCCGCAGAGCATCGCGGCGAGCAGGGCGTGACCTTGTCCCCGGATCACCTTCTCTTCATGCGTCATCGTCATTTTCCTCTGCCCCGCCTCATTCAACATGCTACGGCGCCCCCATGGATCACCATTAGATAGCACGTTCGAGGCGTTTTTGACGAATCCGGGCCGGGCGCGCCGCGGTCTCCGATTGAGGCGCCTTTTCCTCTTCGCACGGCTCCGTCAGCAATTGCTATATTCGCACCGATGTCCATCTCCCGACCGGCCATGACCCTGATCGCGGTGCAGCTTCTCGCGCTGCCGGCGCCGGCGCAGCAGCCGGGCTGGCTGGTCGACGCCACGGCCGGGGCCGGCCTGGCCGGGACGCGCGGCTTTCGCATTTACGCGATCGACCTCGACGGCGACGACTACCCGGACCTGGTGACCCAGGTGCCGTCGCCGACCAACCGCCACCAGCTTCGCTTCTGGCACAACGAGCCGGCCGCCGGCGATCCGGGCCGCCGCCTCTTCGTCGATCGCACCGAGGTCTCGCGCATCAACGCCCACCCGGACTGGCATCCGGGCGAGGCGTCCAACGTCGGCCGCGGCATCGAGC
>JAFGSX010000411.1 GCA_016934455.1 Deltaproteobacteria bacterium
AACGGCGACGGAGTGCTCGGCTCGGGCGAGACCGACCCCTGCCACGTCGACACCGACTGCGACGGCGTCCTGGATGCCGACGAGCTGGCGCTCGGCCTCAACCCACGCAAGCGGGACAGCGACGGCGATCTGATCCCGGACGGGGTCGAGTTGTGCCGGACCGCCAATCTCGAGCCGGGGTACTGCACCAGCTTCACCGCCGCCGGGGCTGGTTGCCAGGGGACCGACCCCGACGCCGTCGACAGCGACGGCGACGGCATCAACGACGGGGTCGAGGACGCGGACCGCGACGGTGTGGTCGACAGCAACGAGACCGATCCCAACCATCCGGACACGGATGGAGACGGTCTGTGCGACGGCCCGCCGCGGACGATCCCAAATGTCTGCGCCGGCGGCGAGGACCTCAACGCCAACGGCAGACTCGATCCCGGCGAGACCGATCCGCGCACGCCCGGCACCACCGTCACCGACAGCGACCGCGACGGTATCCCGGACGAGGTCGAGGTCGTCTCGGCCTGCCTCGACCCCAACGACCCGGACACCGACGGCGATGGGCTGTGCGACGGCGCGCTGGCGGTGGCCGGCGTCTGCACCGCGGGCGAGGATCTCAACCACAACGGCCGCGCCGAGAGCGGCGAGACCGATCCCTGCCGGATCGACAGCGACTGCGACGGTCTGGTCGACGGGGTGAGCTATGGCCTCTACCTGGGCGAGGCCACCGTCGGCACCTGCCCCTGGAACCCGGACACCGACGGCGATGGTCTCGGCGATGGGCTGGAGGTCGGGATCACCGCGGCCTCCCTGCCGCCCGGGACCAGCGCTGCCTGCGGCTTTGTCGCCGACGCCGATCCCACCACCGGCACCGATCCGCTGCTCGCCGACAGCGACGGCGACGGCGTGGCCGACGGCGCCGAGGACGCCAACCAGAATGGCCGGTTCGACAGCGGCGAGCTCGACCCGAATCTCAGCGACTCGACGGGCGCGCCGGCCATGGCGTGCGCGACGGATCGGCTGGTGGCGGTCGATCGCAGCGGCTCGCTCAAGGCCGACCTGACCATCGTCACCGCCAACTACGGGGGCGGCGACGCCTTTGCCGAGCGCACGACGCTGCAGGTCAACGGCGACGACGTCGGATTGATGTTCTTCAACGCCAGCCGCCAGGTCGCCGCGTTCGCGCTCAACCTGGCGCCGACCGTCGCCGAGCCGACGGCACAGGCGGCCGAGCAGGCGCGGCGGCCGACCATCGGCAACCTGACGGACTCGCTGGTGCAGACGTTCACCACCTGGGACGGCTTTGCCGGCTCGGTGCTGGTCTCGTACAACGACAGCTCAAGCAGCGCGCTCAAGGTGCGCGCCAACGACATCGTGACCCGCCTGGTCGGAAGCGCGCCGAGCGGGCTGCTGACCGCCGGAGGCGACGGCGGGCCGTTCATTCTCCAGCTCGAGTACGTGCGGCGCTCGGATCGCAGGCTGGTGATCGTGGGCGTGCTGATCGCGCGGAGCCGCTACAGCGGCACCCCGCTGTTTCGCGCCAACGACCTGGCCAACGGCTCACCGCTGGCGCAGTACCCGGACAGCCTGGGCGCGCAGTGCGACCTGCTCGACGTGCAGCCGGCCCAGGCGGTCGACTTTGTGCTGGTGGTCGACAACTCGGGGTCGATGAGCAACGAACAGAACGCGGTGGCGGCGGCGGCGGACGCGATCGGCGGCCAGCTTTCGTCGTCGACCGTGGACTGGCGGGTGGCGGTCATCACCACCGACACCGATTACCACACCAGCGCGCTCGCCGAGTGGCAGCGCACGGACTATCCGCAGACCAACTACACCATCACCAAGATCGACGACGACGGCTACAACGGCGCGGTGCGGGTCACCACCTCGGTCACCACCAACTGGGCCGCCGGCGACAAGGTCAAGGTGTTCGGCACGGTCAACTACAACGGCAGCTACTCGGTCTACGACATGATCGGAGCTCTGACCGCCTTTAGCGAGGCCAATGGCAGCACCGACACGCCGATCGAGAGCAGCGGCACCGTGGTCCGCTCGGTGCGACACTGTGCCTTTACCAACTCTCCGGCGGCCATCCGCGACTGCATGGTCAATCTGGGCATCCGCGGCAGCGGCTACGAAAACCACTTCAGGTCGTTTGCCTGCGCCATGGGGCGGGTGGTGACCGGCGACGGCATCACCCAGAACATCAACACCGCCTCCGGCGAGAAGGGCGGCGCTGCCGACGGCGAGAGCTGCGGCCGGGACAGCGACGGCAACCCGTACGCCGCCGGCAACACCTTTCAGACGCCGCCCGGCACCTTTGTCTTTTTACCGCGTGCCGCCAACAACGCGACGCGGGTGCGGACCGGCGCCCGGCTCGCAGTCATCTTCGTCACCGACGCCAATGAGCAGAGCGATGGCACCTACAACGCGGCCAGCACCAGCTACCCGGGCGACGCCATCGCGACCCACTCGATCGCCGCCTGGCAGTCCTTCTTCAACAACTTCGACGGGCTGGGCAACGATCTGTCGCGCGCCTTCGTGGCCGGTCTGGTCTGTCCGGTCGGCGCCGACTGCACCGACGAGAGCGGCGCCTACTCCAACCCGCGCTGGCGGACCTTCTTCACCGGCATGGGCGGCATCGAGGCCGAGCTGCCGCCGGACAGCGACAGCCAGCAGGAGCAGAAGATCGGAGACGCCATTCGCACCATCCTGCAGCACGCGATCGCCGGCGCCTCGCCCTACACGCTGCGCAAGCCGCCGATCTCGTCGACCATCCGCATCGCCCTTGGCGCGCAGACCGTGGGGACCTGCGACGTGAACAACGTCCCGCGCAGCCGGCAGCACGGCTTCGACTACGATGGCGCGACCAACTCGATCCAGTTTTTCGGCAACTGCCGGCCGCTGGCCGCCGCCGATGCCAGGATCGCGGTATCGTACCGCTACTGGATCGACCGCACGCCCAACCCCGACGGCACGATCAGCGAGTGCGACTGCACGCCGCCCGAGGTCTGCGATCCGCTGACTCTCGAGTGCTACTGCCCGCCCGACTGCGGCCTGGGCACGGTGCCGCCGGAGAGGGTGTGCGATACCGCCACCTGCACGCTGGTCTGCCGGCCCGATTGCGGGGCGGGCTGCCCGGGCAACTCGGTCTGCAACTCGGCGCCCGAGGTGTGCGCCTGCGAATGCCCGCGCGACTGCGGCGGGCCGGCGCCGGGCGGCAACTTCGTCTGCGATCGCTCGCTGTCGAGCCCGACTTACTGCGAGTGGGTCTGCTCGAGCTGCCCCGGCACGCCGCCCAATCCGGTGATGACCTGCGATCTGGTCGCCTGCACCTGGACCTGCCCGGACTGCGGCGCCTGCCCCGGGCTGGCCTACTGCGACACCTCGACCTGCGCCTGCGTCTGCGAGCAGAGCATGAGCTGCGGCGCCGGCTATCGCTGGGACCAGGTCGCGTGCGATTGCCTGTGCGATGCGGCGCTGCTCGGCTGCGAGGCGAGCTACATGGCCGATCTGCAGCTTTGCGCCTGCACCTGCCGGCCCAACTGCGGCGACACGTGCGACGAATCCATGCTCTGCAACCAGAGCCTGTGCACCTGCTATCCCATGGGCGGTTGAGGGGCGGTTGCGCCGCCGTAGCTTTCTTGTCGCTCGGGGTGAAGTGCATCAGGTAGCACCAATGGATATACTGCATATTGTGCTGAACACGGTGGAGGTATTGCCATGAAGTCCGCGCGCTGGGTGGGGGTGGTTCTTGGAGTGGCCTGGCTCGGTAGCCACTTCGCAAGCTGCGGCTGCGAAGACGAACCGGTCCCCCAGTCCAACCAGGACGGCGGCGGCGTGGTGTTCGTCGACGCCGGCGGCATGGATCTCACGGGCGTCGACCGTAGCGGCCAGGATCTCGTGGGCCAGGACGCGGGCGGCCGCGATCGGCTGGTCGGTGTGCCCGACGCCAACAATCCGGACAACGATCAGGTCGACTCGGACTGCGACGGCCTGAGCGACGCCGAGGAGTTTGGCAACATCTACGCCGGAGGTGCACGCACCGACCCGGCCGGCAACGACAGCGACGGCGACGGCATCCCGGACGGCACCGAGGTCGGCCGCACCAGCTCGCCCGACCCGCGCTGCGTCGAGCTCTTCGTGGCCGACGCCGATCCCACCACCACCACCGATCCGACCCGCGCCGACAGCGACGGCGACGGCCTGTGCGACGGCAACCGCACGGTCGCCGGCATCTGCACCGCAGGCGAGGATCTCGACGGCAATGGCCGCGTCGACAGCGGCGAGACCGATCCGCGCAACCCGGACACCGACGGCGACGGCCAGTGCGACGGCTCCAACGCCGTCAGCCCGGTCTGCACCTGCTGCGATCCCGACCCGCTCGACCCGATCCAGGACAGCGACAACGACGGCGTGCCCAACGCGGTCGAGGAGGCCTCGAGCTGTCTCGACCCCAATGACCCGGACAGCGACGGCGACGGCCTGTGCGACGGCGACGCCGACGTGGCCGGCCTCTGCGTCGCCGGCGAGGACGCCAACGGCGACGGGCTGGTCAACTCGGGGGAGACCGACCCCTGCCGCGTCGACACCGACTGCGACGGCGTCTCGGACCGGGACGAGCGCGACCTCGGCCTCAACCCGCTGCGCGCCGACAGCGACGGCGACCTGATCCGCGACGGCGTCGAGCTGTGCCGGACGCAGAACCTCGATCCGGTGCACTGCACCGGCTTTGTCGGCGCCGGCAGCGGATGCGCCGGAAGCGACCCGTTGTCGGCCGACAGCGACGGCGACGGTCTCAACGATGGCCTCGAGGATGTCGACTGGGACGGTGTGTTCGACAGCGGCGAGACCGATCCCGGCAGCGCCGATACCGATGGAGACCAGCTTTGCGACGGACCGGCGCGCACCATCGCCGGCTGCCACGACGGCGAGGATCTCAACGCCAACGGCAGCGTCGACTTCGGCGAGACCGATCCGCGGGTTCCGAACACCGGCACCTCGACCACGCCCGACCCCAATGACCCGAACAATCCGACCAAGGACTCGGACTGCGACGGCCTGAGCGACGCCGAGGAATTTGGCAACGTCTATGCCGGTGGCCGCACCACCGACCCGGCCAACCCCGACAGCGACGGAGACGGCATCCTCGACGGTGTCGAGATCGGCCGCACCAGCTCGGTCGACAGCCGCTGCGCGCCGTTCAGCGGCGACGCCGATGCCGCCTCCCGCACCGACCCGACCGACGCCGACAGCGACAACGACGGTCTGTGCGACGGCGACAACGCGGTGGCAAGCGTGTGCGACCGCGGCGAGGACCTCAACCACAACGGCCGGGTCGATCCGGGCGAGACCGACCCGCGCAATCCGGACACCGACCACGACGGTCTGTGCGACGGCCCCAACGACGTGCTTCCGGTCTGCACCGGCGGCGACCCCAACCCGACCGGCGATGGCAGCGGGCTCGACAGCGACGGCGACGGCGTCCCGGACAGCGTCGAGAGCGCCAGCGCGTGCCTGGCGGTCAACGACCCCGACACCGACAACGACGGTCTGTGCGACGGCCCGGCCGACGTGGCTGGCACGTGCGTCAACGGCGAGGATTACAACGGCGACGGCGTGGTCAACGCCGGCGAGACCGACCCGTGCCACGTCGACACCGATTGCGACGGGGTGTCGGACAAGGACGAGCGCGACCTCGGCCTCAACCCGCGCAAAAAGGACAGCGACGGCGACATGATCAGCGACGGCGTCGAGCTGTGCCGCGCTCAGAACCTCGACCAGAGTTTTTGCACCAGCTTTATCGCGGCCGGCGCCGGCTGCACTGGCAGCGATCCCCTGGCCGTCGACAGCGACGGCGACGGCATCAACGACGGGGTCGAGGACGCGGACCGCGACGGCGTGTTCGAGACCGGAGAGACCGACCCCAAAGACGGCGACACCGACGGCGACGGCCTGTGCGACGGGCCGGTGCGCATGATCCCAACCGTCTGCAGCGGCGGCGAGGACCTCAACGCCAACGGCCACGTCGACCAGGGCGAGACCGACCCGCTCACACCCAACAACGCGCCCACCGACACCGACCGCGATGGCATCCCGGACTCGGTCGAGGCGCTGATCGCCTGCCTCGACGGCAACGACCCCGACACCGACGGCGACGGCCTGTGCGACGGCGGTCTGGCCATCGCCGGCGTCTGCGCCCGCGGCGAGGATCTCAACAACAACGGCCGCGTCGACACGAACGAGACCGATCCGTGCCTGGCCGACACCGACTGCGACGGTCTGGCAGACGGCGCGAGCTACTCCGCCGGCGGCACCGACTACCTGGGCGAGCAGAGCCTGGGCACGTCGCCGATCAACCCGGACAGCGACGGCGACGGCCTCGACGACGGGCTCGAGGCGGGCGTGACCGCGGCCACCGCACCGGCCGGGACCGACGCGAGCTGCGGCTTTGTCGCCGACGCCGACCCGGCCACCACCACCGATCCGGCAGACGCGGACAGCGACGACGACGGTGTAGTCGACGGCGCCGAGGACGCCGACCAGGACGGCCAGGTCGATACCGGCGAACTCGATCCCAACGACAATACCGACGTCACCACGACCGTCACCAACGCCTGCGCCCAACCACTGGCGCCGGTGCTGCACGGCCAGTCTTTGACCGATCTGCTGCTGGCAACCGCACCGGCCTTCGCCAACGCGCGAACCTCGGCGATCACCAACGGCGCCGGGGACAATGTCGGGCTGTCGCTGGTGGACAACAGCAACAACCTGGCTGCGTTTGCCGTGCGCAAGGCTCCCGAGGGCGCCGATCCGGCCGCCGAGGTCAACGCCATCGTCGCCCGCATCGGCAACATCACGGTGCCGCTGATGCAGACCTTTACCACCTGGGACGGCTTCCCGGCGGCGCGCGGCACCTACACCTTTGGCGATACCCAGTCGATCACCGACCGCACCACGCGCGCCGTGCGGCAGACGCTCGCCGATGCCGGCGCCACGGTGACCCTCACCGGCGCGCCCGCGGTCAGCGGCCCGTTCAAGCTGGGGCTCGAGGTGGTGCGCCGCTCCACCACCACCTCGATCGTGGTCGGCGTGCTCCAGGGGCTGGCCGCCTACCAGGCGTCGGACTACCGCCACGACGACGTGATTAACGGCAGCGCGCTGGCGCAGGTCGGGGATACGGTCGGCCTGCAATGCGATCGCTTCGACTCAACCGCCAGCCAGAAGGTCGATTTCATCTGGGTGATCGACGATTCGGGGTCGATGGACGACGCCCAGAACGCCGTGGCAGCGGCCGCCGACGCGATGATCGCCCAGCTCAACAACAGCACCTTGGACTGGCGAATCGCGATCGTCACCACCTATTATTCCTACGCCAGCACCGAGAACAACCTGTGGACCACGTCCGGCGGCCATTACTGCCCGTTCCAGACCACGACCGCCGGTTTTCTGCAGTGCCTGGGCAACGTCGTTGCGAGCGGACGCGGCACCGAGCGCGGCTTCCAGTCGCTCGACGAGGCGCTCGACGACCGCTTCTTGCCGGCGCAGGCCGGCACGGCCTCGCGGATCCGGCCCGACGCGCGCGTGGTCGCCATCTTTCTCACCGACGCCGGCGATCAGAGCACGACCCAGAATGTCACCACCTGGACCAATTACTTCCAGGGCGGCGCCGGCACCAACACCTGGGATCCCAACCGCAGCGACGAGGAGGCGATGATCCTGGGTGGTATCCTCTGCCCGGTGGGTATCCATTGCACCGGCGAGACGGACTCCACCGGCACCGGATCCGAGGTCGAGCAGTACTACCAGGTGATCCAGAACCTGGGCGGCGTCTACGGATCGATCGCGCAGCCGAACGGCAGCGGCTCGGCCAGCGACGCCGATATCCAGGCCACGATCCAGGGCATCATGAACACGGTGATCGGACTGGCCGCGCCGTACGAGCTGACCAAGGCGCCGATCTCGGCCACCCTCAAGGTGGCGCTCGAAGGCCCGGTCAGCAATCCGGCCGGCTGCAACCTGGCCGACGTACCGCGCAGCCGCCAGGACGGCTTTAGCTACGACGGCGCCTCGCGCGCGCTCTCCTTCCACGGCGCCTGCCGGCCGACCACGATCGGCACCGAGGTCGTCGCCTCTTATTATTACTGGACAGATCGCACCGGCGAGCCCAACGGCTCGCCCGGCTGCGACTGCACGCCGCCCGAGGTGTGCGACGAGCTGACCCTGGAATGCTACTGCCCACCCGACTGCGGCGTGGGAACGGTGCCGCCGCAGCAGGTCTGCGACACCGCGAGCTGCACCCTGGTCTGCCGGCCCGACTGCGGCGCCGGCTGCACGGGCAACTCGGTGTGCAACAGCGATCCCGCGGTGTGCGCCTGCGAGTGCCCGGCCGACTGCGGCGGCACGCCTCCGACCGGCAACTTCGTGTGCGACCGCGATCCGATGAGCCCGACCTTCTGCCAATACATCTGCCTGCAGTGCCCGGGCACGCCGACCAACCCGACCATGATCTGCGATCCCCTGACCTGCCGCTGGACCTGCCCCGCCTGCGGCAACTGCCCGGGGCTGGCGACCTGCAGCGACATCACCTGCGCCTGCGAGTGCATGCAGACCCTGACCTGCGCTCCCGGCTATCTCTGGGACGACGTGGCGTGCGACTGCGTCTGCAACACGGCCATGCTGGGCTGCGCCTCTCCGTTTGTCGCCGACGCCAACCTGTGCGCCTGCGTCTGTCCGGCCGATTGCGGCGGCGTCTGCGGCAGCTACGAATGCAACGTCAGCACCTGCGAGTGCGCCTGCCCGGCCGACTGCGGCGTGGCCAACATCCCGCCCGAGCAGATGTGCAACACCACCACCTGCCAGCTCGAGTGCCGGCCCGACTGCGGCGCCACCTGCACCGGCAACTCGGTGTGCAATCCGGCGCCGGGCGTCTGCGCCTGCGAGTGCCCGAGCGATTGCGGAGGCGCGCCGCCCTCCGCCAACTTCACCTGCGACCGCACCCCGGGCAGCCCGACCTACTGCGAGTGGGTCTGCACCGAGTGCCCGCTGCCCAGACCAAACGATCTGATGACGTGCAACCTCTCGACCTGTACCTGGCAGTGCCCGCCCTGCGGCGACTGCCCGGGCATCGCCCAGTGCAGCCCGACGACTTGCGTCTGCGAGTGCACGTCGACGCTGACCTGCGGCCCTGGCTATCGCTGGGACCAGGTCGCCTGCGATTGCGTCTGCGACACGGACGCGCTCGACTGCGATCCGGCGTACGAGGCCGACGCGGAGCTGTGCGCCTGCGTCTGTAAGCCCAACTGCGGCGAAACCTGCGACAGCACCATGTACTGCAACCAGAGCCTGTGCCTCTGTCTGCCGCTCGGCGGCTGATGGCGGGGATCGCCGTCGCCACTCATTGCGATAGTCACCAGAGTTGATCCGATTGTCTGCCCGCGCGGTCCTGTCACCGGCTTTCCCCGTCGCCATTCTTCAACCGGGGCTGTCGGCCAGCCCCTCGGCCGTCGACATCGAGTCTCGACGGCCTCACCCAGGCAGCGCCTCGACGGGGGCCAGCAGAACCAACTCGTCTGCGGTGAGCGGGATGCCGTCCCGGTCGACTCCCGAGACGATCTTGGGGATCCAGGGCCTCATCTTTTGCGGCGTATTGTATCACGGGCCATGGTACACAGTCGTCATGGCAAGCGTGCGCGTGCTCCCGACTGGCCGCGAGTTGACGTGCGAACCCGGCCGATCGCTTCTCGACGTGCTGCTGGACCACCGCGAGCCGATCGCCACCTCGTGCGGCGGCGTCGCCGCCTGCGGCATGTGCCGGCTGCGCGTCGACAGCGGCGCGGCCGCGCTTAACGCGGTCGATCCCAGGGAGACGCAGCTAATCGGCAACCTGCTGGTGCAGCAGGGCTGGCGCCTGGCCTGCCAGGCCAGGCTGACGGCCGACGCCTCGATCGCGATCGAGGTACCGCCGCCGATCGACAGCGCCGGGCGCAAGCAGGCCAAGTGGACCCGGATGCAGCGCCAGCGCCAGAGCGAGCGGCGGGCGCGCCGTCCCTCGTCAGGGACTTCCAAGGGTCGTCCCTCGTCAGGGACTTCCAAGGGTCGTCCCTCGTCAGGGACTTCCCAGGGTCGCGGGCGGCGTTGAGATGGGCGATCGGTTGACGGAGCTGGTCGCCGAGCTGCGCGACCACCTGCCCGGCGCCGTCGTTCTGGACGAGCCGCTCTGCGCCCACACCAGCTACCGGGTCGGCGGCCCCGCCGCGGTCTGGGCCGAGGCGCGCGGCGACGACGACGTGGTGCGCGTGTGGCAGCTCTGCCGTGCGCGCGGCGTGCCGCTGGCGGTGCTGGGCAACGGCAGCAACACCATCGCGCCGGACGCCGGCTTCGAGGGTGTGGTGCTGCACCTGGGCACCGGCTTCGGCCGCGTCGTCGATGCCGATGCCGATCACGTCTGGGCCGAGGGCGGCACGCTGCTCGAGGCGCTCGCGCGCGCGGTGCAGGCGCGCGGCCGCAGGGGCTGCGAGTGGATGTTCGACATCCCGGGCTCGGTCGGTGGCGCGCTGGTGATGAATGCGAGCAACACCGACGGGGGCATGGACCAGCTCGTCGAGCGGGCGCGTTTTCTCGACGCCACCGGGGTCGTGCGCGAGCTGCCGGCGGCCGAGCTCGGCCTGGCCTACCGCCACAGCCGCTTCTGCGCCGGCACCGAGATCGTGCTCGGTGCGCTGTTCCGGATCGGCCCGGCGGCGGCGGTGGCGGAGATCGAGGCCGAGACGCAGCGCATCCGGCAGACGCGATGGCAGAAATTCCCGCTCGAGCACCCCAACGCCGGCAGCGTCTTCAAGCGGCCACCCGGCCGCTATGCCGGCCAGTTGATCGAGCAGTGCGGGCTCAAGGGGCTGCGGGTGGGAGACGCGCAGGTCTCACCCAAGCACGCCGGCTTCATCGTCAACCTCGGCCAGGCGACCGCGGCTGACATCTTGGAGCTGACACGGCAGGTGCAGCGCGCGGTCGCCGCCCAGACCGGCGTCGAGCTGCAGCTCGAGCAAAAGGTGCTCGCCAGTTGCCTCGACCCGGGGGGCCAGATCGCCGCGGCGCCGGGCGCGTTGATACCGGAGCGACCTGGATAACGCCGTGGGCAGGTTCTTGCACGCGCTGTTCATCAAGCTCCCGGCGATCGTCGCCGACGGCGTCGCCGCTCTGCGCCGGGTGGCCGAGCCGCTGGCGCTGGTCGGCATCGTGCTGCTGGGCATCCACGGCGCCACCAACCTTCTCGACGACGTGGTCTTCGGACTGATCGACGTCTCCGACCGCGCGATCGATGCGACCGTGGCCGCCGCGCTCGGCTGGTCTGGCGCGCGCGGTTGGATCACGGCCGGCACCGCTGCCTCCTGGAGCGATGGCGTCGCGCTGTTCGTCGACATCGACCGCAAGGAGGCGCTCGCGGTCGGGCTGGCCCTGGTGGTCGAGTTGCTGCTCGATCTGGCGCTGGTGCTGTGGTGCTTGCCGCCGCTTGGCCAGCCTGCGGCGGCCAGCTCGTCGGCGAGCGCGGGCAACGCGCAGACCGCATTCGGCCGGGTGCGGATGCTCTGGTTGGCGTTCGTGCGCCATGCGCCCGACGCCCTGCGGGCGCTGGCGGTGGCTTTCGCGTTTGTCCTGGGCGCCTTCGCCATCGGCCGCTGGGCGTCCGGGCAGTCCGCGCTGCTGCTGGCGGCCCCGGTGTTCGGCCCCAACGCACCCGGGCTGGCCCAGCTCTGCGGTGTGCTGGCGGCCGGCCTAGCGCTGTTCGCGGTCTTGCCGCTCGGCGTCCGGCGCGCTGCGGCGCGCGCCCGGGCCACCACCTACCACAGGCCAACCCGCGCCCTGATCTTGCCGCTGATCGCGGCCGCTTTGCTGGCGGCGGCGATGACCAGCGGCAGCCCGGGGCAGGCGGTGCGCGGGCTCTTTGCCGACGCCGCCGAGAACGAGCCGGTGGCCGCGACCCAACCGGAGTCGGCGCCGTCGAGCGCGCCGTCGAGCGCGCCCGCGTCCGACGCGGGCGCGGGGGACCGGCCATGACCTGGTGGCAGCGCCAGGCGGCGCGCGTCCGCGGGCTGATCGCGTTGCTCGTCGTCGTCGGCGCGGCGCTGGCGCTGTACGAGCAGACGCCGCTCGGCCCGATCAGCCGCATGGCATACAACTGGGCCCGCGGCACCACCTACCGGGGGCCGTCGCCGCTGGCCGCGTTCACCGACGCCGGCGGTCGCAGCTACGGCTTTTTGGTCCCCGTCGACGAGCAGGCGGTGCAGGCGATCGAGGCCGCGGCAAGCTGTCTGGCGCGGCCGCAGCTTCAGGACATCGCGCGCGCCAGCGAGGTCGACGTGGCTGGCCTCGAGGCGCTGATCGGCGCTCACGCCCGGGTCAACGACGCCGGCTGCACGCTCGAGCTGCCGGCCGATCTGCTGGCGCGCACGGTCGAGGTGCTGCCGGCCGGCACCACCCGAGAAGCGGTTCGCAGCGACCCGCAACTCGCCGCGCGCGGCCTGGCGCGGTTGCTCGGCGCCGAGCAGCAGCAGTTTCGCCACAGCGCCCTCGCGGTCGAGCTGGCGGTCGAGTCGCTGTTGATCGGCCGCTCCGCGGTGCAGGGCGCGGTGGCGGCGGCGACCGCGGCCGGGCTGCGGCGGCCCGAGAGCCTGGAGGTGCATCGCGCATTGCTACCGGCCGGCGCCGCCAACCGGGCCGATCGCGCGCTGTGGGTGATGGCGCGCATGAGCCTGAACCGGCTGCTCTGGCCAGCCGAGGGCTTCACGCGCATCACCAGCGGTTTTGGCGAGCGCGTCCATCCGGTGACCGGCCGCAAGCAGTTCCACAATGGTATCGACATCGCCATGCCGGTCGGCACCCTGCTGCGCGCGATCCTGGCCGGCAACGTGGTGCGCATCGGCCGCGACGCGATCTCGGGCAACTACCTGCGCATCAACCACGGTTACGGCCTGGAGAGCGTCTTCTGCCACCTCAGCTACGCAACCGCTTCCGACGTGGCGGCGGTGCTGCGCGGAGAGCCGGTCGGCCTCTCGGGCAACACCGGCCGCTCGACCGGGCCGCACCTGCACTTCGGTATCAAGATGTTCGGCCGCGACGTCGATCCGATGGCGCTCTACCGGGGTGTGCTGCCGCCGCCGCCCGCGGCCGCGAGCGCGCCCGCGGCATCGGATCGACCTCGATGAACGGTGCCGTCAAGCGCGCCGCGCCCGCCAGACCGTCAGGCGCTGCATGGCGGCCAAGACCGACACCGCGCGCTCCGGCGTCGGAAAGACCACGCTCCGCAGGGCGTCGGCGCCCTCGGTCCCGTGCAGCGTGCGGCGGCCGCGGTCGACCAGCGAGACGCCGATGATCGGTTTTCGGGTCTCGCGCATGAGCGCGATCACGTGGTCGTGGTAAGCGGCCTCGGCGTCGGTAAAACCCTGCACCAGTCCGTCCAACTCGGCCTGCGACATCTCCGGGAGCACGGCCGGCACCGAGTCCGCGAGCCAGCGCATGATCGGCACCTGGCCGACCATGCCGAGGTGGATCACGGCGTCGCAGCCGTCCCACCGCGCCAGCGTCGCGACCCCCTGCGCGCTCAACGCGGGCACGAACTGACCGACCAGGTCCACCGGATTCTGGCGGCTCCAGTAGGGCGGCAGCAGCGCATCGAAGGCGGCCACCACCTCCGGCGACAGGACCGGCACGGTGAGGCCGCGCTCCTGACACAGATCGGCCGCGATCACCCCCCAGCCGCCGCCCATGGTGAGGATGGCGACGCGATCGCCGCGCGGCAGCGGCAGCGACGAGAAGGCGGCGGACAGGTCGAGCAGGTCGAGCGGCTGCGGCACCTCGATCACCCCGGCCTGGCGACAGGCCGCGGAGAACAGCCTGGTGTCTCCGGCCAGGGCGCCGGTATGGCTGGCCGCGGCCCGGTTGCCGGCGCTGGTGCGGCCGCCCTTGAGCACGATGATCGGTTTATGCCGGGACAGGCGGCGGGCGCAGGAGAAGAACCGCGTCGGATCCTTGAGGCTCTCGATGTAGAGCACGATCTGGCGGGTCGCCTCGTCGACCTCGAAGGCCTCGAGAAAATCCTCGACGCTGACCATGGCCTCGTTGCCCGAGCCGCAGTAGGCGCGGATGCCGATCCCCTGCTCCTCGGCAAAGGCCAGTAGCTGCACGCCGAAGTTCCCGGATTGCGCCACCAGGGCGGTGCTGCCCGGCAGCGGCCGCACGTGCACGCCGGTGGCGAAGAAGCGGGTCAGCGGGTTGCAGATGCCCATGGTGTTGGGACCGATCAGGGTGATGCCGAGCTCGCGCGCGCGCGCCACCAGCGCCCGCTCGAGCTGGCGCCCCTGGTCGCCCGTCTCGGAGAAGCCCGAGGATATGACCACCGCTCCGCGCACCCCGCGCTCGTGCATGTCCTCGAGCACGCCGCCCACCGCCGCTGCCGGCACCGTGATGACGACGGTGTCCACCTCGGCCGGCATCTCCGCGATCGAGCGATGGACGGTGCGGCCGGCGATGCGGCCGCCCGCGGTGCTGACCAGCTCGATCGGGCCGGGAAACTCGCCGGCGACCAGGTTGGACAGGAGAAAGAAGCCCCACTTGGTCGGGTTGGCGCTGACGCCGGCCACCGCGACCGAGCCCGGCGCGAACAGCCGGCCGAGCCGCCGCGGAGGCACGCTCGGCCGGCGGGCGGGCTCGGGGCCAGGATCGCGCAGCACCACCACGGCGTCGACGGCGCACAGCGACCCGTCGGGCCGCACCAGCACCGGGTTGAGGTCCACCTCGGCCACGTCCGGCCGCTCCTGGGCGAGCCGAGACAGGCCGGAGAGCAGCTCGCCGAGCGCGCGTCGATCGACCGCCGGCTCGCCGCGCACTTCTTCGAACAACGGTGCGCAGCGCAGGGAGGCGATCAGGTCGTCGACGTCGGCCGGCACCAGCGGCACCAGAGCGAACGCCGCGTCCGCCAGCGCCTCGGCCAGCACGCCGCCGTGGCCGAGCACCAGCGCCGGCCCGAACTGGCGGTCGCGGATCAGGCCGAGCAGCAGCTCGCGCCGGCCCGGCACCCGCTGCTGCACGACAAAGCCCGCGAGCGGAATGCCGGCGCGCTCCCGCATGCGCCGGGCCGCCTGTTCGACGCTGGCCGCGTCGGCGAGCCCGAGCTGCACCAGCTCGCGCTCGCTCTTGTGCGCCACGCCTTCTGCCATGCCCTTGAGCACCACCGGGAAACCCAGCTCCTGGGCTGCCGCGGCGGCGGCAGCGGGCGAGTCAGCGCGCCGCTCGAGCGGGCCGGGGACGCCATAGCTGGCGAGCAACTGCTTGGAGGACACCTCGTCGAGAATCGTCGGCATCTTGAGTACTCCGCCGCGCCATTCTGCAATGGAGGCGCCGGGCAGGTAAACGATAATGCGGCAGCATGGTACGCTCCTGTCTACCCGTGGCATCGCCACCGGACCCGCTTCGGATCCAGGACGCACCGCGCGTCGGCCGCGACCGCGCTTGACGACGGCGCGCCGACTGCGGCAGGCTCTGTCCCCGTGCCGGAGTGATGGAACTGGTAGACGTGCGGGACTCAAAATCCCGTGCCCTCACGGGCGTGGGGGTTCAACTCCCCCCTCCGGCACCACTTCTTTTCGCGCCGTGAAACGGTTGCCGCGCGCTGCGCCCGGCGCTACGATTTGAGTATGCGATCGGTTCACGTCCCTGTCGTGCTCAGTCCAGGCGAAGATGGATTCGTCGTGGCGACCTGTCCGGTGATCCCCGGCTGCACGACGCAGGGGGCGACGCGCGACGAGGCCATGGCCAATCTGCGCGAGGCGATCGAGCTGGCTCTGGACTGCATGGCTGACGAGGGGTGGACGCTGCCGCAGTCCTACGAATTCGCCGACATCACGATCGCCGCCTGATGCCACCGCTGCCTGTGATCTCCGGTGCGCAGTGCATCGCCGCGCTGGCCCGGCTCGGCTATCAGCAGACGCGGCAGCGCGGCAGCCATGTCCGCCTCGTGTACGCCGGTCGGCCGCCGGTGACAGTGCCGACCCATCCGGCGCTGGACCGCGGCACGCTGCGCAGCATCATCAGGACAGCCGGCGTCACCGTCGAGGAATTCTGCGCCTTGCTCTGAGCGCGGCTCGCCGTAGGACAAATTTAGGACAACGCGCACCAGAAACCCCGGCAAGGTACGGTAGCCGACAAACAACACCCGGTCCGCAACACCTTGTTTTCGTGCTGATTTTTTTGTCGGTTGTCGTCGAGAAATGGCCCGGTCCTTCTCAAAATCCCGTGTCCTCACGGACGTGGGGGTTCGACTCCCCCCTCCGGCACCACTTCTTCCCGTTTGTAGTTTTTGCGCGATTTGTAAAACCACATATAATGATGGCGGATCGTGGATGCGAGGACTCGGGGTCGCGGCCCGGGGGCTGCCTCGCTGCGGGCGAGCCCTCGAGGGTATCGATGGTCAAGATCGACAAGGACAGCCTCTCGATCGGTGACGAGAGCTCCAAGTTCCCCGCTGTCCGGCCTCCGGTCGAGATCATCCAGGTCGCCAACTTCGCCGTCGTGCGCCTGCGCGGCACGGTCGACGAGTCCTTTGACCCCAACTCAGTGAAGGTGCACTCCAAAAACGTAGTCTTCGACATGCAGGACGTGGAGGTGATGACCTCCTTCGGCATCCGCGAGTGGAAGTCGATGGTGGTGCGCCTGCACGAGGAAAAGCGCCACTTCTACTTCTTCAACTGCCCAGTGGAGATCTTCAACCAGTTCAACATGATCGCCGGCTTCGGCGGCGCCGGCCAGATCGTCTCCTTCTACGCGCCCTTCTACTGCGAGCGCTGCGCCATCGAGCAGCAGGTGCTGATCGACCTGGTGCACGACCACGCCAAGATCGCCGCGCTCGAGGAGCCCGAGGCGCGCTGCATGACCTGCGGCCTGCCGATCGATTTCGACGACAACCCCCACGACTTTTTCTCCTTTGTCGCCTCGCAGCCCAAGCCCGACTTTCCGCCCAGCGGCATCGACTTCTGCCGCCGCATCGGCGTCACCAAGGGGCGCGGGCTGGGGACGCAGCTCCGGATCCGCAAGGCGGTGTCGGGACAGGTCACGCTGGTCAAGCTCTACGGCATCATCGACGAGGAGCTGGTACGCCGCAGCTTCCGCGGCCTCGAGGGCAACGTCCTCTTCGACATGAGCGAGATCGAGGCCGTCAGCCCGACCGGCGCGCAGAAGTTCGCGACCGCCCTCGAGGCGGTGCGCACCTCCTCCTCCAACCTCTGGATCACCGGCGCCTCGCCGCCGCTGTGCCGGGCGCTGGTGTCCGAGGCGTCGCTGCAGGCGCTGCGCGGCCACGTCTCCTCGTTTCGCGCGCCCTATCGCTGCAACACCGACAACCAGACCGTGGCGCGGGAGATCTGGCTGCACGAGCACTGGGACGCGCTCAAGGCGGGCAAGGCTCCCGAGCTGGCGTGCGAGAAGTGCAAGGCCGCGCTGCTGCCCCAGTTCGAGGCCAGCTACTTCTCCTTCTTGCCTGAGCAGCCGCCGGCGACGCTGTCGACGGAGAGCCAGGCCGCCGCGCAAAACTCCGAGCGCTTCTTGTTCGAGGCCTCCCTCGAGTGCTCCATCGATCCGTCGCTGGAGACCGACGCCGAGGTCGCCAAGCCCGGACAGATAGCGGCAGGATCAATGCTGGGCAAGTACCGGCTCGAGAGCCTGATCGGCAGCGGCGGCATGGCCGAGGTCTACCTGGCGAGCCAGGTCGGGCCCGAGGGTTTCGAGAAGCGGGTGGTGGTCAAGCGCGTGCTGCCCCACCTGCTGAGCAGCCAGGAGTTCATCGATCAGTTCCTGGACGAGGCGCGGCTCTCGGCCTACTTCACCCACCCCAACATCGTGCAGATCTACGAGCTGTGCAAGGAGACCAGCGAGTTCTTCATCGCGATGGAGTACGTCGACGGCCCCACGCTGTCGTCCCTGGTCACGCGCTGTCGAAAGCTGCGCAAGTACATGCCGATCCCGGTCGCGCTGCGCTTCACCTACGACCTGCTGCAGGCGCTCGACTACGCGCACGAGCAGACCGACCGCGACGGCAAGCCGCTCGCCGTCATCCACCGCGACGTCAGCCTCAACAACGTGCTCGTCAACAAGCGCGGCATCGTGAAGCTGGTGGACTTCGGGATCGCCTCCGCCTCGTCGCGCATCCACCTGACGCGACCCGGCACCATCAAGGGCAAGATCCGCTACATGGCGCCCGAGCAGTTCCAGGAGGCCAAGCTCGACCGCCGGGTCGACATCTACTCCTCGGGCGTGGTGCTCTACGAGTTGCTGACCATGACGCACCTGTTCAAGGGGACCTCCGAGGGGGCGCTGATCTACGCCGTCATCAACCAGAAGCCGCCGCCGATGAGCAAGGCGCGGCAGTCCTCGGACGAGGAGCTCGACGCCATCGTGGCGCGCGCGCTGGCCAAGGACAAGGCCAAGCGCTACCCGACCGCGGGCAGCTTCGCCAACGTGCTGCAGGAGTATTGTGCCAAGCGCTACGGGCGCTTCCCCGATCCGGTCCTGCTGCGGACCTGGATGGAGGACCTCGACCGCGCCTTTATGCAGGAGACGCAGGCGCCCGACAGCCTGCCCTACGAGCGCGAGGAGATCGCGCCCAACGAGAACGACACCGAGCACGTGCCCACCAAGCGCCTGAAGACCAACCCCGGCGCGAATGACAACGACGAACCCGCGGCAGAGCCGCCGGACTCACCCCTGGACGAGCCGAAGACATGAGCCAGCTCCCGGACCAGGCCACGCCGGAGCCGCCGCGGTCAGCCGCGCTCGGCGTGATCCACGAGCCCGAGCTGGCGCGAGCGGTGCAGTGCGTCTTCGTCTCCGCCGGCATGGATCTGGAGTTCGTTCCGACCGGGGCCAAGCTGGCGGAGCTGGGGGAGGTAGCGCCGCGCACCATCCTGCTCTACGAGGTCGAGGGGCTGGAGCAGTGGGAGCACGAGTATCGAGAGCTGCAGGCGGTCATCGACCGCAGCCCGGGCATCCGGGTCATCTATCTGATGATGGGTCCGGACCGCGAGCAGATCTACCGGATCCTGAGCCGGCCCTACTCCGCCAACATCCTGTCGACGTACGACACCGACGATCTCTTCGTCAGCCTGCGCAAGGCCGCCCGCCAGGACATCTTCGGCATCGAGA
>JAFGSX010000412.1 GCA_016934455.1 Deltaproteobacteria bacterium
GATCCGCGCCGCCAGATCAGGGATGCGCGGGTTGACGGTGTAGACCCTGCGAAAGACGTCCAGCGCGGTGGCCTCGTCGCCCAGTTTCTCGTAGAGCACGCCCAGATGGTAATAGACACCGGCGTTGGCATAGTCGAGCTGGGCGCCTGCGATCGCGGCCATCAGGTGCTCGAGCGCCAGCCCGGATTCTCCGATCTCGCCAAAACGCGCACCCAGCTCGGCGTGCAACGGCCGGCTCTCGGGCGTCACCACCCCCCCCAGCGCCTGCGACGCCTCCCGGATCCGCCCGTTCTTCAGGAACAGCCGGGCCGCCGGCAGTCCGTCGCCGCCCCGCGCGTAGAGCGAGGCTGCCCGCATCTCCTCGCCCGCCGCCTCGTAGATCGCGCCCGCCCTGGACAGCGCGCCCGCGCGCTCGTAGAGCACGGCCGCGCGCATGGTGTTGCCGGCGTTGCGCATCATCTCGGCCGCCTCCAGCAGCTCGCCGGCCTGCTCGAGCAACTGCGCGGCGCCGTCGATGTCGCCCACGCGCTCCAGCAGCAGGGCTCCGGTGCGGAAGTTGCCGGCCTGCAGCGCCACCTGCGCCGCCTGCCTCACCTCGCCCGCCTCGACGAAGAGATCGATAGCGCGTTCGGTCTGGCCGACCTTGAGCAGGATCTCGGCCGCGCGCTGTCCGGACTTGATGCTGCGCAGCAGCTCGACCGCCTTGTCGATCTGACCGGCGTGGGCGTACAGCTCGGCGGCGTCGGCGACCAGCGAGCTGCGCTCGAGCATGGCCGCGCCGGCGGCCGGATCGCCACCCTTGGCGAAGAGCGCGGCCGCCTTCTTGGCGTGGCGCCGGCCGGTCTCGATGTCAGGTGCCGCCTGCGCCGCTCGCGCGTAGGCGAGCGCCGCGTCGCGATGAGCGCCGATCGCGCTGAGAATGTCGGCCACCTCGTTCGGCGCGTCGGGCTTGAAGATGTCGAGCCAGTGATCTGCCAGGTAGCGGCGCGCCGACTCATGCTCGCCGGCCTTGAAGAAGCACCGGCCCGCCCGCCCGATCTCGCGCTGCTCGGCGAAAAAGGCGCCCGCCCGGCGGTAGAGCTCGCGCGCCACGTCGGCCTGTCCGGTTTTCTCGAGCAGCGCGGCCGCGGTCTCGGCATCGCGGTCGGCGACCCGCAGCAGGTGGATATCGGCCCTGCCCGCGAGGCCGTGATCGATGAGCATGCGGCCGGCGTCGAGGAGATAGCCGCGTTCGGCCAGCACGCCGGCGGCCTTCTCGACGTCGCCGAGCTCGAGGTAGGTGTCGGCCGCGGCGCGCACCTCGCCCAGCTTGAGCAGGGTCCGGGCCTTGGCCGGCGAGGCCTGCTGCCGCATCACCTCGGTCAGGTTGGGAGCGGTGCGCAGCGCTGTGACGATGGCCAGTGCGTCGAGCGCGAAAACGACGGCCACAAAGACGAGCGGCCAGAACCGCTGCTCTGGCCAGGCCAGGATCAGCGCTGCGATGCGATTGGCCTGCAGCTCGTCCATCGCACCGGCGGGGAGCAGGTCGCGCAGCTCGCCGAAGAAGACGAGCGCGATCGCGGCCGTCGAGACCAGCAGCCAGAGCAGGCGCAAGCCGAACAGCACGCCTTTCAAGGCTACTCCTGCGCAGCCGGCGGCCGCAGACGGGCGAGGTAACCGATGGTGAGCAGCCGCGCCAGCACCACGGCGATGGCCAGATCGCCCTCGGTGAGCGGCGCGCCCTCGTCGCGGGCATCCACCTGCAGCACACCCTGGACGCGGTCATCGGTGAGCAGCGGCACGCACAGCGCCGACGGAACGCGCACCGACTTGTCCACGCCCGGCTCGGCCTCGAGATAGGAGTTGGTGACCAGCCACGCCTCGCGCGCCATGACGGTGCGGGCGATCAGGACGCGGCTCGGGCGACCCGGGGCCTGGCCGCCGACCGGTGCGCGCTGCCGCGTGAAGACCCGTTCCCGCCCCGGCTCAAAGCGAGGGCTCAACGCGATGTAGACATGGCTGGCGGCCGGGCACAGCGCGAAGACCCCGTGGGCGACCGCGTCCACCACCGTCTCGAGACGATCGCCGGCAAAGGTCTGCGAGACCTCGGTCACCACCTGGGTCGCCTGAGGATGATCGAGCAGCGCCCGCGGCAGCGTCGGCCCGAGGTCGATGGCCGCCCGGGCCGCCACCGCGCCGCTGGCATTGGGATCGACCGGCGCCTCGGAGATCGCAGTGACCAGGGGTTCCAGTAGCGGATGGGTGCCGCCGCCGGTCGAGTCGTCGAGCAGCACCAGCGTCACCGGAGCCGAGCTATCGCCCAGGACCAGGACGTCGCCGACCTCGATCCTCGCAGCGGCGCCGCCCGCCGCCACCGGGATCTTGTGGTTGCCGCGCTGGATCATGGAGCCGTTGGTCGATCCGAGATCGGTAAACACGGCTCCATCGCGGGTGAGGTCGATGCGCGCGTGATGCGATGAGACGTGCGGATTGTCGAGCGTCAAGTCATTGCCCGGGCTGCGGCCGATCGCGACTCGCGCCTCGCTCGACTCGTGGACGCGCTCTGGCGTGCCTGGAATGCGGACAGCGATGCGCAGCACGGTCGACTCCTGACTGGACAACCCCGACCAGGCAATACCATCAAGCGCTCACCGCGGCAACGCAGTGGAGATGGATATGGCCGGCGCGTCGGATCCGGATACCGCGGGCAACGCGCTAGAATTCGTCATCGCCCTGGGCCGGCTGGGGGGTCGCGCCGGATTCGAGGCCGCGGCCCCTGGGCGCCCGGCGCATGGCATCGCGCGCACGCTTCACGTTCGCCCTGACGTCCCTGGTGTACGGGCTGCGAGAATCGACCTTGAGCGCCTGTTCCCAGACCCGGGCGGCGCGCTCGAAATCGCGCAGGTAATAATGGGCGTTTCCGAGCAGCACGAGCTCGCGAAAACGCGTCGCCTGGACGTCTATCGCCAGGTCGTACATCTCGACCGCGCGCACGTACTCGCGGCGAGCATAGTAGATGTCGCCGAGCAGCGCGGCCACCGCGGCCTCGCCCTCCTGCCGCTGCAGCGCGCTGCGCAGCTTGGTCTCGGCGTCGAAGAAGGCGCCGGCGGCGTACAGAGCGCGGCCCTGCCGGGCCAGCGTCTCGACGTCGAGCGTCGCCGGATCCTCGTAGCTGACGCCCGGGCCAAAGCGACCGGCGAGCGCTCCCGACACCTGTGCGATCGCCTGCAGCAGGCTATGCCGCAACCGCTGGTCCGGCAGCAACCGCTCGACCTCTTCTTCGGTGGCCTGCACCAGCAGTTGCTCCGGCGTCAGGCTGGCGCCGACCACCGCCAGCAGGTGATTGTCGCTCTTGAGCCGCACCTCGACGACAAACCGCAGCAGCCAGTCCACGCTCTGTTCCGCTGCCTCGCCCACCAGAAAGCGATCTGTGTTGCGCGGAGGCAACGCTCCGACGTCCGAGACCACGCCCGCCAGAACCAGCTCTCCGGAACGGGTCTGGCCATCGACGATCTCGAAGGCGCCCGAACCGACGAGCTGCTGCTCGAAGTTGCGCCGCAGCAAGGCCAGCACGGTCGCGTCGACCGGCGGCGAGACGACCACCAGCGGCACCACCTCGATCAGCCGGCGTTTGAGGACCTCCTCCGGTGTGCAGATCGGCGCCGGCCGCGGCGGCGGGGTCGTCTGACACCCGGCCAGCGCGCACAGGCCGCAAACCGCTGCCACGGCTGGCCAGAGGTGCGGCGCGCGCGATCTGAGCCATCGTCTCTTCATCGACGTCGCAAGTCCTCACACGAACTCGACGGCCAGTATCTCCATCGTTCGCTCGCCCTTGGGGGTGCGCACGGTCACCTCGTCGCCGCTGGTGCGTCCGATCAGAGCCCGGGCGATCGGTGAGCGGCACGAGATCTTGCGCTGCGCCAGGTCGGCCTCGTCCTCACCGACGATGGTGTAGACGACCTGCTCGTCGGTGTCGACGTCGAGCAGCTTGACCGTGGCACCGAACACGACCTTGCCTCCGCTCAGTTGACTGACGTCGACCACCTCCGCGCGCGACAGCTTGTTCTCGATCTCCGCGATGCGCCCCTCGATGAACGCCTGGCGCTCCTTGGCGGCGTGGAATTCGGCGTTCTCGGTGATGTCGCCGTGGCCGCGCGCCTCCTCGATCTCGAGCACGTTGCGCGGCCGCTCCACGGCCTTGAGCCGCTTGAGCTCCTCGCGCAGCGCGAGCTGACCGGCGGCCGTCATCGGAACGCGATCGCTGTCCGCCACCATGCTCACCTCAACCGGAAGCGCGGCTTTCCCGCGCTTCCGCCATACAGGCCACCATGTCGCGCACCGCGCGATCGAGGCCGTCGACCACGGCGCGCGCGATGATCGCGTGGCCGATGTTGAGCTCCTCGATCTCGTCGATGGCCGCGATCGGGCGCAGGTTGTGGTAACCCAACCCGTGGCCGGCGTAGACCGCCAGGCCAAGCCGACGCGCGGCCTTGGCGGCATCGACCACCCGCGCCAGCTCCTCGGCGCGATCGGCGCGCATCGCGGCGTTGCAGTACTTGCCGGTGTGGAGCTCGATCGCGTTGGCCTCGACCTTGTGCGCCGCGCGCACCTGGTCGAGGTCGGGCTCGATGAAAAGGCTGACCCAGACCTCGGCCTCGCGCAGTTGCCTGATGTAGCGTTTGAGGTTCTCGCGGTGCATCGCCACGTCCAGGCCGCCCTCGGTGGTCAGCTCCTCGCGCCGCTCGGGCACCAGCGTCGCCGAGTCGGGCTTGTGCTCGAACACCACCTTGAGCATCTCCTGGGTCGCCGCCATCTCGAGGTTGAGCCGGGTGGTGACGGTCTGGCGCAGGATCGCCAGGTCGCGATCGCGAATGTGGCGACGGTCCTCCCGTAGATGGATGGTGATCTGCGAGGCGCCCGCGCGCTCGGCCACGAATGCCGCGTCGGCCGGGTCGGGATAGCGCTCACCCCTCTGGTTGCGCAGAGTCGCCACGTGATCGACGTTAACACCGAGCCGGATCGGCATCGCCCTGCTCTCCCTCGGTTTGTCGGTTGTTTTCTAGAAAATACCGAAATCGGTCGAGATGGTGAAGACCGCCTTGATCTTGGCCTTGACCTTGCCTACGCCGTCCGGCTTTGGGATCGGCGCGCTGCCCGACGGCGGGAAGGCGACGGCGGTATGCACCAGCAGCGCCACGTCGAGCTGGCCGAGCGACTGGGCGAACGCCTCCTTGCCCGAGGCGTCGAGATCCATCGGATGCGCCTGCGTGTCGCCGGCCGGGATCTCGGCCAGCGTGCCGAACTTGCTCATGCGCGAATCGGTCAGCAGCGCGTCGGCGTCCTCGGTGTCGGCCTGGCTGACGCCGCTGCCCGAGTAGACGTCGGTCGGCGGCACCGCATAGGTCAGCGTGTTGCTGCTGAACTGCACCGTCACCGCGTCGATGGTCACCTTCTTGACCTGGTCGGGCTTTTCGACGCCGATCTCCTCGCCCAGGCTGAAGACGACCGCCTCGTTGACGTTCTTGAGCTTGTCGAAACCGGGAACGCCCTCGAGCCAGGTGGCGACGTCGATATTTTGCGAGGTGTTCTCGGGATCGGGAATCTGGCGCGGGATCGAGGCGGGCAGCGAGGGGGGGCTGCAGTTGCGGCTGGCCTCGGTCGCGCACAGAGCGGCCAGCACCGCCTGGTTGTGGGTATCGCTGCCGTTGTTGATGCCGTCCTCGAACGCCTTGACCTGCGACGCCAGATCGATCGTCAGCTCGGGCGTCTCCTGCTCGTAAGGAACCTCGATCTCACCCGGGATGCACTGGGTCCCCATCAGAAACGGCAGCACCAGAATTCCACTCAATAGCTTTTTCATCGATCGCCTCCAGGTCGCCCGCTATTAGGGGCGGTCAGACTATAACATACAGCGCGGCCGGACGCCGCACCAGTCACCCCGTGGCCGTGCTGCCGAGCACCTGCTGGCACAGCCGCGCCGCCTCGCGGTAGGGGTCGCCGGTGCGCGCCACGATGCGGGCCACGGCAGCGTCGACCGCGGCCTCGAGGCCCGACGCCACCACGCCCCGCCGCCACAGCTCGTCGTGGAGCAGGCGCACGAACACCTCGCGCGCGCGATAGGCCAGGCGTACGCCCAGCTCCGCGGTCCCGGACAGCGCTGCCCGGTGCGCAGCGATCTGCTCGACCACCTCGGCCACACCCTGGCCAGAGGTGGCGATCACCTTGAGCACCGGCGGGCGCCATCCGGACCGGGTGCTGTCCGCCGCTGCCTCGGGTCGACCGCGCTGGCCGGCCGTCGGGCTCGCGTCGCGCAGCGCGACGCCGGAGTCGCGCAGCGCCAGCATGGTCTCGATCTCGCCCACCGTGCGATCGGCCCCCTCGCGGTCCGCCTTGTTGACGGCGAACAGATCCGCGATCTCGAGAATGCCGGCCTTGAGCGCCTGCACCTCGTCGCCCAGACCGGGCACCAGCACGACCAGCGCGGTGTGGGCGGTGCGGATGATGTCGACCTCGTCCTGACCGACGCCGACCGTCTCGACCAGCACCAC
>JAFGSX010000413.1 GCA_016934455.1 Deltaproteobacteria bacterium
GTTGGCAAATCCCTCGTAGTAGCTGGCGATCTCCTCTCGCGACAGATAGAGCGGCACCGCGTGTCGCTCGGCGAGCCGGTGCTCGAATTCGGCGCGCTGCGCGTCGGACAGCTCCGAGATGTCCCCCGGCCAGCCCAACCACAGGCCGCCCAATCGCTCGTGCGGGCCGCTCAGACCGGTCGCCAGCCCGCCGGCGCTGCGCGTCACCGCGACGGTGCCGTCGACGACCGAGGTGGTCAGCGGCAACCGGTTCGAGACGATGATCAGACGCCCCATGACGCGCTCCCCTCGGTCACGGATGTGCGGTCTCGACCAGCAGTTGCTCGATGGCGGTCAAGGGCACGGCGACCCAGTCCGGCCGGTGCTCGAGCTCATAGCCCAGCTCGTAGATCGCCTTCTCGAGCAAGAACCGGCCCAACAAACCATCCAGCTCGACGCGCGAGGTCGGCCACATGTTGGTATGGCCGACGGAGTCGCGGTACTTGCGCAGGTAGGCCGATGCCACCCAGGAAGCCCAGGCCAGCGTCGCCTGCTCGAACAGCGCGCGATCCTTGGCCGCGACCGTGCCGTGGGCGAGCTGCTCGCGCAGCGCCGTGTTTGCAGCGTAATGGAACGACCTGATCATTCCGGCGACGTCGAACAGCGCCGACCGCTTGCGGCGGCGGTCGGCGAGCGGTCGGGCCGGCTCGCCCTCGAAGTCGATGAAGACAAAGTCCTTACCGGTGTAGAGCACCTGTCCCAGGTGCAGATCGCCGTGGCCGCGGATGCGCCGGACCGTCAGCGGCGCCTTGACGAATTCCGACCAGTGCGCCAGCACCCGGCTCTCCAGCGCCAGCACGCGCTGCCCGAGCGGTGACACGGTCTCGTCGAGAGACGCCAGGTTGCGCCGCAGCAGCCGAAAGTTGTTGCGCGTCAAGGTCCGCAGCGACTGGTACAGGCCTCGTCGGTAGAGCGGTGTGAAGGGCTCCGGCGCGAAGCCGGGATCGGCCGTCTCCGTCGCCAGCGCCAGGTGCAGATCGGCCGTGCGCTGGCCGAGCAGCCCCGCGGTGTCGAGGTAGAGACCGATCAACTCGACCACCTGCGTCGGTGGACGTTCTTCGATCAGCGCGCCGAGGGAGCGATCGGGCGGCAGCAGCGCACTGGCGCGACCGGCCGCCACGCGCTCGAAGAAGCGCCGCAGCTCGTCGAGCGTGAACAGCCAGGCATCGCTCTGGTGCGGGAGGTACCGCTGCAGCACGGCGAGCGTGATCGGCTCGGCCTGGAAGGGCCGGTATTCGAGATATCCGACCAGTGGCGGACTGTGGGCGAACCCCCGCTCGGAAAGGTGGCGCGTCATCTCGACCTCGGGGCTCAACCCCTCGTCGAGCCGCCGGAACGACTTGAGGATCAACAGGTCGCCGTACACCACCGAGCTATTGGACTGCTCGACCTTGAGCAGGTGCGGCGCGGTGGCGCAGTCGTACGCCGACCGCAGCAGGTCGCTCGCGCCAAAGCTCTCGGCCCGGGCCATCCCGTGCAGCCCGCGAAGCTGACGGCCGCGGCCGATGGCCCGCAGCAGATCGCGGCTGAACTGCGGCAGGTAGAGCGCATCGACGACCAGCCCGGATCCCGGCGCGCGGCCGCGGTCGCGGCCGACCCGGGCGACGACCGCCTCCGGTGCGCGGCTCTGAATGTCCCATGCCGCCTCATCGGTGGCGACCGCCAGCGGCACCGCATAGGTATCGCTGTCGCCCTCGAAATAGTTGACGCGCGCCAGCGCCAGAGCGGCCTCGACGTCGTTGTCGAACGGCAGCGCGTCGACCCATTCGACCGATCGCGGTCGCCGCGCCTTGCCGGCGAACCAGCGGCAGCCATACAGGTAGTCGGGCAGCGCGCGGGCAATGGTATCGCCCGCCGCGCCGGCGAGAGACTCCCCCAGCCGCCGATCGAGGTCGATCTGCGGCGGCTGGTAGGCGACGGTCGCGGTGATCAGCGCGCGCAGCGGCTCGATCGAGAACCAGTGAAAGCCGTGGGGGCTCAGCGTCACCGGATAGGTGCCGGGACCGATGCGCGGAAACTCGGTGTGGCCAAACAGCTCGCGCAGGATCCAGCCCTGAAAGCGGCCGAGGTCCAGCTCTGCGCACTGGGCAAAGCGAGAGAGGTTGGCCACGACCAGGATGCGCTCGTCGCCGTGGCAGCGGAGAAAGGCCAGGACCTTTGGATTGTCGGGATGCAGAAACTCGATCGTGCCCCGGCCGAACGCCCGGTGTTGCCGGTTGAGCGCGATCAGACGCCGCATCCACCATAGCAGCGAATGGCGGTTCTGCTCCTCGGACTCCACGTTGACCGTCTCGTAGTGGCAGGCCGGGTCGATGACCGCGGGCAGGATAAGCTGGTGCGGCAGGGCGCGAGAGAAACCGGCGTTGCGGTCGGCGCTCCATTGCATGGGCGTCCGGACGCCGTCGCGGTCGCCGAGGAACAGGTTGTCCCCCATGCCGAGCTCGTCTCCGTAGTAGAGGCAGGGCGTGCCCGGCAGCGAGAACAGCAAACCGTTGAGCAGCTCGATGGTGCGGCGGTTATGGCCGAGCAGCGGTGCCAGCCGGCGACGGATGCCGAGGTTTATCCGCATCCGCCGCTCGCGCGCATAGGCGCGGTACATGTAGTCGCGCTCCTCGTCGGTCACCATCTCGAGCGTCAGCTCGTCGTGGTTGCGCAGGAACAGCGCCCACTGGCAGCTCTCGGGCAGCTCCGGCGTCTGCTCGACGATGTCGGTGATGGGAAAACGGTCCTCCATGTGCAGCGCCATGAACAGGCGCGGCATGATCGGAAAATGAAACGCCATGTGGCACTTGTCGTCGCCGAGATAGGCCACCGCGTCCTCCGGCCACTGGTTGGCCTCGGCCAGCAGCATGCGGTCGCGGTACTTGCTGTCGACGTGAAACCGCAGCGCGCGCAGGAACTCGTGCGTCTCGGGCAGATTCTCGCAGCTCGTGCCCTCGCGTTCGAACAGATATGGGATCGCGTCTAGCCGCAACCCGTCGACACCCAGGTCGAGCCAGAAATCGAGCACCCTCAGCATGGCCTGGCGGACCGCCGAATTGTCGTAGTTGAGGTCGGGCTGGTGGCTGTAAAAACGGTGCCAGAAGTAGGCCTTGGCCACCGGATCCCACGTCCAGTTCGAGCGCTCGAAGTCCTTGAAGATGATCCGCGCCTCGGGGTAGCGATCGGTGGTGTCGCTCCAGACGTAGAACCTGCGCCAGCGATGTCCCGCCGGCGCCTCGCGTGCGCGCCGGAACCACGGGTGCTGATCCGACGTGTGGTTGAGCACCAGCTCGGTCACCACGCGCAGATCGCGGCGGTGGGCCTGGTCGAGAAAACGCTTGAAGTCGTCGAGCGTGCCGCAGTCGGGATGCACCTCGCAGTAGTCCGCGATGTCGTAGCCGTCGTCGCGCATCGGCGAGGGGTAAAAAGGCAGCAGCCAGATCGCGGTGATACCCAGGTCCTCGAGGTAGTCGAGCTTTTCGGTCAGGCCGACGAAATCGCCGATGCCGTCGCCGTTGCCGTCGAAAAACGAGCGGACGCGCAGCTCGTAGAAGACGGCGTCCTTGTACCATTGCGGATCGCTCGATTGCTGTGGGATGCGTCGTCTCATTTTCTGGCTTGCCCGGCGCTCAACTGCGTCAATCGCATCTTGATCAGCGGCGGCGTCACCAGCGTCGTCACGATGACCATGGCCACCACCGCAGAATAGGTCGCCTCATCGATGACCTTTTCTCCGCCGACGGTCAACGCAACACCGATGCTGGCGAAGATCAGCCCCACCTCGCCGCGCGGGATCATTCCCAGCCCGACGGTGATTCGATCGATGCCGCGGCCGAGCACCCCCAGCGCACAGAGCTGTTTGCCGGCGACCGCAGCGACGATCAGGCCGAGGGTCAACAGCCA
>JAFGSX010000414.1 GCA_016934455.1 Deltaproteobacteria bacterium
CGGAGCCGATCACGGGTCGCTCCAGCTCGCGATGCGTCAGGAACCACCAGGCGCCGACGGCGCCCGCGATCGCGATGCAGGCGCCGCCCAGCAGCCACCAGCGGTTTCCAGCTTCCGCGTCCGCTGTGTCCTCGCCGGTCGCCGTCGTCGTGTCCTCGCCGATGAGCGCCATCGCCGAACTCTCGCCGGTCGCCATCGGGGTGTCCGCTCGGTGCGCCGCCGCGCTGCGTTCGTGCGCCGCCAGCGCTTCTCGGTGGGGCATGGTTGACTCGGTCGGCCGCAGCGGCGGTCGTCCGACCGGGACCATGGCGGGACGGATCACACCATCAAGCGCGTCGTCGGTCGGTACGGTCGCGACCAGGTCGAACGGCGTCTCGATGTTGATCCGGGGGGCCTCTGTGTCCGGTGGACGCGCGGTCTGCGACGCAGCCGGTTGTGGCGGGGGCTCCACCCCGGGCGCCGGTGGCGTTGCCGCGTACTTCTCGGTCTGCTCGGAACAGGGCTCGACTTCTGGTGGCGAGTCCGGGATCTCGTACTTCTCGGTCTGCTCGGTCGGCGGCAGCGAAGGGGCGAGGTCGGTCGGCATCGCCAGCCGCGCGGCCGCGATATCTATCTTTTCGGTCGCGGAGACCGGCGGCGAGTCGAAGGGATTGCCCGGATCGCGGTCCACGCCCTGCGGGGGCGTCGCATTGCGCCAGAGCAACTCGTACAGCTCGTGCCGCCCGCCGCCGCCACGGGTCTCGACCTCGCCGTACAGCCGCGTCAGCTCGCGGTGCGCGCGCATCGCGTCGCGGGTGGCGGCCGAGATCAGCACCTGCTCGCTGCCGGCGAGCGAGCTGGCCTGCGCGGCGACGTTGATCGCGTCGCCAAAGGCGCCGCTCGAGCTGATAGCCGTCGCCGGACTGTGCAGCCCGATGCGCACGAAGATCCGGTCGTCGGGTTGGGTGACAGTGTGGTTGTGCGCGGCCAGCCGGTACTGCATCTGAATCGCCGCCGCGACGCCGTCGTCGGCGCCTTCGAACGAGGCCATGATGGCGTCGCCGATGCATTTGATGACCTTGCCGCGATGCTTATCGACGATCGGCCGCAGCAATCGGTTGTGCAGTTGGATGCGGCGGACACCGGTGGACTCGCCATATTTCTCGAAGAACGGCGCGATGTCTACCATGTCGCTGAACAGGACAGTGGTGTGGCTCGTCGCTGCCTGCAGCACGCCCGAGGCGCGCTTGTCGAGCAGCGCCTCCTGGATGCTCTCGTCGACGTCCCCGTGCCAGGGGCCGCTGGCGGCGCCGCCCTCCGCGTCCTCGGGCAGCTCGGCGAGCACCGCGTTGAGCGCTTTCTGCAACTCGTCGATGGTCTTGAAACGCCGCTCCGGCTTGACCGCCAGCGCCCTTTCGATCGCGTGCTCGAGCGACGGCGCGACGTTCGGGTTGAACTGCGACACCGGCAGCAGCCGGTTGTGTGCGACCTGATAGAGCAGGGCCACCAGATCCGTGCATGGGAACGGCAACTGGCCGGCGACGGACTCGTAGAGCATGACGCCGGTGGAGTAGATGTCGCTCGCCACGCTCGATGGCTCGCCGGCGAGCACCTCGGGCGCCATGTAGGCGACGGTGCCGACGCGGGCGCCGATACCCGTGATCTGCTCGAGCTGCGCGCTCTTGGCCAGGCCAAAGTCCAGCACCGAGATGCGGCAGCGGCCGCGCACGATGATGTTGCTCGGCTTGAGGTCGCGGTGAATGACGCCGTGCTGGTGCGCCGCTCCCACGGCACGGCAGACGTTGCGCACGATCTCGGTGGCCTGAGCCACCGGTAGGGTGTGTCGCTCGTGGAGCAGCGACAGCAGCGTGCGCCCCTCGACGTACTCCATCGAGATGAAGAGGTGGCCGCTCTCCTCGTGGATATCGTAGATGCGGCAGATGCCCGGGTGCGTCACCTGGCGGGCGAGCAGCACCTCGCGTTTGAACCGCTCGAGCAGCTCGCGCTCGGCTTCGGCCGGATTGATGAATTTGAGCGCCACCTGGATGTTGAGCAGCGTGTCCCTGGCCAGAAAGACCATGCCCATCGCGCCGCGGCCGAGCCGGTGCTCGAGCCGGTAACGACCGAGGCGTTGCCCGGGGCTGGGTAGACTGGTCACCGTGCAACTACACCACAACGGACATGCGGTGTCAGCCGCGGGTCGCCCGCGGATCTCGCGACCACCGCGTCACCGCCGTCCGGCGTCGCCGTCGTCGAGTGGCGCGTCGCGGGCCGATTTTCCGTTGTCGATGCGATCCGTCCCCGGCTGGCCACCCGGCTCGCCCGCCTCGCTCTCGGCGGCGGCCTCCGGCCCGTCGCGGATCGAGTAGTCGCCCACCAGCAGGTGGCACCCCCCGACCGACGATCCGGCGGCGCCGATCAGCAGCGTCAGCGTCGCCGCTCGTTGGAAAATCCTAGTCATGGCGGTCTTCTCCGGCACCGAGCTGGGACCAGATGAAGAGGCCGGTGGCGCCAAGCGCTGCCGCGCCTCCCGCGCCCAGCAGCACGTTGGTGGTGTGCGCCAGCGTGTACAGGAGAGCGATGGTGATCGATTGCTCGGGCGCGCACTGCCAGCGATTGTCGGCGATGTAGGCGCACTGCTCGCGGCCGAGGCTCTTCAGATGGTTGTCGACCACCCGCGCCGAGATGCCGGTGCTGGCGCCGGCCGCGACCAGCGCGGTCCCGATGGCGGCCGCCATCCAGCCCCAGGTGCGGAGCTCGGCTGCGCGGTCGATCCCGGGCTGGGTCAGGATCTCGCTGGCGCCGGTGGCGGTGACCACGGGATCGGCGATCGGTGGCTCGACTGCCGGTGCGCTGCTCGGCTGCGGTGCCGAAGCGGCGTGCGCCGGACCCTCGGCCTGAAGCAGCTCGCGCAGCGCGCGCTGCTGCAGGCGCCGCAGACCGGCGAGCGCGCGCTTGAAGTGCGGTACAAAAGTCAGCCTGCGGCCGAGCTCGGTGGTCGACAACTTGAGGCGCTGGTCGAGGACGACGGTCTGCGACAGCGCGTCGCGCACCGTCAGCCGGACGCGCATCGTCGGGCCCACGCGGCGGGCGGCGACGGTCAGCAGGCCCAGCGATCCCGGCGCGGCGGCGGCGGCCGGCACCGGGCAGGTCAAGTCGACGTCGTCGCGTCCGGGCAATACCAGAACATTGCCGGCGTCGCGCAGATCGACCTCCAGCTTCTGTCGCAGCAACTGCGCGGCGACCTCATCGAAACCGTCTGCGGTGAAGGAGTCGATGCAGATCGCCGGAAGTCGCTCGGACTGCGGCCCGGCGCTTGCGCCAAGCGCCGCCAGCACGGCCAGGGCCAACCCGGAACCGATCACCGTACCCGCCTCACGGCTCCCGCGCGATCCTCACGGCGGCGTCGAGCAGTCGATCGGCCTCGCGAAAGCGACGGTGCTCGATGGCGTCATTGATCTGCTCGGAGAGCCGGTCCAGTTCGCGCTTCTTGTGCGCGTTGCTCACCCTATCATACAGAAAATTGAAGCGTTCGAGCTTGCGCGCGACCGAGGCGCGATCGACGCGGATCGCCGGTACCGGCTGGCTCGCCAGATCGGCGCTGTCGGCATCCAGGGCCGGTGTCAGCGCGGATCGGGCGGTGAGTGGTTCGGGCGCGTTGTCTGCCGTCGCGGCGTCGGGCTCGGCAGCCGCGCGGGTCAGGGGGGCCACGGCGTTGCCGTTCTCGGCGCCGGGCGGTGTCGTCAACAGCAACCAACCCGCCGTCGCGGCCGCCAGCGCGATCGCGACGCCGCCGACGGCGAAAAACCAGCGCCACCCGTTCGGCATCGATCCGACGCCGCCGCGTGCTTCGGCGCTGCGGTCCTCGGCCTCCGGCGCGTCGTCTGCGACGACCGCCCGCTCGGGCTCGGTCGTCTCGCTGGGGGGAATACCGAGCGCGACCGGAGGCGCCGCCGCCGCGCCGGCCGGCGGCGGCATCGGAAACGGCTCCGGGGCGGGCTGGCAGGCGGCCTCCGGGGCATCGGCCGCGACCTGCAGCAGGGCTCGCCTGAGCTGCTCGGCATCGCCAAAGCGCTCCTCCGGCTGGAACGCCATCGCCTGCATGACGACCCGGTCGAGCGCCGGTGTGACGTCGAGGTTGTGCGCCGACGGCGGCGGCGGCGGGGTCTGCTGCGCGAAGTAGAGCGACATCAGGTCGTCGCCCTCGTGCGGCGGGCGACCGCTCAGGCACTGGTAGAGAATGACGCCGAGCGAGTAGACGTCGCTCCTCTGGCTGGCCGCCTCGCCGCGCAGGATCTCGCTGGCCATGTAGTTGAGCGTGCCGACGCGGACCCCGGCCTCGGTGATCGAGACCATGTCGAGGCCTCGGGCCAAACCAAAGTCCAGGATCGTGACCCGGTTGCGATCGCGGATCACGATGTTGCCGGGTTTGAGGTCGCGGTGGATCACGCCCTGGCTGTGCGCGGCGCTGACCGCGTCGCACAGATGGCATGCGATCTCGATGGTGCGCGGGATCGGCAGCCTGGGCTCGCGCTCGAGCACGGCGCGCAGCGTCGGTCCCTGGATGTACTCCATCGACAGGAAGATCAAGCCGTCGTCTTCGTGCATATCGAAGACGCGGCAGATCCCGGGGTGGGAGATCTGGCGCATCAGCAGCAGCTCGCGCTTGAAGCGTTCGAGCTGCCGCGGCTCCTGCTGCTGCACGCTGAAGAACTTGAGCGCGACCGGGATCCCGACCAGGGTGTCGCGCGCCAGGAAGACGACGCCCATCCCCCCGGCGCCAAGCTGCTGCTCGATGACGAAGCGGCCAACGCGGTCGCCGGGCTTGAGCGCTCCTGCCACCCGCCGATCACAACAAAAAACGAGGTCACTGTCAGCTTCGCCGCTCAACTCGATGAAAGACGGCCATCAGGGAGCGGTGGCTGCGGCCCGGGGGTCGGTGTAGCGCTCGCGGATCAGCCGCTCGACGTCTTCGACCGTGCGGGCGAATGGCCCGGGCTGTTCGAGCTTGAGGCTGGTCAGCGCCGCCGCCCAGATCACGGCCTCGCGCGGCGATCGCTCCTGACGGCGCAGCACATAGGACGAGGTGCAGGTGTCGCCGCGGCCGGTGCGGCCGCGCAGGTCGGCGGCGACAAAGGGCGCCTGGTGCAGCCGGCCGTCCGCCCAGGCCAGCACGCCGCCGGCGTGGGTCAGCAGCACCTCGGCCGGCCCGAGCGCGGCGAATTTCTCGGCCGCTGCGCCCAGGTCATCGATCCCGAGCAACTCGCGCGCTTCGACGGCATCGGCCTTGAGCACGTCGACGCGGCGCAGCACCTCGGCCATCTCGGGCCACGGCTCGCTCTGCAGGCGACCGCCGCGGTTGACCCGCAGGTAGCCCTGCACGTCGAGAGAGACGCGGCCGCCGCCCGCCTTGATCGCGTCGATCACCTCGAGCGGCACCTCGCCCCGGATCGAGGCGCAGACGTGAAAGTGGCGGGCCCGCACCGGCGTCACCTCGTCGACGGTGAAGGGTCCGGCCGAGCCGGTGTTGAAGATGGTGCGCTGGTCGAGGTCGTCCGTCTGGTACTCGAGCCGCAGCCGGGTCGTCTCCGGGGTGGCGCGGGCGAACATGTGCACGCCGGCCGCGCTCAGCCGGTCGACCACGTGCCAGTCGGCGCGGGCCAGCCGGGTGACGACCGCCGCCCGCTTGCCCATGGCGAGCGCGACACCGCAACCGTAGTAGAAGGCGCCGCCGTCCTGGGTGCGGTTGGCGCTCGTTGTCACCACCGTGTCTTTGGTGTAGTGACCCACATACGCGATGTCGAAATCGGGCGGCGTCATCGTCGCTCCTGCGCCAGAGGGGGTCCCTGATGATCGCGCGGAAGCGCTTTTCGCTCAATCGGATCGCATGCCCGGGGCTGTCGCTGGAGCAGTTCTTCGCTCTGGCCCAGCGCCTGTCGATCGGCAAGGTCGAGCTGCGCAACGACCTGGCGGGCGGCTCGGTCAGCGACGGCCTGGCGCCCGAGCAGGTGGCGGACCTGGCCGGCCGGTACGGCGTCTCGATCATCGCCCTCAATGCCCTGCAGCAATTCAATCTCGAGGCAGCGCGGCCGCGCGCGCTGGCCGAGCTGGGGCGGCTGGTCAAGGTCGCGGTCGGGATCGGCTGTCCGGCGATCGTGCTCTGCCCCAACAACGCCACCTCAGACCGGCGGCCGCCGGAGCAGATGTTCCGCGAGACGGTGGAAGCGCTGCGCAGCCTGCGAACGCTGCTCGAGGACAACGAGCTGACCGGCCTGGTCGAACCGCTCGGTTTTGCCGAGTCGTCGCTGCGTTCGGGCGCCGAGGCCAAGAAGGCGATCAACGAGGTCGGCAGCCCGGCCTATCGCATCGTGCACGACACCTTTCATCATGCGCTCGGCACCGACACCCAGGATCTGCTGCGCTTCAGCGACTACGCGCAGAGCATCGGCCTGGTCCACGTCAGCGGCGTCGAGAGCGACGACCCGTTCTCGTGCTACCGCGATCCGCACCGGGTGCTGGTCACCGCCGACGACAACCTGCGCAGCCGCGAGCAGATCCTCGCCCTGAGCAACGCCGGCTTTCGCGGCCCGATCTCGTTCGAGCCGTTCGCTCCCGAGGTGCAGGCGCTCGACGTCGGCGCGCTCGCCGCCGCGATCGAGCAGAGCATCGCCTATCTGGTCGGAGCAGAAGATTGATCAGTCTCTCATCTTCGCCCGCCACAGCGAGGCCGCGAGCAGCATCGACAGCACCGAGGCGCCGAGCCAGAAGGCGACCGGAGCGCTGTAGTCGACCTGGCGCACGCCCTCGACCATGGTGGTGCCGCGCTGGATCAGATAGCCGCTCACCCGCTCCTGGATGCCGGCGCCCAGATAGGCGAACAGCCCGACCACGCCCATGGCGGCGCCGGCCGCGCGCTTGGGGGAGAGGTCGATCGCGAACAGGCCGCCGAGCGAGGCGAGCAGGCCGTTGAGCGCAAAGCCGTAGACCAGCAGCGCGGCCGTGAACAGCGCGCCGTTGCCGCTGGGCCCGAAGAAGAGCAGGCACAGGGCGCCGACCTCGACCAGGCCGAAGATCAGGTTGCAGGGCGGCCGCCGCGCCTTGAACAGCTTGTCCGAGATCAGGCCAAAGGAGAAGGCGCCGCACATGCCGGCCACGGTGTTGATGGCCAGCAGCACGCCCGCCTCGATCTGCGAGTAGCCCTTGGCGTCCTGCAGGTAGAGCCAACC
This sequence comes from Deltaproteobacteria bacterium, assembly GCA_016934455.1. Classification (GTDB taxonomy): domain Bacteria; phylum Myxococcota; class JACRCW01; order JAFGSX01; family JAFGSX01; genus JAFGSX01. The sequence continues at coordinate 7,206 of JAFGSX010000414.1, forward strand.
CCAGCTATTGATGGCGTAGCGGGTGACGTACATGCAGCCGTTGGCCAGGCCGATGATCCAGATCGACGGATTCTTGAGCACCTCGAGCTGCGCGCGCCAGGTGGGGCCCGATTTTTTTTCCGACGCCCCGGCGTCGACAAAATCGTTCTTCCAGATCGCCACCGGCGGCAGGCCGATCGTCGGCGGCCGATCCCGCAGCATCAGGTAGATGCCGAGCGCGGTGACGGCGCCCAGCGCGGCCGGCCCCCAGAAGCCCAGCCGCCAGCCCCAGGCGCTGATCAGCACGCCGAGCAGCAGGAACGACAGCCCCTCGCCGATCGAGTGCGAGGCGCTGAAGACACCGTAGTAGCGGCCGCGCTCGCGGTTGCTGAACCAGTTGGCCAGCACCACGGCGCCGGTGGGCGCTCCGGTCGACTGGAACCAGCCGTTGAGCCCCCACAGCGCGGTCCAGAACCAGAAGCCGCTGTGGCTCCCCATGGCCAGGTTGACCAGCGCCGAGCAGAGCACGCCCATCGAGAACAGCCGCCTGACGTTGGCGTGGTCGCCGAAGAAACCGTTGAGGAACTTGCCCAGCGCGTAGGTGTAGAAGAAGGCCTGGCCGATCTGGCCCAGCTCGTTGGCGTTGAACAGGCCGGCGTCGATGAGCGGCTTCTTGGCCGCGGCGTAGCCCAGCCGGCAGGTGTACGAGATGCCGTAGCCGACCGTGACCGCGACCAGCACCAGAACCCGGGTGCGGCGGTAGACGCGATCGACCGCCGCGCTGTCCTCCAGCGGCGGCCGATCGGGCCCGGTCCTGAAGAAGTCGACCAGCGCGCTCATCTTCTCCCCTGTGCTGCTCGGGTGGGGGCCCCGACGGACTTGCTCCAGTGGGGGAGGGGCTTGCCGAAAGCCCCTCAAACCAATTCGATCAGGTGGGTCTCGGCCAGCACGTAGATGGTGGCCAGCGCCGCGTGCATCGCCTCGTCGTTCTTGGCGACCCGGTTGAAGATCTGCGGCAGGTTGCACTTGCCGTCGATGGCTTCGACCACGACCTGCTCGTCGGTCTTGAGCCGCAGCGCCTTGAGGTAAGGATCGCGCCCCTTGGCCAGCACCACCATGCGCAGGCCCTTCATGTAGAGCGCGTTTTGCAGCTCCTCGGTGCTCCACGCCCGGCGCACGGCGCGCACCAGGATGCCGAGCAGGGGCGGCACGCGCATGGTCAGACGCAGCGGCGATGCGTGGTCCGTGTAGATGCGGAAGCGGCCCTCGGTCCAGTAGAAGGCCTCGTACAGCCGGCTGCGCACGATGGTCGAGAAGGTGCGCTCGACCGCCTGCTGGTTGACCCCACCCGTCACCTGGATCAGCGCCTGGTCGATCGGGATGCGGTCGCCGATCACCTGCACGATGCTGCGGTAGAGCATGGCGTTGGAGAGCATCTGGCGCTTGTAGATGAGCAGCGGAGCGCCGTCCTGCGGCCGGTTGCTGTAGATGTAGATCGGATAACCGCCCTCGAGGCAGATGATGCGGTAGCCCGAGCCGCGCGCCTGGTCGATCAGCACCATCCCGCTCATGCGCCGGACCGTGATCTCGTAGATCAGCCGGGTCAGGCTGATCTGCTCGAACACGCCCTCGTTGGTCGGCCGCATCGGAAGCTGCGGCGGATTGCTCAGCGTGTCCCAGTACAGCAGGCGCGCCAGCTCGTCGCGGCGGAGCCGCCAATCGCCGACCACCCCCAGCCCGACCACGTTTTGCGGTTGCTCGGATAGCAGTTGCAGCACCTGGTCCAACGGCATCGAGACCGGGCCGGCCGCACCCGCCTGGTAGACGATGAGCTGCTCCGAGCGCTGGAACTCCGCCGCCAGCACCTGGCGCTGCAGCTCGGCCTCGTCGATCTCGATGACGTGCGATTCGAGCGACTCGGCCCACGGATTGGTGACCTGCGAGACCGGCGTGCCCGGCGGGACGGCCGGTGTCGGCTCGCTCTTGTCCGCCACCAGGCTGCCGACCAGCACGCCGCTGTCGGAGCGCTCGAAGTCATTTTTTTCGACCAGCGCCCCCATCACCGAAGGCACCGACGGTGGCGGCAGCACCAGCGGCGTGCTCTCCTCGGGGTAGTGCTGCTTCATCACCTCGGCGATACGGCGCCGGGTCCAGCGCACCTTGTGCTCGAACAGCCACTCGGTCAGCGCGTCCTCGAACTCCTGCGCGCTCTGAAACCGCTCGCTCCGGTCTCGCTCCAGCGCCTTGGCCGCGATCTCGTCCAGATCCTTGGGCACCCCGGGGTTGTGCCACGACGGCGGCTCGGGGGTCTTGTTGCAGATCTGGTCGAGCACCTCGTTGTTGTTCTGGCCCTTGAACAGGCGGCGCTGCGCCAGCGTCTCCCACAGCACGACGCCGGCCGAGAACAGGTCCGAGCGCTGGTCGACATCCTTGCCCTGGATCACCTCGGGGGCCAGGTAGCTGAACTTGCCGCGCACCTCTCCGGCCTGCAGCTTGTCGGTGCTCTGGGCCACGCCGAAGTCGCCCAGCTTCACGTCGCCGTCGTACGAGATGAAGATGTTGGAAGGTGTGACGTCGCGGTGGATCAGGTTGAGCTGCTTGCCGTCCGAGCCCACGGCCTGGTGCGCGTAGCCCAGCCCGCGCAGCATCTCGGACAGGCAGTAGATGCCGAAGTCGATGGGCAGGGTGGCCGATTCCTTCTTGATCTTGCGCAGCAGGTCGAACAGATCCTTGCCGTGCACGTACTCCATGACGATGAAGGGGCGCCCCTCGTGCACCTCGAGCGCCAGGATCTGGACCACGTTGGCGTGCTGCAGCTTGGCGGCGACCTTGGCCTCGCCCAGGAACATGTCGACGAAGCGCTGATCCTTGGCCAGCCGGGGCAGCAGGCGTTTGACGACGACGACCTTCTCGAAGCCCTCGGCGCGGCTGGTGCGGGCGAGAAAGACCTCGGCCATGCCCCCGACGCCGATCAACCTGAGCAGCTCGTATTTTCCGAACCAGTGCGCCTCGAATTCATCGGCCAAGGCAAACCTCTGTTCTCGTTGCACACTAGCACGCCCGGGTAACCCCTAAAAGGGGTTTGGTCGTGACGCTTTGACTAAACCGGACTGCTCGAGAACAATGGCGGGCATGACGAGCGAGGGGCTAACCCGGCGCGGCCGCCTGCGGCTGAATCCGGTGCTGGATTCGGAGCAATCGACCGCGCGCCACCCGACCGTCGACGAGTCGACGCAGGATCTCAACGTGGCGCCGGCCGCGGTGGTGGTCGACCTCGACCTGGGCGTGCGCTTCGTCGACCACGGCGAGATCGCGCGCGGCGGCATGAGCACCATCCGCCGCGTCACCGACAAGAGCCTAAACCGCGACGTGGCGATGAAGGTGCTGCGCGCCGATCTCGGAGCCGATCTTCGCAGCCGCTACCGGTTCATCGAGGAGGCGCAGGTCACCGGACAGCTCGAGCACCCCAACATCGTGCCGGTCTACGAGATCGGCGTCGACGACGCCGGCACTTATTACTTCACGATGAAGCTGATCCGCGGCCAGACGCTCAACCGTTACCTCGACGCGCTCGACGCGGCGACGCCCGAGGAGCGCCTGTACCGGGCGCTGCAGATCTTTCTCAAGGTCTGCGACGCGCTGGCCTTTGCCCACGACCGCGGCGTGATCCATCGCGACCTCAAGCCCGAGAACATCATGGTCGGCGAGTACGGCCAGGTCTACCTGATGGACTGGGGCATCGCCAGGCTGCGGCCCGGGGCCGGCCGCTCGCCCGAGGCGCACCACCAGATCGCGGTCTCGCTCAAACGCCGGATCGAGGAGCCGGGCACGGTGATCGGCACCTACGCCTACATGCCGCCCGAACAGGCGCGCGGCGACGTCGACGCCATGGACGAGCGCAGCGACGTGTTCAGCCTGGGTGCCGTGCTCTACCGCATCCTGACGGACCGGCCGCCGTACGACGGAGCCGCCGACTCCGAGATGCTGGCGCTGGCCCAGCGGGCGCGCGTACCGCCGCCCGAGTCGGTCTGCGACCGCCCGCTGCCGGGAGCGCTGTGCCGGATCGCGATGCGGGCGCTGTCCGCCGACCCCGCCGATCGCCAGCAGAGCGTGGCCGAGCTGCGGCGCGAGATCGAGGAGATGGCGAGCGGCCGCTGGCGGTTCCCGGTGGCGAGATTCGCCGCCGGCAGCGCGATCGTGCGCGAGGGCGAGCACGGCGACGCCGCGTACGTCATCCGCTCGGGCCACTGCCAGGTGGTGCGCTGGATCGACGGCGAGAGGAAGGTGCTGCGGCGGATGGGGCCGGGCGAGGTGTTCGGCGAGACCGCGGTCTTCGCCCAGCAGCCGCGCAGCGCCACCGTCGAGGCTCTCGACGACGTCGAGGTCTGGGTGGTGGCGGGCGCCGCGCTGTCGCACGAGCTGGGGCTCGACTCGTGGATGGGGGCGTTCGTGCGCACGCTCGGCCAGCGCTTCACCGAGGCGAGCCAGCTCGCGACCCGGCTGCAGCAGGGCGTCGACCAGGCGCGCGCGCTGGCCGCCATCTACCGCTACGCCGCGCAGCACGGCACCCCGCTGCCCGACGGCGCGCGCGAGGTCGACTGGCCGGCGCTGTGCCGGGCGCTGGTGCCTCGGCTCGGCTGTACGGAGAACGATCTCGAGCGCGTCGCCGAGGGCGAGCCGGGCCTGCGCCTGATCCCGGGGCAGGGCGGCATCCTGTCGCTGATCGTCGTCGCGGGCTGAGCCACCGGTCGCCTCGCGGCGCCGGACGACGCTCAGAGATTCGCCTTGCCGCGCCGGCTGCGCAGGTAGAGCACGGCCATCAGGGCGACGCCGGTCACGGCGACCGCGAGCAGCAGGTAGAAGATCGGCTCCAGCCGCTGCTCGAAGCGCCGGTACATCCAACCCACGATCTGTTCCTCGAAGATCGGCCCGATCGAGCCCATGCCGTTGATGATGCCCGCCGCCACCAGCGCGCCGCGCACCGTGCCGACGTCGATGGCGCCGACGCCTGACAGCAGCGAGTCCGGGCCGTACAGCATGAAGCCGATGAGGCCGCTGCAGGCGGCGAAAGCCAGGATGCTGCGACCGCCCACCCCGTGCAGCAGCCAGAACGACGCCGCCATGCCGCACAGCATGAGGAGCGAGAGCAGCGCCCGCCGGCCGCCGCAGGCCTTGTCCGACAGGTAGCCCGCCAGCAGCACGCCGACGAAACCGCAGAGATCGAAGATCACCGACAGGTAACCGGCGTCGTCGACCGCGGCGCCGAAGTTCTGGCCCAGAAAAAACGGCGTCCAGGACCAGAGCGCGTAGCGCAGGAACTTGATGCAAAAATAGACGCCGCCCATCAGCAGCACCGCGACGACGACGTCGCGCGACCAGCCCAGGCGCTGCCGGCCGGCCACCGCCGACGCCCCGGCCGGCCGCGGATCCGGATCGCCGTCGGCGATCGGCGCCAGACCGACGGACTCGGGGGTGTCGGGGTGCAGCAGCGCCACCGCGGCCCAGATGCCGAGCAGCACCAGCGTCGCGCCGAAGAAGGACCAGCGCCAGCCGCAATGGCCGAGCAGGAACGCGGCGCAGGCGGTCGCCACCACCGATCCGACCTGGTAGCAGGTGGCCCACACGCCGAGCACGGCGCCGCGCTCGGTGCGTCTGAACCAGTGGCCCAGGCTGCCGATGCAGCCCGGCCAGCCCGTGCCCTGCGCCATGCCGTTGATCGCCATGAAGACGAGCACGGTCCAGAAGCCGTTGCCGATGCCGCAGCCCAGGTTGCAGAGCAGCGAGATCGCCATCCCCGCCAGCAGCAGCAGCCGGGGCCCGAGCCGGCGGCCGAAGTAGGCGGACGAGAACTGGCCGACGGCGTAGCCGATCAGGTAGGCGCTGCCGATGTGGGCGAGCGCCACGCTGTCGAGCCCCAGCTCGTCGCCCAGCGGCTTCTTGACGACGTAGAAGGCCTTGCGGCAGAAGTAGTAGCCGACGTAGCCGAGCCAGGTCGCGGCGAAGATCTGGATCTGCCAGCGCCGGTACGGCGAGGAGGGCTCGGCCACCGCCTCAGCCCCGCCGCGCCGCGTGCGGCTTGACGATGCGATCGATCCAGTTGCTGACCTCGCGCTGGCGCAGGTCCGGGTCGAGCACGTCGTCGTCGATGTCGAGCTGCCAGCGCAGATCCTTGCGCGCCGGGTCCCGGTGCAGCTCCTCCAGGCGCTCGACGTGGCGCGCCAGGTCGTCGTGGTCGAGGAAGAACTTCTCGGGCACCAGCTTGGGCTCGCGCGCCACGATCAGCCGCGCCATCTCGTGCAGGTCGTACTCGGGATGGTACTGGGTGGCCCAGAACACGCCCTGCGCGTGCCGGACCTCGATCGCCTGCACGCGGGTGAAGTCGTTGCCGGCCAGCAACCGGCCGCCCGGCGGCAGCGCGGTCACCTCGTCGAGGTGGCTGATGAAGCCGCAGTAGACCGCGGGCTTGCCGGCCAGCATCGGGTGCGAGCTGCCCTCGTCGGTGACGCGGATCTTGCGCGCCAGCCCCATCTCGCGGCCGCGCGGGTTGGCCCGGACCTCGCCGCCGACGGCGGCCG
>JAFGSX010000415.1 GCA_016934455.1 Deltaproteobacteria bacterium
GATGGGTATCCTGATCAAGAACGGAACCATTGTCACCGCGCTCGACGAGATCGCCGGCGATCTCTACTGCGACGGCGGCACCATCGCCGCGGTCGGCGGCAACCTCGACCAGCGCAAACAGGCCGGCGACGACGTGATCGACGCCAGCGGCCAGTTCCTGTTCCCGGGGGCGATCGATCCGCACACACACTTCGAGCTGCCCTTCATGGGTACCGTCAGCGCCGACGACTTCGAGAGCGGCACCGCGGCCGCCATCGCCGGCGGCACCACCACCGTCATCGATTTCGTGATCCCGGCCAAGGGCGGCGGCCTGATCGAGGCGCTGCAGGGCTGGCACGAGAAAGCGAATAAGGCGGTCTGCGACTACGCCTTTCACATGGCGTTGACCGACGCCAGCGAGCGGGTGCTGCGCGAGATCCCGGTCGTTGTCAAGGAGCACGGCATCTCCACCTTCAAGGCGTTCATGGCCTACAAGGGAGCGATCGGCGTCGACGACGAGTCGCTGATCCACTTCATGCAGATGGTCAGCGCCGCCCACGGCCTGCTCTGGCTGCACGCCGAGAACGGCGACGCCATCCTCGAGCGGCAGAAGCGCTTCATCGCCGAGGGCAAGACCGGACCCGAGTGGCACGAGCCTTCGCGGCCGGCCGCGCTCGAGGCCGAGGCGGTCAACCGCGCGCTCACCCTGGCCGAGCTGTACCGGGTGCCGATCGGCTTTGTCCACATGTCGAGCCGCGACGCCTACCAGGCTTTCGCCGCGGCGCGTGTGCGCGGCGTCGAGGCCTACGCCGAGACCTGCCCGCAGTACCTGGTGCTCGACGACAGCGTCACCCACAAGCCCGACTTCGAAGGCGCCACCTATATCATGAGCCCGCCGATCCGGCCGGCCGGCCATTCCGAGTGGCTGTGGCGCGGCCTGGCCAACGGCATGATCAATACCACCGGCACCGACCACTGCCCGTTCCGTCTCAAAGACCAGAAGGAGATGGGCCGCGGCGACTTCACCAAGATCCCCAACGGCGGGCCGGGGGTCGAGAACCGGGTGCAGGTGCTGTGGCACTTCGGGGTCAACGGCGGCTGGTTCGACAAGCACCGCTTTGTCGCCCTCACCTCGACCAACGCGGCCAAGATCTACGGCATGTACCCGCGCAAGGGCGCGCTGCGCGTCGGCAGCGACGCCGACGTGGTGGTGTGGGATCCCAAGGCCAGCTTCACCTTCTCGGTCAAGAACCAGCGCTCGCGCTGCGACCGTTCGATGTACGAGGGCATCACCGTGCAGGGCGCGCCGTCGCATGTCGTCGCCGGCGGCAAGGTGCGGCTGCAGAACGGCGAACTCAAGGTCGAGCGCGGGAGCGGTAAATACATCTCGCGCGCAGCGCGTCGATAACACGTATGATCCGCGCCCCCGCCATCGCGGTCGAGATCGGCTGCTGGCTCGCCGCCTGCACCGCGCTGGCACAGCCTCCGACCGCGGTCTTCAAGCCTCGCATCGAGGGGCGGGTGCGCTACCAGGGAGAGATGCTGCCGGCGCCGACCGCGGCCGACGAGGTCGCGATCTTTCGCAAGATCCCACGCGACGCGCTCGTGCTCGGCGAGGCCGAGTTCGTGGTCGTCGACCAGACCGAGCCGACGCCGGCCAGCGCCGAATACATGATCAAGCAGGTGGCGGCCCGCGCCGGCGCCGAGTTCGCGCTGGTGGTCAAGTCCGAGGACGTGAGCGACGCGCTGCGGCCAGCCCGGCCGGAGCAACTGCGCGGCATCACCGCCCTCGGCGAGCACGAGATGGCGGCGCTGGTCGCCCGGGCCGAGCGCGGCGGCGGCGAGCTGTTGGTCGGCCGCCGCGCCTTCACGGTCGAGGCAGCCGATCGCTTTGGCGACGCGGACGTGCGCGGGCCGGTCTCGTTTACGCTGAGCCGCACCCACGACGAGCACGAGTGGCAACTGGGCAAGGCCGGGCCGCTCTACCGGACCGAGCGCGCCGGTCCCGCGGTCACCATCGTCACCTGCCCCTCGGGCTCCATCTACGACGTCAAGATCATCAGCAAGCGGGCCAAGGTGTTCAGGCACAACCGACCGGAGGTGGTCGAGAGCAGCGCCGCCACCGGCCCCAACATCGATGCCGGCAGCCCGGTGATCGATCTTTATTACACCCGTTTCACCATCAAGGTCGGCGTGGTCAGCGCCGAGAGAAAAAAATAACCGCGAGGTCACGATGGACGCCGCCAGAGTGCGAGAGAAGCACAAGAAGTATCTCTTTCCCTCGGTGATCAACTACTACCAGACGCCGCTGGTGCTCGAGCGCGGCCAGGGCTGCCTGATCTGGGATGCCGACGGCAACCGCTACCTAGACATGTTCGGCGGCATCCTGACCGTCAGCGTCGGTCACTGCCACCCGGAGGTGAACGCCGCGGTCAAGTCGCAGCTCGACCTGCTCGGCCACACCAGCACGCTCTACCCGACCGAGCCGATCGTCGATCTGGCCGAGCGACTGGCCCGGCTGACGCCGGGCAAGCTGGAGCAGAGCTTCTTCACCAGCAGCGGTACCGAGGCCGACGAGACCGCGGTGATGCTGGCGCAGACCCACACCGGCCACAGCGAGCTGATCGCGCTGCGCCACGGCTACTCTGGCCGCTCGCTGATGGGACAGGCTCTGACCGCGCATGCGCCCTGGCGGGTGCTGCCGACCCAGGTGGCCGCGATCAAGCACGCGCACAACCCCTACTGCTACCGCTGCCCGATGAAGTTGACCTACCCCGGCTGCCAGTTGCAGTGCGGTCGCGACATCGAGGAGCTGATCCGCACCACCACCACCGGCCGAGTGGCCGGCATCCTGCTCGAGCCGATCCAGGGCGTGGGCGGCTTCATCGTGGCGCCGCGCGACTACATCCCGCTGGTGGTCGACATCGTGCACAAGGCCGACGGCCTGTTCATCTGCGACGAGGTGCAGACCGGCTTCGGCCGCACCGGAGGCACTTTCTGGGGCATCGAGCACTGGGGCGTCGAGCCCGATGTCATGACCATGGCGAAAGGCATCGCCAACGGCTTCAGCATCGGCGCGACCGTGACCCGGCCCGAGATCGCGGCCAGCATCAAAGCGCTGACCATCTCGACCTTCGGTGGCAACCCGATCACCTCCGCCGCGGCCAACGCCACCATCGACTGCATCGTCGAGCACAAGCTGGCTCACAACGCCGAGGAGCGCGGCGGCGAGCTGCGCGCCGGGCTGGAGGCGCTCAAACGAGACCACCCGCGCACGGTCGGCGACGTGCGGGGCATGGGGTTGATGCAGGCGCTCGAGCTGGTGGTAGACGAGACGGCGCAGGATCGCACCCCCAACACCCAGGCGACGCTGGCGCTGTTCGAGGAGACCCGGAAGCGCGGCCTGCTGATCGGCAAGGGCGGCCTGCACGGCAACGTGATCCGAATCTCACCGCCGCTGACCATCGACGCCGGGCAGATCAAGGACGCGATCAAGATCCTCGGCGACAGCCTGCGCGCGATCGGCGCGTGATAGCACTACCGCGATTTCTCGATCAACCGTAGCGGAACACGGATCCGCGAAGCACGCTGATCTCGACCGCGGCCAGCGACTTGGGCGGCGCCGAGGCGAGGTAACCGTTCCAGGCCAGGCGCGCGATCGGCGACAGCGGTGGCAGCCCCGGCTTGCCGGCCAGGAAATCGCGCAGCGCCATCTCGTCCGGCTTGCGCATGGTGGCGACGTAGGCGGATGTGTCGTCGCTGCCCTTGGCCGGATCGAAGAGCCCGACCGGATCGATCAGGTTGAGCTCGTTCTTGACGTCGCGCAGCAGCACCACCACGCGCGAGAAGAGAGCCGATCGGCCGCGCATCGAGGGCTCGCGCACCGGCATGTCGACCACCACCAGGCAGGCCTCGCCCGCGCGAATGTCCAAGAGCTGCCGCGGTGCGACCAGGTTGCGGCCGCGCTCGCCGATCTCCCGCACGTTATCGCGCAGATCGACCAGCCGCGCGGCGCGCTCGACCAGAGCGTCCTCCCGGGTGCCGGCGGCGATCAGCAGGTGCTCCACCAACAGGCGCAGGTGATCGACCGTGAGATTGCGCGTACCCGCGGCGCGCGCCGCGCCGTCGACCTTGCGCTGCTGGTCGATGTCGAGCGCCTTGCTGCGAGCCAGCGTGGCGGCCAGGCTGCGCACACCCTTGGCCTCGCCCATGATCGCGGCTGCCACGTCGGCCCGCACCGCCGACAGCAGCCCCTCTGGTTCGACCTCGCGCCGCATCGGACGCCGTCGATCGCCGCCCAGCCCGGCGACGAAAGCGCTCAGGATCCCCGGCGCGTCCCACTTGCCGTCGAGCCTAAACGCGGTAAGCGCGTCGTCGCCGGTGACCGTCGTGGCCGCCTGGCGCGCGCGCGCGGCCGAGGCGTAGGAGGCGATGTTGAACCCGCTGACCTCGCGCTTCTGGACAGTGTCGATCTTCTGAAGGTCGACCCGCGAACCCGAAAACGACTTCCACTGTTCTTTTCCGCTCGAGCTGGTGGCCAGCGCGTCGACCTTGGGTTTGGCGGGTTTGTTCGGTGGCGTCATCGGGTCGCAGCCGTCAGTCTACCGATATCATGGTAACGCGATCGCCATTTCAACTCCAGCGAACGGCGATGGAGCTCCAGTTCCAGCCGGCGCCAAAGGCCGCCAGCACGACCAGGTGGCCGCTCCGGATGCGGCCCGTGCGCACCGCCTCGTCGAGCGCGATCGGAACCGAGGCCTCGATGGTGTTGCCGTACTTCTGGAGGTTGGTGAAAGCCCGATCGCGCGGCAGCCCCAGCGCGTCCATGCCGGCCTCGATCCCCAGCAGGTTGGCCTGGTGCGGCACCACGACGTCCACGTCGGCCAGGCTCAACCCTGCGCGTTCGAGCACCTGCCGCACGGCGTCCGGAAACGCCTCGCACACGAAATCCCAGACCCGGTGGCCGTCCATCTTCATGCAGTGCTCGCCGGCCGCCACCCGCTCGGGCGTCAGCGGGGAGACGGACCCGCCGCCGTAGATGCCGACCGCGTCCCAGCCCGTGCCATCCGAACGCAGATAGGTGGCCAGGATGCCCGACCCCGAAACCGCCGGCCGCAGCACCACCGCGCCCGCGCCGTCGCCGAAGATGACACCCATGGTGCGATCGTCGCGCTTGACCTTGGTGCGCGAGCTGAGCTCGGCGCCGATGACGAGCACGGTGTCGGCGCTGCCGTCGGCGACGAACTTGCTGGCCATTATAGTCGACGTCACGAACGCCGCGCACGCTTGCCGCACGTCGACACAAAAGGCATTGCGGCAACCCAGCTTGTTTTGCACCAGGTCGGCCGTCGGTGGCGACAAAAAATCGCCGGTTCCGATCGCGATCACGATCGCGTCGACGTCGGCCGGCTCGATCTCGGCCATCTGCAGCGCCGCGCGCGCGGCCGCGGTCGCCAGATCCGAGGTCTGCACGTCGGACGGCGCAAAGCGACGCTCGACGATGCCGGTGTGGGATCGGATCCACTGGTCGCTGGTCGGCAATACCGCGGCCAGCTCGGCGTTGGTTACGACGATATCCGGCACACAGGAGCCGGTGCCGGCGATGCCGACCGGACGCAGGCTTTTGACCAAGGGATCCTCCGCGCTGGCGATTGCCGCACCCCTCCTCTCTCCGACCATCCGCCCGATGCTCAATCATAGCCCTGGCCCGCGGGGATCGACAACCGCGCCGGAGGGATGAGCTCCCCCGCCCCGCGCGGGTGGCCGTGTGGGCTAGAAACAGGCCCCCGTTCTGTGGCAGGCTGAAGAAGAAAAGCGCCATCGTCGATGGAGATGGAATGCGGGGGGCAGGAGCGACCGTGCGTCACCCGAGGGTCGGCGGCAATACCTCGCGCGTCCTGGTCTCGTGCGCCTTGCCAGTACTCCTGCTCGCCTGCCCCGACTTCCAGCCAGGGGATGGGGATGGCGGTCGTCTCGACGGCGGCACCGCTCTCGACAGCGGCAGCGCCGATCTCCTCGACCAGATGTGCCAGGGGCCGCGCAAGAGCCTGGGCGGCAGCGCCGCGTTTGTCGTCAACGGCACGCGCAACCCGACCGTGGTGCCACTGAGCGCGGCGCAGAAGGAGGCGGTGGTCTCGATCTACGGCCTGGGCGCGTGCTCGGGCGCGCTGGTCTCCGAGCGCGTGGTGCTGACCGCCAAGCACTGCACGACCGACGGTTACGGCAGCCCGATCGCGGCCGGCTACTTCGCCGTCAGCTTTGGCCAGGACGACTACAACCCGTCGCTGCAGCTCGGCGTCACCAGCGTCGTCAACCACCCGAGCGACGATCTCGCGCTGCTGGTGCTGACGAGCGCGCCGGGCCAGAGGATCAACGTGGCGCCGATCCCGATCAACGTCGAGACCGTCTCCTACAGTTGGGTCGATCGCATGGTAGAGGCCGCGGGATACGGCCAGACCGATCCCAACAACCAGACCTCGAACGGTCGCTTTTTTGTGGCCGAGCCCATCTACGAGGTCTACGGCAACATGCTCTCGATCAACGGCGAGGGCGAGCACGGTGTCTGCTTCGGCGACTCGGGTGGTCCGGTGATGGGCGTGGTCAATGCCGGCGACGTGCGCGTGCTCGGCGCGCTGTCCTGGGGCTCGGAGTCCTGCGTCGGCATCGACCACTTCACGCGCACCGATCCGTTCGTGTCGTGGATCGAGCAGACCACGGGTCCGACCCAGGGGACCGGGCCGGTGCCCTGCGGCAACGTGACCGAGGTCGGCCGCTGCGACGGCGCGAGCGATCGCGCCCAGTACTGCCGGGACGGCGAGCTGGCCACCGACGACTGCCCCGCAAACGGGCTGGTCTGCGGCTGGAGCCTCTCGGACAACGGCTACCGGTGCGTGGCCCCGGGCTCGGATCCGTGCCAGGGCGTCGACGGCTATGGCCGCTGCGACGGCACCGTCTCGGTCTGGTGCGCCCAGGGCCAGCTCAGGCAGTTCGACTGCGCGCTGTGCCAGATGACCTGCGGCCTGGCCAACGAGGCGATCGGCTACGACTGCCTGCAGGACCCCTGCGGCGGCCTCGACTACCTCGGCCGCTGCAACGGCAACGTCGCCGAGTGGTGCGAGGACGGCCAGTTCCACAGCGTCGACTGCATGGCCGAGTACGGCACGACCTGCGGCTGGATCGACGACACCAGCGGCTACTACTGTCAAGGTTGATGGCAGCGGAGCAACACAGTCCGGCAAACTTCGGCCCCATCCGGCCGGACAAGGTGGCCGAGCTGTACCGCCGGCTCGACCGGCTGGGCGTGCGCGATCGGGATCTCGAGGAGACCTTTGTCCGCGCCCGGGGCCACGGCGGACAGAAGGTCAACAAGACGGCCAGCGCGGTCCAGCTCAAGCACCTGCCGACCGGGATCGTGGTCAAGGTGCAGCGCGAGCGCTCGCAGGCGCTCAACCGCTTTTTGGCGCGCCGCCTGCTCGCCGACAGGTTGGAGGCGCGGCAGCTCGCGGCGGCCGACGACCCTGGGAAGTCCCCGCAGGGGGACGACCCTTGGAAGTCCCCGCAGGGGGACGACCCTTGGAAGTCCCCGCAGGGGGACGACCCCTTAATTATTTAGCTACAACCGCTGGTCGAGCCGCAGTTGAGGCATTTGTAGCAGGCGCCGTTGCGCACCATGATCGAGCCGCAGTCGAGGCACGCCGGCGCGTCGGCCTGCAGCGCAAAGATCTGCTCCTCGCGCCGGTGCAGCTCGCGGCTCGCCGCCTGCCTCTTCTTCTTCTCCTCGGCCGCGTCCGAGTCCTCGGGCGGCTGAAAGAAGAGATCCTGCTGGGCGGCGGTGGGATCGAAGGGCCGCTCCTCGACCGGCAGGAACTTGAGACCGAGCCAGCGAAACAGGTAATCGGTGATGCTCTTGGCGATCGGGATCTGCGGATTGCCGGTGAAGCCCGAGGGCTCGAAGCGCATGTGGCTGAACTTGTCCACCAGCACCTTGAGCGGCAC
>JAFGSX010000416.1 GCA_016934455.1 Deltaproteobacteria bacterium
GTGAGGCAGCGCAGCTTTCTCTGGCTCGGTCTGCAGACGTGCCGTCACAACGGCCTCTACATCGAGGACGAGATGCGGCACACCGCGCGCCAGGGCATGAGCGCATTCGAGATCTTCTTCGACGGCTACATGCCGCGCGAGATCGACCACCGGGCGCGGCAGCGATTTGCCTCGATGGCCGCCGGCATGGGGTTGCGCCTGTCGCTGCTTTCCCCGCTGATCCCGCTGGCCGGCGCCGCCGGCCGCGAGCTGTTGCGCGAGCTGGTCGTTTTTGCCGTCGACGTCGGCGCCACCTTGCTGGTGGTGCCGGCCGGCTGCGTGGTCGAGAGGGCGCCGGTCGCCGAGGCGGTGGCGCAGGCGCGCGAGCACGGCATCGTCGTCGCCATCGGCAACGGCCCGGACGTCGCGCGCTGCTGTACGCCGCAGCGCCTGGTCGACGTGCTGGCAGCCATTCCCGATGCCGAGGTGGCGCTCGACGTCGGCCATGCCCACCTGCTCGGAGATGCCGCGAGCTACACCGCCGAGCTGCTGGAGCTGCTGGCGGCGACCGACCGGCGCGTGGTGCACCTCCAGCTCCACGACAACGACGGGCGCAGCGACGACCACCTCAGCATGGGAGACGGCACGGTGGCGCTGCGCGACGTGCTGGCGCTGCTGTTCGACAGCGGTTTCGACGGCACCGGCATCGTCGAGCACTGGCGCGACCCGAGGCACGAGCGCGAGCAGATCCTGCAGATCGTCTGCTCGCTGGCCCGGCCGATGGCGTCGGTAGATGTCGACCGGCTGGCCGCGGGACCGGTGCCGGCCGTGGCGCCAACGGTTTAGCGGGCGCGCCGCCAGCAGCCCCGCGGCGCTGCCGGTATCGCGCTTGCCCTGCTCGCTCACGTCGTGCTAAGAGCCGCATAGGCTTTGGGTTTTTTGGTCGTCCTCGATGCTGCGTCGACGGCCGCTGGCGTCCCTCAGCGCACGGAATCCGGCATCCGATGTCGAGCTGGTTTTCTCGCCTGACCACCTCCGATTTGGCGATCGACCTAGGCACCTCCAACACCCTGGTCTTCGTGCACGGCAAGGGGGTAGTAGTCAACGAGCCGTCGGTGGTGGCGGTGTCCGACAGCGGCTCCAAGCATCTCAACGTGCTGGCGGTCGGCAGGGAGGCCAAGGACATGCTGGGGCGCACGCCCGGCAGCATCCGGGCGATGCGTCCCATCCGCGACGGCGTGATCGCCGACTTCGACACCACCGCACACATGCTGCGCTATTGCATCGACAAGGCGCAGAGCCGGGCCCGGCTGGTGCGCCCCCGCATCCTCTGCTGCGTCCCGGTCGGCATCACCGAGGTCGAGAAGCGCGCGGTGCGCGAGGCAGCCGAGAACGCTGGCGCGCGCGAGGTGTTCCTGGTCGAGGAACCGATGGCGGCGGCGATCGGCGCCGGACTGCCGATCACCGAGCCCGCCGGCAGCATGGTCGTTGACATCGGCGGCGGCACCACCGAGGTGGCGGTCATCAGCCTGGGCGGCATCGTCTTCTCGCGCTCGATCCGGGTTGCCGGCGACAAGATGGACGAGGCGATCCTGGCCCACCTCAAGCGCAAGTACAGCCTGCTCATCGGCGAGCGCACCGCCGAGGCCATCAAGGTGCGCATCGGCACCGCCTTCCCGGGCGACGAGGTGCTGACCACCGAGGTCAAGGGTCGCGATCTGGTCGCCGGTGTGCCCAAGACCGTCGAGATCAACTCGGACGAGGTGCGCGAGGCGCTGGCCGAGCCGGTCAACGCCGTGGTCGAGGCGGTGCGCATCTCGCTCGAGCGGACGCCACCGGAGCTGGCGGCGGACATCGTCGACCGCGGCATCGTGCTCACCGGCGGCGGCGCGCTGCTGACCGGATTCGACCGGCTGATCTCCAGCGAGACTGGATTGCCAGTGATCGTGGCCGACGAGCCGCTCACCGTGGTGGTGATCGGCGGCGGCAAGATCCTCGAGCAGATCGACCTGTTGCACCAGGTCGCGGTCGCATGACGCGCTGCCATGCGCCGTGGTGCTCGCAGATACCGTAGCGTCGCCATCATCGCGGTTCTGCTGCTTCTTCCTTTCGTGTTTCTGTACGTCGCGGCGCGCGGCCGCGAGTCGTCGGGGCGGCTGGGGCGCGCGGTGCAGCGGGTGACCGGTCCGGTGCAATCGGCGGCGACCTCGCTGCAGCGATCGGCGGCCGACGCGCTCGACCGCTACCTGTTCCTGCGCGGCGCGGCCGACGAGAACGAGCGGCTCAAGCAGCGGCTGGGCGAGCTGCAGCTCGAGCTGCAGGTGCTGCAGGAGCAGGCGCGGCAGAACGAGCGCCTGCAGCGTCAGCTCAAGCTGGCCGAGCAGGTGCCCGGCGCCCGCCTGGTGTCGGCCCGCGTCATCGCCTTCGGCACCAGCCCCAGTTACCGCACGCTGCGCATCGATCGCGGCACTGCCGACGGCGTGCAGCGGCGCGCGGCGGTGGTCACCCCCGACGGCGTCGTCGGCCGCGTCATCGCCGCCTCGAGCGGCTATGCCGAGGTGCTGCTGATCGTCGACGCCGGCTCGCGGCTCGACGTGGTGAGCGCCCGCAGTCGCGCCCGCGGCGTGCTGCGCGGCGGCATCGGCAGCGCCTGCCGCATCGAGGCGATGGATCGCACGGTCGACGTCGAGCCCGGTGACCTGATGCTGACCTCGGGTCTCGACGGTGCCATCGCGGCCGGCATCCCGGTCGGCCTGGTGACGGTCGTCGACCGCCGTCCCACCGGGCTCTACCTGGACGCGGTGGTCGAGCCGTTCGTGCCGTTTGCGCGGCTCGAGGAGGTGCTGGTGCTGATCGAGGCCCCGGCCGAGCTGAGCTGGCCCGAGGTGGCCGCGCCGGGCGCCCGCGTCGCCGACCGCGCGATCGAGGTCGAGCCGGGACCGGAGAGCGCACCGGCGACCCAGCGCGCGCCGGAGCCCGGTCGTGGCCCCAGCTCCCGGCCGACAGCGGTCGCGACCTCGCAGCTCGCGACTCCGCGGCCCGAGGCCGCCTCGCAACCGGCCACGCGCGCCGCGGCGACGGCGCCGGCCGCCTCGGCTCCGGCGTCGCTCGCGGCCAGCGCCCCGCGCGCTGCCTCTCCTCCGGCCGTGCATCGCGCCGCCGCCAGCGCGCCGCGGCCCGCTGCTGCGGTGCCCGCCACCGCGGCCTCGCTGCCGGCGCAGCCGACGTCTCGCGGCGCCCGGAGCGCACCGGGGCTCACGCCATGAGGATGGCGGCGCTGGTGCTGATATCGCTGCTGCTGCAGGGCCTGGCGGGCAGTTGCACCGCCATGCTGCACCTGGAGGCGGTGCGACCCGATCCGGCGATCGCGCTGGTGGCGCTGTGCGCGATGCGGCTCGACTGGATCGCGGGGGCGGTGGTGGCGAGCGCGATCGGCTTCGGCACCGACCTGATGGCGTCGTCGCCGCCCGGCCTGCACATGCTCGCCTATACCCTGGTCTTCGTCGGCGCCAGGTTCCTGGCGCAGACGCTCGGGCTGCACCGCGGCGCGGCGATGATCCTGCTCGCGCTGGCGGCGTCGGCGGCCAGCCGGCTGGTGTTGAGTCTGTTGCTCGCGCTGTTCGCCGAGGGCGATGGCCGGGTGGGCGTCTGGAACGCCCAGTTGATGGCGGTCGCTGTCGACGGGCTGCTGGCCTACCCCATCGGACTGGCGCTCGAGCCGCTGCTGCGGCGCGCGGCGGTCGAGGCCGAGGGCAGCGGGAGGTGGCCGTGAGCAGCCCAGGCAGAGTCTCTTCTCCGTTTGGCCTGGCGCGGCCGATCGTCGCCGCGGCGCTGGTCGCCGCCGCCATGTTCGCTCTGACGGCGCGCCTCTATTATCTGCAGGTGGTGCGCGGCGCCGAGTTCACCGACAAGAGCGAGTCCAACTTTGTCCAGCTCCGGCGGGTGGTGCACGACCGCGGCATCATCCTCGACCGCAATGGCCGTATCCTGGTCGACAACCGGCCCGCCTACGACGTCTATTTGACACCGGCGTTCTTGCCCGACTCGGGGCGCACGCTGGCCAGCCTGGTCGATGCGCTCGAGCTCGATCGCGACCTGGCGCGGCGGCTCGACCGCGCCCTGCAGGGGGCCCAGGGGCGCGGCGACGGACGGTCGCTCGAGGTCGCCGGCGGCGTGCGCCGCCACGCCATCGACGCCATGCTGAAGATGGTCGATCGCGAGCACCTGCTCGGCGTCGACGTGCAGCCGGATTCGAGTTGCCATGACTGCAGCCGCGTCCTCATCCAGCCGCTGGAGTTTCCCAGCGCCGGCCTCGTCTTCCAGCGGCTGGCCAGCGCGCTCGGCGTCACCGAGGAAGAGCTCGCGCCGGTGCGCGAGGAGGCGCGCGGCGCCCAC
The DNA here is from genome assembly GCA_016934455.1 of Deltaproteobacteria bacterium. GTDB lineage: Bacteria > Myxococcota > JACRCW01 > JAFGSX01 > JAFGSX01 > JAFGSX01. The sequence continues at coordinate 4,375 of JAFGSX010000416.1, forward strand.
GGGCTCGATCGCTTCCTGCCGATCCGCGTCTCCCGCGATCTGCCCTGGGAGGCGTTCGTCCGCGTCGACACCGCGGTCAGCCTGTTCGAGCTGCCCGGCGTCGATGTGCAGCACACCCAGCGGCGGCGCTACCGCACGGGGCTGCAGACCGCGCACCTGCTCGGCTACATCAACGAGATGACGCCGGCCGAGTATCAGCGCCTGCGCGAGGACGGCTACAAGATGGGCGATTTCATCGGCCGCTCCGGCATCGAGCGCACCTACGAGCGCGAGCTGCGCGGCATCGACGGCTTCGAGCGGGTGGTGGTCGACGCCAAGGGTCGCCGCATGGGCGAGGATCGGGGCCGGGCCCTGCTCGGCGACGATCGCGGCGAGCCGCCGCAACCCGGCCACACGCTGGTGCTCAGCGTCGACGCCGACCTGCAGCGGGTGGCGGAAGAGAGCTTTGCCGCGCTCCAGGGCGTCGCCGGTGCGGTGGTCGCGGTCGAGGTCAAGACCGGCTTCGTCCTGGCCATGGCTTCGTACCCCTCCTTCGATCCCAATCTGGTCAGCGGCCGCATCAGCGCCGAGGAGAAACACGCGCTCGACACCGACCGGCTGCAGCCCTGGGTCAACCGCGCCATCGCACAGCAGTATCCACCCGGCTCGACCTTCAAGGTGGTGACCGCCCTGGCCGGCATGCAGACCGGCGTGTTGACGCTGACCCGCCGCATCCACTGCAACGGCTCGTTTCGCCTCGGCAGCAACGTCTGGCGCTGCTGGCGGCTCAGCGGTCACGGCGCGCTCGATCTGCACCAGGCCATCAAGCACTCGTGCGACGTGTTCTTCTACACCGTCGGCTGGGACGTCGGCATCGACGCGCTGGCGAGCGCGGCGCGGCTGCTGGGCTACGATGCGCTCACCGGTATCGACCTCGACAACGAGGTGCCCGGCCTGATCGGCGACACCAAGTATTACCTGCGGCGGCCGGAGGGCGTGCAAAAGGGCTACGCCGTCAACAACGCGATCGGGCAGGGCGACATCGCGGTGACGCCGCTGCAGCAGGCGATGGCCTACGCCACCATCGCCAACGGCGGCACGCTCTACGCGCCGCAGCTTGTGCGCGAGGTGCGCGACCAGGAGGGCCAGGTGGTGCACCGCTTCGAGGCGGTGGCGCGCTGGCGGCTGCAGGCACCGGAGGGCGCGCTCGAGGCTCTGCGATCGGGATTGCAGGCGGTGTGCGAGCAGGGCGGCACCGCCTACGGTCTGCACTGGCGGCGCGAGCCACCCGGCATGGCCGAGTGGGTGCGCACCTCGGGCGTCGAGCTGGCCGGCAAGACCGGCACCGCCCAGGTGGTCAAGATGGGCAAGGAGATCAAGAAGTTGCACGAGCTGGACTACTGGGAGCGCGACCACGCTTGGTTCGTCGCCTACGCGCCGGCGAGCGACCCCGAGATCGCGGTCGCCGTGGTCAACGAGCACAGCGGCCACGGCGGCAGCCACGCCGCTCCCATCGCCGCCAACGTCATCCGCGCCTACTTCGAGCTGGTGCGTCCGCGCGCCACCAGCGGCCTCTTCGACTACCACCCGCCGCAGGCGATCGCCTGCGCCGAGCCCGGGGCGCTGCCATGAAGGCGCGCGCGCTGGTGGTCGGGCTCGACAAGGAATTGCTGATCTGGGTGCTCCTGATCGCCACCGCCGGAGTGATCAACCTGTTCTCGGCCGCCCAGGTGGCGCGGCCGGGCGCTCAGTATCTGCAGGTCGGCTACTTCGCGGTCGGCTTCGCGATCGCCGTCGGCATCGCCGCCATCGACCTGCGCTGGTTCGAGCGGCTCGCTTACCCGGCCTTTGTCGTCGTCTGCGGCCTGCTGGCGCTGGTGCTGGTCGCCGGTGCCACCATCAAGGGCTCGCAGCGCTGGCTCAACCTGGGCTTCTTCAACCTGCAGCCGTCGGAGCTGATGAAGCTGGCCATCATCTTCAGCCTGGCGCGCTACCTCGCCCGGCGCGAGGAGCAGGGGCCGCTCGGCCTGCTCGATCTGCTCCGGCCGCTCAACCCGAGCCGGCCGCTGCTGCTGCTGCTGGCCGTGATCGCCAAGTTCGGCGACCTGCAGATCGCGCAGTCGGCAGGCCTGACCTGGGCGCTGCGCATCGGCCTGCTCCTGATCGCGGTCGTCTGGCTGGCCGCGGCCGCCTACCGCATGCAGAGCCTGGCCTTCGCCGCCCGGACCTTTGTGGCGCCGATCGACCTGATCGCAGTGCCCGCGGTGCTGATCCTGATCGAGCCCGACCTCGGCACGACGCTGATCCTGCTGGCCATCGCCGGCTCGATGGTGCTGTACGTCGGCGTCCGGATCTGGTCGTTGGTGGTGATCGCGGTGGTCGGCGCCGCGGGCGGGGTGGCGGCCTGGTTCAAGGTGCTCAAGCCCTACCAGCAGCAGCGCATCCTCACCTTTCTCAATCCCGAGGCCGATGCGCTGGGTGCCGGCTACCACGCCAACCAGTCGATGATCGCCATCGGTTCGGGCCGAGTGCAGGGTAAGGGGTTCATGTCCGGCACCCAGACCCAGCTCTCGTTTTTGCCCGAGAACCACACCGACTTCGCCTTTTCGGTGCTGGCCGAGGAGTGGGGGCTGTTCGGTGCCGCGGTGCTGATCATCCTGTTCGGCTGGCTGATCATCAAGGGCATCCGCGTCGCCGCCTCGGCGCACGACAGGTTCTCTGCCCTGTGCGCGGTCGGCGTGGCCGCGCTGATCTTCTGGCACGTCTTCGTCAACATCGGCATGGTCACCGGCATGCTGCCGGTGGTCGGGGTGACGCTGCCGCTGATGAGCTACGGCGGGTCGTCGGTGCTGACCATCATGTTCGGGGTCGGCATCTGGATGTCGGTGAGCCGCAGGCGAATGATGTTCTAGCGCGGGACGGCGACGGCTCCAAAGCTGTCGGCGATCCCGTCGTGGGCGTAGACCTTGACATAGCACTGCAGGCCGACGGGCAGCCCTTGCGGCACCGGGAGCCGGGCCGCGAATCCGCCGGCGCTGACGGCCACCTCGACTCCCGCGACTGCCTTGTCCACGGCCGCGGCCCAGTTGGCCTGCACCGTCTCGGGATCCGGGTTTTCCGGGTCGAAGGGCGCGAGCTCGCTGACGATGGCGCTGCGCTCGATCTCGAGCGTCACGATCGCGGTACCGCTCGCCAGGTTAGGAGTCCGGCCGCCAACATCGATGAACGCGTGGGCCAGGGTGCCGCTGACGCCGGGCTCGAACACGACCGACGAGCGCGGGTACTGCATCCGGGTCGCCGGATCGCCGAGCAGGTTGTACAGGTTGAGGTGCTGCTGCTGGACCAGGAGCTGCTCGTCCGCCGGCATGCCGGCCAGGGCCGCGCTCGTGTCGAGGCGGGTGCGGAAGCTGTCGCGATTGATCAGGACCTGGCGTTTGGCGGCCAGGATGACCGCGCCGACCGTGGGAGGCCTGCTGTTGAGCAGGGCGCGCTCGACCTCGAAGGAGAGCACGGCATTGCCGTAGGGGTGGGAAACATCGGATGCGGCGAAGCAGGCGATCGGGCCGTCGGCGCGCTCGACCAGGATCTCGGCGATGCTGTCGCGGCGGCCGGCAAAGGCGCCGTTGAGGCAGGCGAAGAGCAGCGCCAGCGGCAGGCGGTGGGCGCAGTGCAGACCGTCGATCTGCGATGCGCTCAGCCCCTCGACCTCGGACGAGCTGCCGTGGCCGATGTAGAGGGTGGCCAGGCTGCCGCCGTTGAACAGCTCGAGGACTTTCTGATCGAACGGAACAAAGTAGTAGGGGTTTTCCGGATTGTTGTAGGCGCCGACGATGTCGAATGCGTAGTCGAGGGAGTCCAGGCCGGCCAACACCACCTGTTCGAGCATGGCGTCGAGGTCGTCGCCAAAGCCGCCGGCGCCGGTGAACATGGCCAGGCGCCGGTTCCAGACGCCGGTCTCGTAGCTGGCCTCGTGCGTCTGCACCTTGCTCAAGAAGGCGCGCACCTCCTCGATCGTGTTGGCCGCCACCCGCCCGACCGCGGCGTCGGCGACTCCGTCGGCGTCGAGGTCGGCGTAGAGGTTGTCGGTGTAGCAGCCGCCGAGCTCGTTGGTGCAGGGCAGCGCCGGGATCAGGCCGGGCGCGTCGCCCACCAGCAGCAGGTAGTGGGTCTCGTCGGCCGGGGCCAGGTCGCGCGCGGTCTGCAGCAGCGCGCGCACGGCGGCGGCGAGGTCGCTGGCCGGCTGCGACTCCGGGCTCAGCTCCGAGCGCGCGTAGACAGCGGTGCGAAAGCCGGCCTGGCTGCGATAGGCCGCAAACTCGCGCGCTGGCTCGACGAGGATGTCGGCGGCGACGACGAGATAATCGGGATCCTGGCGCGGCAGCTCGCCCGCGTCGAAACGTGCCGCGTCGTCCGGGCCGGCATCGGCCTGCTCCGGTGCCATCGGCCGGGCCGCGCCCGGACAGCCGACGAGCAGGCACAGGCCGGCGGCCATGAACCAGGGCGGGCAGTGACCGGACATGGCGATCCCTCGCTGGTACACGGTCCAGAGTAACAGCGTGCGCGCAGCAGTCGAGCCCGATCGCCCGCCATCACCGGCTCGTGCTCACGGGCCGGGCAGAGGCAACGTTTGCCCCGGGCGAATTCGAGGCGCGGGATCCCGGCCATCAGAATTCGATCATGAGAAACGAGCTGACCGACGGCAGCAGGTCGATTCCGTAGTGCAGGCCGATCAGCAGCGGCAGGTTGCGGTAGCGATCCCACAGCGCCGAGAAGACCAGGCCCACGATCGCCACCGGGACCGCCGTGCCGAGCAGGACCGATCCCAGGTCGCCGGCCTGCCCCTCGACGCCGTGCGCCAGAAGATAGCGGGTCGGCAGGTGCCACAGGGTGAACAGGAGGACGCTGGCGCCGATGGCGACCGGGCGATTGCAGGTTTTTTCCAGGCGCGTCTGCAGGATGGCGCGAAACGCGATCTCCTCTGGAATGGCCGCCGCCACCAGCGGCACGATCGCGGCCGCGGCCAGGGCCAGCCACAGCCCGGCCCGCGGTTCTCCCCGCAGGGCGTTCCCGATGCGCGAGAGGTGCTGGAGATTGATCGCGTTGCCGACCAGAAAGGCGATCGCGATCGACAGCGCGGCCCGCGCGGACGGCTGCCAGCCCGGCGCCAGGTCGCCCGGCCGGTAACCCATCCCGAAGAAGAGCGCGAGGGGCAGCACGAGCAGGCCGCCGACCTTGAAGACCACGATGTACCAGAAATCGTCGGTGAACTTGGCCGCACCCAGCAGCGGCCACGGGTGGTCGCGGATGATCAGCCCGATCGCGATCGCGAGGACAAAGAAAAAGCAGGCGTGGGCCGTGAACAGCGCGGCCTCGCGGCCCGGCCGCCGGACCTCGATCTGGTCGATGGCGACGCGCTGCCACGTCAGCCACCGCCTCAGCCGTCCGGTCGAGGAGTCAGCCCCCATGGTCTCCCCCGGATCGCGAGCGTCTCTTCATCCCGTTCCGCCGTCGCCGCGCGCCACCCCGTCAGGGATTTCTGGACCAGAGCTCAACCGTTGACGGGGATCATGTAGTAGAACTGGACGCCAAATCCCAGATCCCAGACCATCCTGGCGCTCAGCTCGAGGTGGGTCCAGTCCGGGCCGGCCACGAACCACGAATAGCTGCCGGTGGCATCGTCGAGCGCCTGCGAGCCGTCGGTGCGGGCGGTCGAGCCCACTACCCAGGCCGTGATCCGCAGCTCGGTGCTGGTCGCGCCCGCCAGGTTGGCGAGGCCGAGGACGTCCCAGGCCAGCGGGATCGGGGGCGTGGCCGTGGAAGCCCCGCTCGCCGGTGAGGTGAGGTTGGGCAGGTTGGCCGGCAACTGGCGTGACAGTCTCGCCAGCACCTCGGCCCCGTGCCGGACCTCGAGCGAGAGGTAGCGGCCGGCCTGCGGCGCCACTGGAACCTGATCGCCGCTGGATTGCCAGAAGTAGTCCTCGCCAGGGCCGCTGGACTTGTCGATGGGGCACCCGTTGACAAAGACCCCCAGCTCGGCCGGCTGGAAGAAGCTGGCCGGCTCGTCCGGCGTGAGGCCGATCCTGACCAGCGGGTTCTTGGTATGGGCAGGGGCGTTCGAAGTGCTGGGGGAAGGCAGGGAGATGCTGGTGTACAAACCGAACCCGGTGGGCTGGACGTCGGCCTCGGGGCTCTCCACGCCCGCCGGGGCGCACGGCGTGCTGGCGTCCTGTCCGCCGTCGTGGCCGTTGCTGCCGCAGTCGCAGCCGCTGCTGGCGACGACCTGGATCAGTAGACTGGCGACAAAGACCGCGGCGACCGACGTGTTGGATTTCATCCTCGACCTCGCTGTGGACCGACAAAAAAATACTATTATTTCGAGCGTTTTTTCAATGTCGGTATCTGTAGCCAAATATCCTACCTGGATGCTAGGAACGAGCAACGAGGCATTTTGCCCTTTGTTGGAGGTTGTCTGATGGCCGCGAAGAAATTGACAGTGGGGGTTTTAGGGCTGACCGCTTTGGCGGCATGCTCCGCGCAAGACCTGACCGCTGATCCTATCCTGCGTGCTCCGGCCTCCGCGCAGCAGCGCATCGGAGACAACGGCCACCCGGTCTACGTGGTGTCGGTGACCGCCGACGGCGCCGGGATCGCGGCGTCGGTCGGCGCGCGGCCGCTCAATGTTTTTGGCCACGCCATCCACGGCTTCACCGCCGAGCTGCCTCCGGCCGCGGTCACCGCGCTGCGGCGCAACCCGCACGTGATCTCGATCGAGCCCGACACTCCGGTCCACGCCTACGGCCAAGTCGTCCCCACCGGCGTCGACCGCATGGAGACCGAGCGGCTGCTGCCGTTCGGATCCGGGACCGCCATCGACGTCGACGTGGCGGTCATCGATACCGGCATCCTGGCCGGGCACGAGGATCTCAACGTTTTTCGCATGACCGACTGCGCGATCCGGGGACCTTACAACAGCACCTGCAAGGACGGCTCGGCCAAGGACGGCCACGGCCACGGCACCCACGTCGCCGGCACCATCGGCGCGCTCGACAACGACGTCGGTGTGGTGGGAGTCGCTCCCGGCGCCCGCATCTGGGCGGTGCGCGTCCTCAATGACCAGGGCAACGGCTACCTGAGCTGGATCGCGGGTGGGATCGACTGGGTGGCAGCGCACGCCGGCGAGATCGAGGTCGCCAACATGAGCCTCGGCGGCAATGGCAGCGACGACGGCAACTGCGGCTACTCCAACGACGACATCGAGCACCAGGCGATCTGCGGCCTGGTCGCCAAGGGCGTGGTGGTGGTGGTGGCCGCCGGCAACGAGGGCGATGACGCGGCGAGCCACCGGCCCGCGGCCTACGACGAGGTGATCACGGTCTCGGCGCTGTCCGACTGGGACGGCCTGCCCGGCGGGTTCGCGGATCAGAGCCTCAACTGCCGTTTCAACCCGGCGGATCCGACCGATCCCGACAATTTCGAGACCGACGACAGCCTGGCCTACTTCAGCAACTACGGCGCCGACGTGGACATCATGGCGCCCGGCTACTGCATCACCTCGACCTGGAACGACGGCGGCTACAACACCATCAGCGGCACCAGCATGGCCAGCCCGCACGTCGCCGGTCTGGTCGCCCTCTACATGGCCCGGCAGGGTGTCGTCTCCACCAGTGCGGCCGACACGGTGGCGATCCGCGACGCGATCGCGGGCGCCGGCCTGGCGCAGGACTCGGCGTGCGGTCTGGCGACGGATGACGACGACGACGGCTTTTCAGAGACCCTGGCGTTCTCAAACGCGACCCTGCTCGGCGGCGACGGAAGCTGCGGCGAGCCGACCTGCGCCGCGGACGTCGACTGCGACGACGGGCTGTTCTGCAACGGCGCCGAGACCTGCGATCCGGCGCGCGGCTGCGTGGCCGGCGTGGCACCCTGCGCCGACGACGGCGACGCCTGCACCGACACCGTCTGCGATGAGGATCTCGACCAGTGCCTCTACCCGGACAACGGCACCTGCTGCGATGTGAACGCGGACTGCGACGACGGCGATGACTGCACCGACGACGTGTGCAACCCGGACCGGACCTGCAGCAACCCGGACAACGGCACCTGTGTTCCGGTTGGCATCGAGGTCCTCGCCTGCTCGCCGAGCACCATCGCGCCCAATCAGCGTCTGACGGTGGCGGTCAGCGGCGCGGGCTTTGCGACCGGCGCCGCGATCGACTTCGGCGCGGGCATCGCGCTGCAGTCGCTCACCTTTGTCAGCGACACGGCGTTGAGCGCGGCCATCAAGGCCAGCAACAAGGCTGCGCTGGGACCTCGCGACGTGACCGTGACCAATCCCGACGGCAGCAGCGGCGTCTGCGTCGGCTGCCTCACCGTGCAGCGCTAGAACCGGGTCGCCCGAGGCCGCGCCCGCAGACGAGCGCGCTAGAATCCCAGCACCACCACCCGCCCGCCTCCGCTGAGCGGGGCTGGCCCGCTGATCTCGGCGACGATGACCGCGGTGACCGCGGCGGCGGCGATGACGGCCACGCCGACCCCCGAGCCGATGGCGATGGCGCCCCAGGGCAGCTCGCTGGCCTGCACCGCCTGCTCCACCTTGACCATCGCCTGGAACGGCGGTTCCACGCCGCGGCTGGTGTCGAGCGCGTCGTCGACCAGGGCGCGCATCGAGGGCGCCAGCGTCGGGCCCGAGATCGGTATCGTGCCCCGGCTGTGGCGCGCGCGCCGGCCCAGCTCGAAGTCGACGTAGTGCACCGTGGCGTCGAGGCCGCTGCCATCGGGCAGCATCTTGCCCGTCAGCAGCACGACTCCGTGTCCGGGTAGCTGCAGTTGCAGTTGCTGGACCGCTCCTCCGAGGTCGACCCGCTCGGGATCGACCGCTGCCAGCGCGCGCTGCAGGTCGCCCAGCCGCGGCAGCGCGATCAGGCTGTAGTCCGATTTGCGCGTGCGGCGCGCGATGACCTCGAGGACACCGACGATGCGGTCGTAGCCGTTGCGCTCGATGCGCAAGAAGTGGTCGCCGGCGGGCAGGTTGGAGATGGTCAGCGGCGTTGCGCCGCGGTACACACCGTCGATGTAGATGCGCGCCGAGACCGGCGCCGACGCGATCTCGACGCTGCCCTTGGCGCCCTGTTCGTTGTCGCGGCGCACCCGCTCCAGGTTGTCGATATCGTCTGGCGGAAAGACATTGGGGTCGATGGCGAGCTTGGGATCGAGAAAGAGCGCCGCGCGGTAGTGCTTGATGGCGGCCTCGGGTTGCCCGGTCTGCTGCAGGACGCTGGCCAGGTAGAGGTTGGCGATGACCATTTTGTCGAAGTCGTTGACCTCGGAGAACCCGTCCTCGAAGAACTCGCAGCTCGCGGTCAGCTCCTTGATCGCCCGGTCGGCATCCAGGCTCTCGTAGAATTGCTGGCCGTTGGCGAGCCCGGCCTCGGCCAGCTCGACCCTGACGCGCGCGTCGTTGCCGGCCTTGGAATCGAGCGCTCGCCGCAGATCGAGCACTCCGATCTCGGGTCGCCCGAACAGCGCGTGCTTGAGCACTTCCTCCAGATCGGCGACCACCGCCGGGGCCAACGCCGGGTCGGTGGCCACCAGCGCCGCCACCACCCGCCGCCCGGCAGCCGCCGGTGCGCCGGACTCCGCGGGGGGTTGATATTCCTCGGGCAGACCGCTCTCGTCGGCAACCGGTTGGCTATCCGGCGGCGCCGCGTCGTCTGCGGTCTCGGTGGAGTCGTCGCTGGCGTCGTCTTCTTGCGCCCGGACGCCGATCGGCAGGATGCTGACGCAGCAGACGATGATCAGCGCACGGCGCAACATGATCTCCCTCACATTCCCGGACATCGCAACTTCTTAACACAGAACAAGAGGCCCGGTTAAGGGGCGGACACCGTTGCGGCGGCGGTTTTGGGATCTAAACTTAATAGAGATGGCAAAGCGATTCATCCCTGCTCGCGTGTTCAGACCGGCGCTCTGGCTGCGGGTGCCGGTGCTGATCGCGCTCGTGCTCTGGATCGCCGTCACCCTCTTTGCCATCGGCGGCCGCATCGCGCTGCCGGTGACGATCTGGCTCGAGCTCAGCTTCTTCGTCGCCCTGTTCTCGGTGGTGGTCCTCTATTACTGGTCGATGCGGATCACGGTGGACGACAACGCGATCACCTATCAGGGCGTGCTGGCGGTGCGCACCTGCGCCTTCGACGAGATCCTCGAGATCCGGGTCTTCCCGATCCCGGGACTGACCAACTACAGCGTCTTCACGCGCGCCACCGGCCTCAGCTTCACCTCGCTCATCGCCGGCCACAAGGACCTGTTCGATCTGATCGTCTCGCGCTCTCGGCTGTCGGTCAAACACGACCTCTGACCGGCGCGGCGTCGGCTCCTGGCATCCCGATTGACAGCCTCGGCCCGCTGTACCGATGATGCTGCTTCCCGGTTTTGGCGAGGCGCAGGACGGCGATGGCGCGAGACTATTACGATATCCTCGGGGTCGCCCGCAACGCCAGCGACCGGGAGATCAAGAGCGCGTTTCGGCGTCTGGCGCGCAAGTACCATCCCGACGTCAACCGCAATGATCCGAGGGCGGCCGAGCGCTTCAAAGAGGTGTCGGCCGCGTACGAGGTGCTGTCGGACCGCAAGCGGCGGCGCTCCTACGATCTGTTCGGCGAGCGCAGCCAGCGCGTCGACGCCGCCACCGCCGCTGGAGCCGACCCCTTTGCCGGGTTCGGCGACTTTGCCAGCGTCATCAATGACCTTTTTGGAGGACGCCACCGCCCGGCCGGGCCCGAGCCGGGAGTCGACGTCGAGGCACGGGTCGAGATCAGCCTGGCGGACGCGGTCAAGGGAGCGCAGCCGACCATCACCGTGCGGGCGAGCCGGCAGTGCAAGAGCTGCCACGGCAGCGGGGCCCGCGGCGGGGTCACCACCCGCTGCCCGGACTGCAACGGCGAAGGCGTGCGCCGAGCACGCGGTCCGGTTCCGTTTGCCCGCGCCTGCCCGCGCTGCAACGGCACCGGTCGGGCGGTGGGCGAGGTCTGCGCTGCCTGTCAGGGCGAGGGCGTGCGCGAGGAGGAACAGCAGCTCCGGGTGACCATCCCGGCTGGAGTCACCTCCGGCTCGCGCGTCCGGCTCAAGGGGCAGGGCGCCGCCGGCAAGCGCGGCGGTGCGCCCGGCGACCTCTACCTGGTCATCGAGGTGGCGTCGGACGAGCAGTTCAAGCGCGACCGCGATGACCTGCTGACGCAGGTGCGCATCCCGTTCAACCAGGCGATCGTCGGCGGCAGGGTCGAGGTGACTACGCTGGACGGCGCGGTCGCGATGGTGATCCCGGCCGGCACCCAGGGCGGCCAGCGCTTCCGGATGCGCGGCAAGGGCTCCCCGCGGCTCAACGGCGGCGGCCGCGGCGACCTGCTGGTCGAGGTGCAGCTCGACGTGCCGCGGCAGGTCGACGACCGCGCGCGCCAGCTTCTCGACGAGTTCGTCGCGCGCACCTCGGCCTGAGCTCAGCGGCGCTCGAACAGCGCGAGGAAGAACCCGTCGCACCGGTGGCGGTGCGGCCACAGCGTCAGCCGCTCGCCGTTCGCGCCCAGCCGGTCCGCGAGCGCCCCCAGCACCGCGTGCAGCGGCAGCGGGCTGAGCCCGGTCCGCCGCAACAGGGCATCCGCCACGTCGTCGTTCTCGGCGCGGCGCAGGCTGCAGGTGGCGTAGAGCAGGCGGCCGCCCGGAGCCAGCAGCAAGGCCGCCTGGGTTGCGAGCTGCACCTGATCGGCGGTGAAGCGGGCGATGTCGCGGTCGCGGTAGCGCCACTTCAGGTCGGGTTGGCGGTGGGCGGTGCCCAGCCCCGAGCACGGGGCGTCGACCAGGACGCGGTCGGCGCGGCCGCGCTCGTCGGGCGGCGGAGGTATGCGGCCGTCGCGCACCTCGGCGCTCAACCGCAGGCCCGGCCCGGCCGCAGCGGCGAGGCGGGCACGGGCCGCGGCCAGGCGCCGGCGATCGCGATCGAACAGCGCCAGCCGGCCCCGGCCGCGCAGCAGATCGGCGATCGCCTCGGCCTTGCCGCCGCCCCCGGCGCAGCAGTCGACGACGGTCTGTCCCGGCTCCACGGCCAGCGCCTGCAGCGCGAGCTGGCTCGCCGCGTCCTGCACGCTGGCCCGCCGCTCGGTCAGCAGCGGATGCCGGTCGAGCCTGATCGGGCGCGTCACGACGACGGCCTGCGGGACGACCGGATGCGGCTCGGCTGCAATGCCGTCCGCGGCGAGCTCGGCGATCACGGTCGCGGCCGTTGCCGGCCAGCGCGGCCTGAGATGAAAGAGCGGCCGCCGGTCAAACGCCGCCAGCGCGCCTTCGATCTCTCCCGGGCCGAGCGCGGCGTGCCACTCCTCCACGATCGCCCGCTCGAAACCGTGGCGCTGGACGAGCGCTGCGATCGGATCAGACGCGGTGCCCTCGCGCTGCAGGGCGTGCGCTATGGCTGCCGTCTCGACCGGGTCGAGCGCGGCGGTCGGAAGCTGGGCGAGCCTGCCCACCAGCGAGCAGGCCAGCCGCAATCGCTGGCGCGGAGTTGGCCGGGGCCAGTCGACCGGCAGCTCCTGCAGCGCCCACTCGACCAGGGTATCGACGCGGTCGCGCCAGCGGGCGTAAGCGAAAAGCAGCTCCTCGACCTGGCGCCGCTCGCGCGACGGCAGGGCGCGCAGGCGATCGGCCCGTCGCCGCAGCAGTTGTCGCAGCGGCAGCCGGCCCGCCCTCCACTCGGAGGCCAGATCGACAAAGCAGAGCGCGGGCTCGAGCGCTGCCCGCTGGGTTGCGGTGGGCGGGGACGACGCCGACCGCGCGCGGCGCCGGGATCGTCTCATTGCTTGTACTTGGGGTCGGTCTCATCCACGAAGGTGTCGGTGTCGTCGAGCTGGTGGCTGCTTTTGATCTCTTCGGTGTCGACCACCACGTTGCGGAGCAGGCCGGTCATCTGGCCGGCGGTCTCGTCGAGAACATCGTCCAGTTTGGCCTTGTCGCCGACGGCTCCGCCCGGCTCCCGCGGCGCGGCGTTGCGCACCGCCGCCTCGTACTCCTCGGCGGCGCGAAAGCCGATCTCGACCCAGCCCGGACATGGCGTGTTCTCCTCGCAACTGCACAGTCCCCAGGCGTGAGCCTGGACCTCGTTGTAGTTGTGGCCGCAGGCCGAGAGCACGATCTCGCGCAGCGCGCGCCCGTGCTCGGGCGAGAGCGCCGTGATCAGCGCAGCCAGCTTGGCACGGCGGTGTTCTTCGATCGCCATGAGGCCTCCTTGTCGCTTTTTCTAGCGGACTTTGGGCTCGCGCGCCACCTCTGCTCGCCTCGCACAGGCGGATCCGGTCATTCGATCGGCATCAACTCGTCGCTGGGGCCGGTCTTGACGGCGCGAGCCTTGTCCCTTCTGCGATCGGCCGCGCTGCTGCGCTGTCTGATCGGCGAGAGCCTGAAGGTGCCGAGATCATTGTCGTCGGCTTCCAGGGAGACCTGGCGTCGCAGGTCGCGAAAACCGCTCTGCTGCAGCGTGAGCAGCGCGCTCCCGCGCGGCACCACATCGGTCTGGCAGGGCGTTTTGCAGATCCGGATGCCATCCAGGTTGACGTTTGCTCCTGGCGGCTGGGAGTTGACGGTCAGGCGTACCAGGCGCTGCAGGCGGGAGCCGGTGTCGGCGGTACGGCCGCCATCGCGGCGGTGCGAGGTCCTGACCTCGCCGCTGTCGACGCTCGGAGGCGGCGCTGCAGCGGCAGCAGCATCTGGCGCCGACGGCTCCACCGCTGGCGGGCTTGCCACCGGCGTCAGCGCGGTCACGGAGGCGTCGTGCCCGGTCGTCGCCGGTGAGTCGTTCCGGAAGAGCGCGATCGAGCCGATGACCAGGACGGCGGCGGCGACGCCGAGTCCCGCCAGGATCTGCGTCCGCCCGAGTCGAAAGCCGGCCAGTCTGACGCGCGGCTGGGTGACCGAATCGGTTCGGGTGATCTCGGCGCTGAAGGGCGTCTCGACCACCTCGACGGAGTCAGCGGCCGACAGGTTGGGGATCGTGGTCTCTCCCGGCACCGGCCGATCGAACAGCGTCGCCGGTCGCGGCCTGTCGTCCGACTGCTCCTCGAGCGCTATCTGGTCGACCGCGATTCTACGGGTGGGTTCCTCGAGCACGGGGAGGGCTTCGGTGACCTCCGGCAGATGGTAGGAGGTGACCGTGCTCTCGGTCGGCAGCAACGCCACCGGCGCGGCCGGAAGGGTCGCCGACTGGCGGAACGCCAGGCACTCCTGCATTTCGCGCTTGAAATCCAGGATGCTGTCCTGCCGGTCGTTGGCCTTTTTTGCCAACGCGCGCGTCAGCAGGTGATCCAGCGCCGGCGGCAGATCGAGATCGGGCGCGCGCTCGAGCGCCGACGGGATCGGGGCGTCCATGTGCTGCGTGAACAGGCCGACCGGATCCTGCGCCAGATAGGGCCGGCTACCGGTCGCCATCTCGAACAGCACCACGCCGAGCGAATAGATGTCGGTGCGCAGATCGATCGCCGTGCCGTCGATCTGCTCCGGGCTCAGGTAGGGCGGCGAGCCCGCGATCGAGCCCTTGATGGTGACCGACGCCTCGGCCCAGGTGCGCAGATCCTTGGCCAGCCCGAAATCCAGCA
>JAFGSX010000032.1 GCA_016934455.1 Deltaproteobacteria bacterium
ACATCCTGACGACCAAGGGCACCTCGTATCGGACCGGAAAGAGGAGGCAGAAGGCGGGCTGAGCGCGGTCAGGCAGGGTGAGCAAGAGCCCTGCGGCCGCCTGGAAAGGACTTGCCCGGGTGGATCAATTTCGAGCGCGGAAGTGGATCAGTTTTTGCCCGTTGCCAACAGATGTGCTTCGACATTGTCGATACCGATCTGCGACTCACCGACTGGTTGCGAATCGTGGCCTACGGCGCCGGCCTGGTCGAAGAAGAGGTATGGAAAATGGACAGGGCTGCGCTGATGAAGCCGATGCTCGAGAACCAGCTGGTCACTCCCGAGACCCAGGTGAGTTGCAAAGACACCACAACGCAGAAGAAGTAGTCAGCGCGGCGCGGTCCCTGCCAGGGCATACTATATAGTCATTGAAAATCGTCGGAATTTTCGAGTGACGACGTCATTTTCTCTTGATTTTTGTTTCCGATATCCGTACAGTGACGATTACTCATAGAGACGGGTGGAGGGACAGGCCCTTTGAAACCCGGCCAACCTACCTAAAAGGGCAAGGTGGCAAAGCCTGGTGCGCGGTCCTCGAGGCTTCGCAGACTATGAGGAGAGCCAAGAAAACGTTGGCTCCCTCGTCGTCTGCGCAGCCTCGGAAAGGAGGTTGGCCGGCGATGAGAAAAACGACTGATACCATTCATCGACTGTTGCTTCTCCTCAACTGGATTCCCCGGCTGCCGCACAAGGTCGATGCGGCGACGCTGCATGCGCGCGTCAGAGAAGCCGGGATCGAGGTCGAGCTGCGCACCATCCAGCGCGACCTCGTGAACCTGTCGCGCATGTTTCCGATCGTCAATGACGAGAGATTCAAGCCGCTGGGGTGGTCGTGGGCGCAGGATGCCACGATCTGGCCGACACCGGTTGCGACCTGAAGCTGCCATGCGGTCGGCAGGTCGGGCGCACGCGCCTGCGGCGGCTGGCTGCGAACGAGGAGCGCGATGTTGACGCCTTTTCCGCTGTCCGAGAAGTTCCTGACCACTCTCTGGGAGCGCGGGCTGCTGGTCGAACGGGACGAGACACGCACGCGTTTGAGTAACAACCGGCACGGCCGCGATCGCGACTTTCTATGCCGCCAGCTCGAGCAGCTCGGTTTGCGTGAGCTGTTCGCTGCTTTCATGACCCGCAATGGGCTGCCGCTGGACCAGCTCGAGTCAGCGCTGCGGGCGCGTTTCGAGGACGGGCGCGCCATGCAGCGCGAGCTAGAACCGCAGTTGTTCGAGCCGCGGCATTATTCGGAGGAAACCGCCGACAGATGGGGCAGCGACGACGGCGGCCCCTGGGGCTCATTCGCGGCGCGCAGGCATGGTTTCAAGGTCGATGTGGCGCACCTCGACGTGGACATCGCGGCGCTCGTCAAGTCGTTCAATGCCGCTGGCATCACGACCGGCAGCTCGTGCGCCGGGTTCGTCAGCCACATGCGCACGCCTTACATCTGGTTCGTGACGACCTACGATCGACTCTGGGCGCAAGCCATCATCGAGTCGTTCGGCCTCGAGGCGTCCTGGCGCGACGACCACCAACTGCTGCTTCCCTGCAGGGCATCAGACCAGGTTCGCGGTTGCGCACTGTGCCTTGCGCGGCCGCTGTACGCCAACCGGGTCGTGCTGCGCGATCTCAAGCAGGTGCTCGTGACTTGCAACCGGCCCGCAGAGACGGCGCCGCTCGTGCTGAGGCAGATGCGCGACGTGGTGCGCCTGCTCGACGAGCCGCCAGAGTTGCCCGGCATCTCCCGCTGGCGCCTGTCGCCCTGCGACAAGACCGACGTGCTGGCCTGGGTCGACCCGCCAGAGAAGGCGCAGCGGAAATGAGTCACTGCCGGCCACGTCCCGAGTCCATCGCATCGCACATACGACGCGGTTTGACGCATCGATATCGCACAATATTTGGGTGGGTCGCGGCCGGCAGATCGCCTGCGCGCGAACCCAGCAAGCGAGTGTGGCCATGAAGCGCGTGACCTTGCTGGTTCCGGACAGTGTCATGCGCGTGCTGGGCAGCAGCAGCCACAGCACGGTCGTGGGCTTTGCGCTGGACGACGAGAAGCTGCGCCGGGTGCTCGAGGAGTCGGGCTCGTATCACGAGCGGTGGTTCTTCAAACCCGGCAGCACGCGCGTGGTCAGCGTCGAGGACGTCGACAGCGAGGAGGTCGACGGCGGCGAGCGCACTCCGGCGTCGACGGACCGATGACGTCAGCAGCCGTGTCGCGCGGTGCAGCACGAGCAGCTGCGCCCGAGAAACTCGACCGGCACGGTCTTCGTCTACCTGGGTGGCGAGGTGATCCTGTTCCGGAGGCCAAGGAGAACGGCAAGACGCAGCAAGCCAGAGTTCGCAAACTGACAATGGCTTGGTGTTGACGACCTCGGTATTCACGCACTCCCGTTGCTCGCGTTCGTTTTTCACGGCCCGCGCTGCGGGCGCCGGTAGAGCGTCAGCATCCATCGCGAAAACGAGCTTGGCCGGCCGGTCGCGTTGAAGCGTGCGGCGTCGAGCTGGGCAACAGAAATGGCGAGGCTCAGGAGCGCGAGGGCGTAGCAATAGACTCTGTCGACCGCGAGCAACGCCGGCAAATAGGCAGCGGCGACCACAGTGACCCAGATTGCCAGGGTGACGAGAATGGCCCCATGGAATCCGAGCCTGGAACAAGTCTGCGGACCAACGGGTTCTGCTCCCCGCGTGCGTCGACGTGGCGTACCGTGGTGACGACGTCGGCCGTCTTGGTCGCAGTGAGCGCAGACAGCCCGAGGCCGAGCAGCAGGCTTTTCTCGAACTCGGACATCAATGACCTCCCCACGAATGGCAAATACGACAGGTCAATTTACCGTGTTGCCGCGCTTCTTCGAACCGCCGAACAGCATCCGGCTGGCACCGACAGCGTTGGATACCTCGCTGAACCCCGCACTGGTGCCTTCATGGTCGGCGACGAAGCTGATCGCCCTGCGGGGATCGATGGCCAGCGCCGCTGCCGAGGCAATGGCGTCCTGGTTGGCAGCGAGAAAGATGAAGTCCCAGCCGTACTGCTCGCGCTGGTGGGCCACCCGGTCGAAGACGTCGTGCTGGCTGTAGTTGCGGCTGGCGTTCTCCTTGCCATCGGTCAGGACCACCACGATCACCTTGGACGGCCGATCGTCCTCCGCTGTCGCGGCGAGTCGCGTCCCGACCTGGTCGATGGTGCGCCCCATGGCGTCGAGCAGAGCAGTCGAACCGCGCGGCACGAAGGTCACGCGGTCGAGGCGCGCCACCTGGTCGAGCGCAACGTGATCGATCACGACGTCGTACCGGTCGTCGAACAGCACCAGGGTCAACCATGCCTCTCCCGGCAGCTGTTGCTGTGCGTCCAAGAAAACATTGAAACCGCCGATGGCGTCGTCGCGGATCGCCTCCATGGAGCCGCTGCGGTCTATGATGCAGACGATCTCGGTCAGCCCGGGCCTGGTCATGGTTGTCCTCCGCCTCGCTGGTTGCTGACCCGAGCGTAAAGCAGCGGTGCGTCAAACAACGTCGCATTCGCCCTTGCCCGATGCGCGCACACCTGTGCTTTTGGTGGTCGATGGCCGCGGCCGGACGACTCCGCCGGCCAGGAGAGCGGTTGACTCGATCTCGACACGATCGTACTCGTCGACGAACGGAACGCTGGCAAGCGACGCGGTTCGTCGTAGCGATTTGTTAGACTGGGGACGTGACGCGAGATCGTAGAGGGGAGCGATGACCGCGCCGAAGTGGATCAGCGCCTCCAAGCTCCGCAACTTTCTCCTCGACGACCCGATCGTCGACTGGCTCGAGCGATTTGGCGAATCTTGTGGTTACGTGCCCGACCCGCTCGACGTACGCGCGGACTTCGGCACATTCATCATGCGCAAGGGCCGCGAGTTCGAGGAGCGGCTGTTGCCGCTGGTCGAGGCGCGCCTGGGACCGGTGCAGCGCGTGGTCGGAGACGGGCCGCGCGGGTACCGACCGGAATACGTTGCCGCCACTCTCGACGCCATGAAGCAGGGCAAGCCCCTCATCTACCAGGGGATGGTTGCCGACCCTGCCTCGCACACCTGTGGCCTGCCTGATCTGCTGGTGCGCTCGGACCATCTCAACAATCTAGTGCCGGGTTCCATCGACGCCGCGCAGGCCAGGATCTCGACCCCGATGCTGCCGGGCTGCGCGTTCCACTACGTCGTGGTCGACATCAAGTTCTCGCGTCTGCATTTCAACAAGAACTGGCAGATGAAGAACACGGGTTCTGCGCTCGCATTCAAGGCGCAGGTACTGGTCTACAACCGTGCGCTGGCTGCGATGCAGGGCCTTCGACCTGACCACGCCTACCTGCTTGGCCGCGCCAGCGAGCAGAGCTACACCGAGAACAAGGAACCGGTCGTCAATCGCAATGACGGCTGCCTGGCGCGGCTGGCCGCGATCTCGACCGACGACCCGGAACTCTGGCAGCAGGTCGACGCTGCCGTGGCGTGGCTGCGGCGCCTCGACGAGCAGGGCGCGCAATGGGTTGCCGAGCCCGCGCCGTCGGTCCACGAGCTCCGGCCGAACATGAAGGCCGCCGATTCGCGCTGGCGCCAGGCCAAGAAGAAGATCGCAGCCACGACCGGCGAGTTGACTTGCCTCTGGCAGGTCGGTGTCGCCAAACGCAACCAGGCGCTCGCCGACGGGGTGCTGCGCGGCGACCAGCCCGATCTCAGCGCAGCGCAACTCGGCGTGACCGGCGCCAGCACCGGCGACCGGCTCGACGCCCTGCTCGACATCGAGCGCGCCTCTGCCGCGGTCGTCGTGACACCGCCCAGGATCACCTGGAATGAAGACGCGTGGCGCAATTCGCGTCTGGTCGAGTTCTTCGTCGACTTCGAGACCGTGTCCGACCTCGACGACGATTTCTCCAAGCTGCCGACTACCGGCGGGCGACCGATGATCTTCCAGATCGGGTGCCTGCACGTCGAGGACGGCGAGATTGTCTTCGAGCAGTGGACAGCAGACCGGCTCACGGCAGACGAGGAGCGACGCGTCGTCGGCGCCTGGCTCGATCACATGCAGACGGTCAAGCGACGGCTCGATCCGGACGGGCCGCCGGTGCGCGTGGTGCACTGGTCGCCGGCCGAGGACTCGTTTCTCTCGACGGCGTACAACGCTTTCTACCAGCGCAATCCGGCCATCACTCGGACACCGATCGACCTGTTCGATTTCCTGGGTGAAGTCGTCAAGCCCAAGGGCGCGATGAGCGACACAATCGCCGTGCGCGGCGCCCGGGGATTCGGTCTCAAGCGCGTTGCCAAGGCCATGCACCAGCACGGGCTCATCGCCGCCGAATGGGGCGACTCAGTCACTGACGGGCTCGGAGCCATGGCTGCGGCCTGGTCGTGCGATGCCGAGGCGCGCAAGAAGGGCACCAAGCTGCCCGACTTCGAGCTGATGCGCGAGGTCGCGGCGTACAACAAGATCGATTGCGTCGCGATGTACGAGGTCGTCAACTGGCTGAGAAAAAATCGTTGAGCCCGGACCGTTTTCGAATTCCGTCGCGGAGGTGAACCTCGATGGCGCTGAAACTCCTGCACACCTCGGATGTCCACATCGGCTTGAAATTCGCCTCCCACGAGGACGTCGCGCCGACGCTGATCGCAGCGCGCTTCGAATGCCTGGAGCGGTTGATCCAGCGCGCGAGCAAGGAGAAGTGCGATCTCGTCGTCATTGCCGGCGATCTGTTCGACCGCGTTGGCGTGCCGAAAAGCGACGTGCTCAGGGTGGCGCAGATCCTCGCCGAATTCGAGGGACACCTCGTCACCGTGCTGCCCGGCAACCACGATTACGTCGACCCTGATCGGGATGCGCCCTGGAAGTGGCTCAAGGAAAAGGCAGGCGACAATCTCCTGATCCTCGATCGACCCGGGCCGGTCGATCTGTCGCCACACGGCGTGCCGGCGGTCCTGTATCCATGCCCGTGCTCTGCCAAGCATTCGGAGAAGAACGCAGTGGGCTGGGTGGCAGACGTCGACCGCAACCAGGCGATCCCTCACCACATCGGTATCGCGCACGGCAGCCTCGAGGGCGTGTCCCCGGACTTTGCACAGAACTATTTTCCGATGAAGGTGGGGCAACTCAGGGCGTTGCCCGTCGATCTCTGGCTGCTCGGGCACACGCACATCCCCTTCCCGCAAAACCCCGCGACCCTGGACCGCATCTTCTTTGCCGGGACACCCGAGCCCGATGGCTTCGACTGCGCCCACAAGGGAACCGCATGGATTCACGAGTTCGACGACCAGGGCGCTCTGCGCTCGACCTTGCTGACCGCGGGCCGGTTCGCGTTTCGTCACGATGAGGTCAAGGTCGAAAACGCGGATGACGTCGAGTCGCTCAGGTCCAGGTACCAGGATCCCGCCAGCAAGCAGTTGCTCCTGAAGCTCAAGGTGTCCGGCCGCCTGCCCGACGAGGTCCATGCGTCCCTCGCTGCACTGCCCGCGGAATTGAAGAAGCACCTCTTCTGGCTCCAGTTCGACGACAGCGCCGTCACTCGCCAGATCACGAAGAGCGACATCGACGGAGCGTTCACCGAGGGTTCGTTCCCGCACCGGTTGCTCACCAGGCTCGCCCAGCACGACGCCGACCAGGAGGCCTTACAGGAGGCCTATCGCTTGATCCAGGAGGTGCGGCGATGAAGGTGCACCAGATCAGACTCTGCCCGTTTGCGGGGCTGGCAAACACGACGGTGAAATTCGGACCGGCGTTGACCGTCGTGAGCGGGCCCAACGAAGCGGGCAAGTCGACCATCTTGCATGCCCTGGAAAGCGTGCTCTTCGTGCGCACGGACTTGACTCCGGCCAGGGCACAGCAGTTCGCAGAGCCGTTCATGCCCGCTGGCGGCGGCGACACCGTTTTGGTCGAGGTCGAATTCTCGCACGAGGCGAAGCACTACAAGTTGTGCCGTCAGTGGGGCGCGAGCCCTTCGGCGCGTCTGGAACTGCCAGACGGAAGCGTCGTCTCCGGCGAGGACCAGATCACCGAGCGTCTCGCCGATCTTCTGGTCGCGACACCGGGCACGTTCCGTTCGGTTCTCATGGCGCGACAGGCCGGACTTGCCCATACGCTGGAACGATTGGAAGAGGGCGAAGGCGGGCAAACAGTACGGGACCTGAGCAACCTGCTCACGGAGGCGGTGCAAGAGACGGACGGCGTCGCCGTCGACGATTTCATCGGCGAGCTCGATTCACAGTTGAAAAAATATTTCAGTCGCTGGGACAAGAAGCACGGCGCCCCCGAAGGGGGGAGGGGCGTCGAAAACAGGTGGAGGAGGGAGCCCGGCGATGTGCTGTGCGCCTGGTACGAGAAGGAGGAGGTCAAGAGGGATCGCGACAACGCGATCGCCATCGAAAAGCAGATCGACGAACTCAATGGCCGCATCGCCGGGGCCGCACGGTTGCATGCCGAGCTCGAGCAATATCTCGCGGCAAACAGGGATGCGGTCGATTCGGTCGCTGCGCGCAGGGCGCTCGACGCGCAGGAGACCGCGCTCTCCCTGCAAAAGGCGAAGTACGCGCAGGCCAACACCGACTGGCCGGTCCTGGTCAGAGACCTCGAGCAACTGGATGCGCAAAAAGCTCAGCTCGTCGCGCTCGTCGATGAGCTCAAGGCCGAGCACGAGGCAGCGACCGTGTTCGAGGGCAAGAAAGGGTTGGTTGCTCAACTCGCGCGAGCGACTGTACGCAAGCAGGAACTGATTGCGGCCGAGGGCAAGCTCAGGGCGACGCCAGCGCTGACGTCCGAGCAGTTGAAGCAGATCGCGGCGACAGCGTCGCAGGTCCGGGAGCTGCAGACCAGACTCTCGGCTGGCCGGTTGAAGGCCCGGTTGACAGCCAAGGAAGCACTGGCGACCGAGCTGCAGATCGGCGTGGAAAAACCGGTCGAGAAAAAAATTGCCACCGGAACGACCATCGACATCGAGGCAGCGGGCGCATTCAAGCTCGACAGCTCGAAATGGTCCCTGGAAGTGCAATCCGGTTCGGTCGATTTCGAGAGCATTGCGGCCGAGCTCGCAAGCACGTCGTCACGGCTCGCAAACCTGTTGCAGGGGGGCCAGGCAAGCGACGAAGAGGACGCACGGCGCAGAAGCGCCGCGTACGAAGAGGCCTGCCGCGCGGTCGCAACGGCCAAGAAGATCCTCGACGACGAGCTCGCCGGACAGACGTTCGAGGAATTGCAGGCCAAGGCGGGCGGCAATGCCGCGCCAGCAACGACGCGACCGCTGGCCGATGTGCGCGCCGACCTCGTCAAGGCGCAAGGCGACCTCGACGTGAACAGCAAGGAAGCCATGGCCAAGCGAGGTCGCCTGACCGAGCTGGAAAAGACCTACGGCGACAAGGACAAGCTTTTCGACAAGGTGGTCGAGACGGTCGCCGCCCATAAAGACCTCGACAAGGAGCGCGCGCAACTCGCTCCGCTGCCCGCCGGCATCGGCGACCTCGACGCCTATGTCGACGAGTATCGAAAAAAGGAAAAGGCGAGCAAGTCGTGCGGCGATGAGCTCAAACGGCTCGAGATCGAGAAAGCAGGCATCGTCGTCCCCGACGATTCGGCCGAAGAGCTCGACGTCCGATACCGGGAGTTGCAGGAGGTGTTCGAGTCGGTCCTGCGCAGGGCCAACGCCATCGAGCGAATTCGCACCGTCGCCGACGAGGTCCAGAAGGAGTCCGGTGCCGCAGACCGTTCGACGGAGTTGAAGGCAAGTCTCGAGCACTACATTTCTCGTCTCACCGAGGAGAGATATCGGCGCATCGAGATGTCAGATACGTTGCCGTCGGGCTTTGTCCGCAATGACGGCGCCATCCTCGGGGCGAGTTTGCTCTCGACCGGAACCAGGGATGTGCTGGGCCTCGCGCTGCGGCTGACCATGGGCAGCTACTTTCTGGACGACGACGACGGATTTCTCGTGATGGACGATCCGCTCGTCGACCTTGACCCGGCCCGCCGAGCCGCGGCATCCGAGGTACTCAACGAGTACGCCAAGGAACACCAGGTCATCGTCTTCACCTGTCAGCCCACACACGCAGAGGTTCTTGGTGGGACGACCGTCGAGCTGGAATGACCTTGCGAACGGATCGCACAAGAGAATACCGGTCGTGAGCAAGGCGTGATCGGGGGCTGTTACAGTCACACCAGGTCGACCGGCACTGCCACCGTGCGCTCGTCGACGAGAAACAGTTCATTGCCGCCGTGGACAACGATGCCGGGGCCGATGCGCAGCCGGGGATAAGTGTCGACGAAGCTGCGGATACCGCTCGCATCGCGCGCGGTCGGCCGGGCAGTCAGTTTGATCTCGATCGGAAAAAACACCCCATCGCGCTCGAGCAGCAGATCGACCTCGGCGCCCGCAGCCGTGCGCCAGTGCCAGGCCACCGGTCTGACCGACAGCCCGGACAGTTGCTTGAGCACCTCGGTGACGACGTACGATTCGAACAGGTGGCCCAGGCCCGGGTGGTCCTGCAAGGCGCTGGCCGACGAGATCGCCAGCAGATGGCAGGCCAGGCCCAAGTCGACGACGTGCACCTTGGCCCGGCCCGACAGCCGCTTGACCGTGTTGCCCGCATAGCTGTCGAGCGCCACCACCATGTACGAGCCGATGAGCGTCTGTAACCATTGCGTCGCGGTGCGCGGGGTGACGCCGATCTCGCGGCCGAGCTGCGAGGCGTTGATCTCCTGTGCCGTGAGCGCGGCGAGCAGGCGCATGAAGCGCGAGAACTGGTGCGGGTCATTCAGGTCGCGCAGCGTGCGTACGTCGCGCTCGATGTACGTGCGGACATACGAGTCGAACCACGCCGGCACCTCGGCGGTCTTGAAGCGCAGCAGCCCGGGATAGCCGCCGCGGAACAGCCGTTCGTACAGTCCCGGCTCGGCTTGCGGCCGCGGTGCGCGCTGCAGACGCCGCAGCAGTCCGGCTGCGTCCCGCACCGGCCGTGGCCCGAACAGCGCCTGCACCAGTCCGGCTGGCTGCTGGTCGAGCAGCTCGCCACGAGACATGGGCAGCAGGTCGCAGAGCAAGGCGCGGCCCGCCAGGCTCTCCTGCGCCCGCGCCAGCACCTGGAACTGCTGCGAGCCGGTCAGATAGTACTGGCCGTGTTGCCCGGGCCGCTGATCGACCGCGCGCTTGAGCGCGGGCAGCAGCTCCGGCGCGTGTTGCACCTCGTCGAGGATCAGCGGCGGCGGGTTGTGCAGCACGAAGAGCTCGGGATCACGCCGCGCATTGCCGACGTCCGAGACCGGATCGAAGACGAAGGTCCGCGCGCGCTTGCCGAACAGGTGCGCCAGCAGGGTTGACTTGCCGGACTGCCGGGCGCCGGCCAGCACCACGACCGGGAACCGCTGCGCCAGCGTGCGCAGCCGCGGTTCTATGTGCCGCGCTTGGTAGGCCATCGACCTTGCAATTTAGTACTGCCAGTATCATTTTGCAAGGTATTTCTCCGACGCAGGTATTGCCCCAACGCGGTCAGATCGCCGCGATCCGGCGAGCCCCGGACGACTCCGGAACGCGGGCCTCCAGCACACCGGCGGCCCAGGTGTCCGCGTACTGCACCAGCCTGGTCAACTGCACCTCGCGGTGCGCCACGGACTGGTTTTTCGGGATGTATTTTCCGTCGTGAAAACGGATGGCCTGCGCCTCGTCGTCGGTCAGCGGCACGTGCTGGGCGATCAGGTAGAGGCTCCGCGTGGCAATGTCCAGGTGCACAACATCATTGTTGACGATGTAGCGGATCCCTCGGTTGTGGACGTGCCATTGGCTGGGGTTGGGCAGGTAGTACGGTTTGCCCGGCACGCCCACCTTGCCCGGGTCGTGGTACAGGCCGACGATCACGCAGCTCTCGGTCGGAATGTCTGGCGCCAGCGCATCGCGCAGCAAGAGCAGCGTGGTTGCCACGTTGACCGAGTGCTCGAGCAGCCCTCCCTCCTCGGCGAGGTGCAACTGGGTCGACGCCGGTGCTGTGAGCCATGCGGTCTCCTTGCGCAGAAAATCGTCAAACTGTTGGATTGCGTCGCGGCGATCGACGACCCGGGTGAGCAGGTTGTCGTAGCGCGCGAGTACTTCTCCGTTTCGTCTCATTTTGGCCCTTTGGGTCTTTGCTGTTTTCTCGGGCTGGCGCGGCCCGCATGCTCACGACCTCGGCAAACACCGCGTCCTGCGCGCGGCAAACGCTGCCCCGATCATCAGCATCAGCTTGATCGCGTCCTCCTGCGCCCCGCCGCCTTCGTTGCCATCGATCAACTCGTCGATCTCCTCGAGCAGCTGATCGACCTTGGGCTGTCCGGCGCCGAGCCGTGCCGCCTCGGCCCGCTCGATCAGCGCCTCTGCGATCTGCCCCTGCGTCGCGAGCACCTCGGCCAGCAGGCCATGCTCGATGGCGTCGTCGGGATGCTGGCGCAGCAGTGTTCGGAAGATCTCACCGGCCTCGTCGTCGCGGTTTTGGTCCATCAGCACCAGCGCCAGGTTGTGCTGAGAGTCGCTGTCCGACGGGTGGTATCCGTACGGCGAGATCTCGGCCAAGTACCTCTTCAAGAACAACGAGATGCTCGAGTACAAGCAGTTCGACCCGCCGCCTGCCGACTGGGAACCGCCGGCCGACTTTTTGCAAAAGCAGACCCCCTGCCGCTGACAAACTGCCGCCACTTTTCCCTGCCAGCTCTGTCGCCGCTGCCCGTGCGCAGCTCTGTTCGCGCTTGACAGCCTGTGTCCCCTGAGACTTAGTAACTCATAGATGAGTTACATAGATCGGGAACTCTTCCGGATCAGGAGCTGGCGATGAAGCGCGCGTTTTCCTCGTCGTGGATCGGCGCCGTGCTGTGTGTCAGCGCTGTCGGCTGCGGTGGCGAGCAATTCTCGGGCGCAGCAGATGGCGACAGCCAGCTAGTCGAGGCTCTCTCCGGGTTCCAGACCTACGGCCCGCTGCCGGCCGACGCCGACCTGAGCGTGCCGCTCGCCTCCTCGATCTACTTCGGCCCCGACTGGAGCGAGTCGATCAGCCAGCCGCTGTTCCAGGGCGCCGCGATCACCATCACCGCCCACGCCGATCGCTTTCCGCACTGCGGCAGCGCGGGGCTGGTGGTCGCCTTCATCGGTTACCCGGACGGCCAGGTGGTGCCGGTCGGCCTGATGGAGGGCACGCCGGGTTGCGACCGCTGGGGCAGGGCCGCGCTGCGCCGCGATGTCAACGCGATCGAGATCTGGCTCCAGGCGCAGGGCGACAACTGCGTCGAGTGGGACAGCCAGTACGGCGCCAACTACCGGTTCGAGCTGCGGCCCTGGAACCCGGCGCGCATCCGCTTCAACGCCGACTGGTCGGAGCAGGTCGAGGGCCGGCTGGCCCGGGGCGGCGTTGCGGTCATCGACTACGCCTGGGAGCGGCTGCCCAACTGCCGCATCGTCTACCGCGGCTGGGAGAGCTGGGACATCATCGCCAACGCGCAGTTCGACAGCGGCGAGATGCCGTACGGCCAGAGCGTGGCCTACTCGGACCAGGGGAGCAACGGCAAGCAGCGGCGGCTGGCGGTCTTTGCAATCCCGCAGAACGCCAACGACGTCGCGCTCTGGTTCGAGAACACCGAGTACCCGCCGCTCTGCCACGAGTGGGACAGCGACTACGGCCGCAACTACCACTTTTCGATCGGCGATTGATCAGCGGGGCCCCGCCAAAAATAGGCTCAAGCAAAGTGAGCAGCGCAATGAGGCGGGAGCGGGCCACCGCGCGGGTCGGTGGTGCGCGGCGGTCTGCTACTTTCGAAACGAGAGCGAGCAATTGAAGGTGTTGCGCAGCATCTCGGGCGCCCTGGGCAGGGGCTCTTTCTCGAGGGTGTCGCGGATGCACTGCTCGAGCTCCTTGGGCAGGTCGTTCTCGAGGATGAGCACGCGCAGGGGTCGGCCGCCGTCGGGGTTGAGGCGCAGGTGGACGTGGACCGTGGTGCTCTTGCCGGCAAAGTCAGCGCACTTGCTCTCGGTGACGGACAGGATCGGAAAGGTCTCCTGGATGAACCGGAACTCGGTGTCGTTGTCCTCGCTGCCCGAGAGGTAAAACGCGGTCGGGTCGTACGCGGCCAGGAACACGATGCTGGCGTCGGGTCCGTCGAGCTGCGCCAGGTACTCTTTGACGTTTTTCTGGATGATGACGATCTCGGGGCTGGGACCGCCGCCCTTCGTGTAGCGCTCGTAGTTGCTCTCGTAGACTCGCTTCTCGTGCGGCTCCTTGGCGCTGTCGAGGGCGTGCTTGGCGGCGTCGAGCGCTGGCCGGTGCTCGCCGCGCCAGTGAAAGACCTCGGCCAGCAGCGCCCAGGCGGCCGGGCTATGTCCGCTTTCGAGCTTGTAGGTCTGGGCTGCATTGAGCGCCAGGTTGGGGCGGTTGCCGGCCAGATAGAAGTAGACGACGTCGCGCATGCGGTTGTCGCAGTACCGGTGGCTCGCGAGATACTTTTTTGCGATCTCCTCGAGCTGCGGCCCTGACACGGTGGGATCGAGGACCAGGGTCAGCAGGCACTGGCGGGCGTGGCGGGAGGCTGGATATTTTTCAAGGTAGTTGAAGGCGAAGTTTCGGGCGAGCTCGCGCCGCTGCAGTATCTGCAGGGTGATGACCTTGCCCCACGCTGCGCGCTGCTCCGTGTCGCGATCGACCTTGAGACGCCTGGGGTCGATACGGCCGTACAGGGCATAGGCTTCGGCATAGCGGTTGCGGCGTTGAAACCACTGGCCTGCCCTGAACAGGGTGGCTGCGTCGTCCCTAGCTGCTTTTACTTTTTCCATGAGCTGGGGTTCGGACAGCGAGAAGAAGCGCGCCTCTGCCACGAACTGCACAAAGTGTTCGACGCCTTTTTTTGAGCGGTCGAAGAGCACGCTCTGCAGCTTGGCCTGCTTGTCGATGGAGATGACGGCCGGGATGCCGCGGATGTCGTATTTCTCAG
Organism: Deltaproteobacteria bacterium; assembly: GCA_016934455.1. Classification (GTDB taxonomy): domain Bacteria; phylum Myxococcota; class JACRCW01; order JAFGSX01; family JAFGSX01; genus JAFGSX01. The sequence goes on from JAFGSX010000032.1 coordinate 13,963, forward strand.
AAGCCGCGTGGCCCACGTCGGTGTCGATGTCGTAGACGACGAAGTGGGCGTTCTTGAGCGCGTCGACCACGGCGGGCTTGGTCAGGACTTCTTGCTTGAACTGTTTGCACGGCGTGCACCACTCGGCCGTGAAGAACAGGATGATGGGCGCGTCGTCCTGCCGGTACTTGCTGACCAGGTCCTCGAGGCGCTCGGTCGATTTTTCGGGGGTGGCGGCGAGGAGGATGGGGAGGAGAAGAGAGATGAGTAGTGATGACATCGCCGTCTTCTTTGCTCTTGCTTGCCTGCTACGCCGCGGCCTCGCACCACTTGCCGTCAGCCAGCTTGACGCGGCAGGTCGCGGGCTCGACCTCGTCAGCGCCCCATTCCTTCAGTGGATAGCTGTGCCGGGGTGATCGGGTGGCGACCATTAAGCGCAGCAGCAGCTCGGCGGCGCGGCCCATGGGCGCCGGAGCGTCGACGCGTTCCCAGCGGCACACCGTCTCCTTGGTGACGCCCACCTCGCGCGCGAACTCGGCGCCCGAGTAGCCGAGCCAGGTGCGCAGGTAGCGAATCTCGCGCGGCGTGAGGCGCGCTTTCTTGTTTGCAACGCTCTGGGCGACCAGCCGGTGCAGCTCTTCGACTTGCGGAACGCCCACGTATTTCTCGCCGCAATTCGGACACTGCGCGGCGTCGGCGCCGACGAGCACGATCGGTCGATCGAGCCCAAGATCGTAGGTGGGTGCGCCCTTGATCGCCCGCAGTTTCGTTCCGCACATCACGCATTTCATCGTCGCACTCTCCAGGCCGTGACCACGACGGCGCTTGCGTCGCTGGGAAACGCCACGGCCACGTAGATCCGAGCCGTGGGCACCCGGTAGCGCCACGAGCCGTGCTCCAGCTCGGCCGGCTCGGTGATGTGACCGCCGCGCAGGACGTTGAGCACGTCGTTCTTGTTGAGGTTGTCGGCCTCCATCTCGCGCTCGGCGTGGCCGCTCCAAAACACGCTCCCGGTGCTTAGCACCCGCGACAGCAGCTTGCGCGCCGCGTTCGGCGCCATCATGGACAATGTATCAACCATTGATATTTTGTCAACACCCGGTATTGACTTCACACAGGCTTGCTGGCGCCGATCGCGCTCGGACGGGGATGCGCGTTTTCCTTAGGTTCGAACTATCCGGAAATTACGGAAAGTTGTCTCCCTGGTGAGTTCACTTCAGGTCGCTCATGATTGTTCAATGAAGGCAGCCCACGTGCAAGCTGGGTCTGCCCTCGTCAAGGGCGAGCCTGAGCTGGACCCTGAGCTAAAGGAGCACGGCGCGTTCGAGGAGAGCGCAGCGATCAGCAGCGAGCCGCTGCCCGTGGTCTACAACAAGGCTGTTCCGCCGGAATTTTTCGACATCATCTTCATCGACGAGTGTCAGCCAGACCGAGCAGCAGTCCCTTGAAGCCGCGGTCGCGATTGGCCGCATCGACCTCGGATGCAAGGCGCTCGAGCTGATCGCGCAGCTCGGCGCTGCTGCACGAGTGTGCGCGGGGGAGTGGCGACGGCGAGAGCGTTCTCGACTGCGGGCGCGGGCTCACGCCGCCGCCACCGCTTGCCGCTCGCTCCAGTGCGCGGTCATGAAGTCCGCAGGGCTGAGCATCAACCCGTCGGTCTGCTCGACGCCCCCTGTCGGCTGCTTCTCGATCATGGTGCCGTTGGTACTGGCCGTGTCGATGGCCAGCACCCAGGTACTGGTGGGTTCAAAGTACCAGCGCTCGTAGTCGTCCACGAGAGTGACGACGCGTGGGTCTATATCTGACAACAGTGCACATCGATGCGACGAGGCGTGTCGCAAGCAGGCGTAGACAAGCGCGTTTCAAGCAGCAGACCGCGAACAGGGAATGTCGATACCGGGCGCTTCGCGGGCCCACGCCCACCCCGACGGTCGACCGTCATCGCGAGCCAGCGAGACATAGGCCTTGTCCTCGCCCGCCATCCCGGCCTCGGCAAAGCGGTCGAGCCCGAGATCGAGCGCCTTTTTTGCCCAGCCAGGTAGGCGGGACGACTGCTGTGCCATCGATGCCTCCACCTGGTTACGTATTGGCCGGTTGTGCCTGGTCGGCGCAACGATGATAAATACATGTTGATCATGAAGACGAGCTTGCCAGCGGTCTGCAGCAATTCATGTCGCAGAACGACTACTTTTCCGGGCTGCGGTTCGCGCTCGGACAGCCTGGACTCCGTGTCAGACACCCGGCAACTGACCGTCTCTGAATATGCATGGTGGCTCGAGTACCCTCCCCCGTTTCTACTGACCTTTTCGGTCCGTATCGGATCGCTGATGCGAGGGGTGGCGCCGGCGGGGGCCCGGTCGAGGCCCCTCGAGACGACCCTTGGAAGTCCCCGCAGGGCGATGAAGAACCCGGAGCCATTTATTCATCGCGGGACCGAAAGGTCAGTAATGCGACACTGCTTGTCGCAAGGCGAAGGTAGTTTTAAGCCAGGCGCTGTCGACCTTGAGCGGCCGTGAAGAGGCGATCCAGTGGGCTCGAACAGCAGCATCTCCTTTCCGGATCTCCTGGCGCCTCGTGAAGGCTCCACGAACGCGACCCGCGCGCTGACGCGTTCGCTGGCCGGTCAGCTCAAGCCGCGGCCGCGCATCGATGCGCGCTCTCTATTCATCGACAACTACAAGCTGCTGCGCGAGCTGCTGCAGCAACATGCCACACCCGGCCTGCTGGTCGCGGCTTTCGAGGAGAGGCGTCCGTTCGACTACTGCTGCTGGAGTCGCGCCACCATCGACAAGACCAGACCGATATTGATAGGCCGCCATCCGGCGTGCGACCTGATGGTCGGCCGCACCCAGCACGAGGTCTCGCTGCGCCACCTGACCGTGCTGCTGCGCGCGATCTCGTTCGACGAGGTGCGCGTGCGCGTGCTCGACCTGCGCAGCGAGGCGGGCTTCTCCGACGAGCAGGGGCGATCCCTGCGCGCGGTCACGGCGGAGGGGTCCCTCTTCGTGCGCATCGGCCGGGTGGTCGTGGCGCTGCTCGTCACGGGCGAGACGAGCTGGCCAGACAAAGCACGAGACGCCTACGAGCTGATCCCGGAGCGGGTCTTTGTCGAGGAGCGGTTACGGCTGATCAATGGCAACGTACCACCAGCGGCAGCAGCGTGGGACTGGGACGATGGTTGCTGCACCCACGTGCGCGCACGGCACGGCGTGCTTGGCCTGGCCACGGAGCTGTGCAGCGACGACGACGAGCTTGCCGGCACGCTCTCATTGTCGATGGCCGACCAGCAGATCATCCGCCGTGTCGGCAAGCGCGCGCTCGAGCGCGGCATCTTGATCGGTCGCTACTCGCGCTGCGATCTGGGCTGCACGGGCTTGACCAGCGACCAGCTCTCGCGTGTGCACCTGTTGATCGTGCGCGATGGCGACGACGTGCTGGCGATCGACACGGCGAGCTCGAACGGGACGACCATCGAGGGCCAACCGTTCAGGCGCGCGCGGCTGATCAACGGTGCGCGGCTCGTGCTGGGTGGAGCTTTGACGTTGGGCTGGACAGCTCAGGCGTGATCTAGACGGGAAGACCTCTTGTTCTGCGCGCCCTCTCGCGTGCCGCCAGCGTTGCCCCGATCAGCAGCATCAGCTTGACCGCATACTCTTGCTCCCCACCCCCACCGTTGTCATCGATCAGCTCGTCGATCTCCTCGAGCAGCCGGTCGACCTTGGGCTGGCCAGCGCCGAGCCGCGCGGTCTCCAGGCGGCGCAGGCCATCGTCGAACCGCCCGAAGTAGTCGGCGCCGGGGGCGTCGCTGCGCACCTCGGCGCTACTCGTCACCGCAGAAGGGGGCGGCGCTGACCTCGTTGATGACCACCTCGCCCGCGCCCGCGCTCAGGTCCAGCTCGCCCTGCCAGCTCACCTCCATGTCGGATGACTGCCCTGTCGCCTCCACGTCCGTGACCTCGCGGGTGAAGGAGAGCGCGATGGTGCTGCCAGAAACCCCCTGCAGCACGATGGAAAAATCGTAGACGCACAGGCAACTGCAGCGGCCCTGCCCGCCGTCGGTATCGGTCACCTGTACCAAAATGGTCTCTCCGACCTTCAGCACCTCGACGTACTGCTCGCCGCAGCAGTTGAGCAGGGCGCGCAGGTCGAGCAGGGAGAGCGTCTGCGCCTCGGGGTCGTGGGTCCAGCGCAGCACCTCGGCCGCACAGTACGCCTCGCTCTCCTCCGCGCTCTGCTCCACCTCCCACTCGAACCCGCCGCAGGCGCTGACCGTCGCCGAGAGGAGCATGTTGTCGCCGCTCGAAGCGCAGGCCGCCGTGCCGTCGCCGTTGTCCACGCAGCCGAGAGAGCACTCCTCGACCAGCACCCGCTGCTCGTCGCAGCCGCAGGTCGGGTGGCAGGCCAGCGCGCAGCCATACACCGCGCCCTCGAAGCAGAAGGTCCCGAGCTCGGCACCGTCCGGGCACTCGTCGTTCAGGTGCGGACAGCCCGCGCAGGCGGCGGCGCCCTGGCCCCGATCCTCGCAGGCAACGTCGCAGACTTCCTCGAGCTGCTCCGCCTCCTGGGGGCAGTCGCCGGTATCGTCGACCACGGCCCGGTAGAGCGCGTTGTCGCGGCAGTAGAGGTCATCGGCCGCCACCCCCTCTGGCCAGCGCGGCTCTGGATCTTCGCAGCCATGGAAATGGTCTGGGCCTGCAGCAGCGTCCTGTCCGAGCCCGGCGTCCACGTCCGCCCCTTCTGGCTCGTACGGGGGCGTGCAGGCGGTGATGGCCAGTGCCGAGCAGAGCGCCAGGGCGATCAGCCCCAGGCTGCCGGAATCGAGGTTAGTCGCGGTGATCATTGCAGTTCTCCTCAACTGAAGGGTGCCAGCAGGCACCGTGTTCTGATCCCACGACGAGCTGCCAGCGCCCGCGGTCGAGAAAACGCAGACCATGTGGATGAGGGGCTCTGTCCCCGGCTCGTTGACCGCTTCAAGGCCGCGTATACCGAAGCCCGACGCCAGGCGATGCAACAGGCGACCGCCAGGCTACAGCGCGCAGCCGGCCAAGCCGTTGCTACCCGCGAGGAGATCATGAGCGACGCCGACGCACCCTCGACGGCGCGGGTGAGCGCGGCGCGCTCGGTGCTTGAATCTGGATTTCGCGCGACCGAGGTCGAAGACCTGCTCGCGCGCGTGCAGGCGCTCGAGGCGACCGCGACAAGTAATCAGCCGGCCGGCGATCTCGACGCAGCGCCGCTTGTGAACGACGGCCGCTCGCGCTACGATCGGGACATGAGTTATCGGATCGAAGTTGAGCGCGAAACTGACGGCCGCTGGGTTGCAGAGGTGCCCGGCCTTCCTGGCTGCCTGGCCTATGGCGACACGAAAGACCACGCGCTTGCCGGTGCCAAGGCGCTCGCGCTGCGTGTCCTGGCTGACCGCCTCGAACACGGCGAGACTGACCCCAATCTCGGCAGCGTCACATTCAAAGCAGCGTGACCGATCGGCCGTCCAGCAGAGCGCGCCGGGTGCTGGCTGCGCTGCAACGGATCGGCTGGACCGTCAAGCGCGCCACCTCGTCGCACAAGACGCTTGCCCGCGCAGGTTGGCCGGACGTCGTGTTTGCGTTTCACGACAGCGATGAGATCGGACCGCGCATGCTGGCGCGGATCGCAAAGCACACCGGATTGCAGCCGTCGGACCTGTGACTCGCACCGCCGCGACGCGCTAGGCTGCGACGACGGCAACGCCGGGGAACGCGACCTCGAATGGCGAAGCCTCGTCGTGCGCGTCGCAGGTCTGCCAGCCGGGCAACCTCGCGGTGTAGCGGGCGCCGGCCGCCGATCTCGACCAGCTCGGCCAGCGTGAACCGCTCCAATACCGCCGTGTCGAGGTGGTCGCGGCGAACGTAGGCCAGATCCCCGATCTCTTTTCTCGTCATCGTCTCGCCCTCCTGCCCGCGCTCGCGGGCGTTGTCGACGTGATCTCCTCCGTTCTATCCACCCTGCACGAGATGGCGAGATCGCGTCCAACGTGGGCGCGAGATCGATCAAGAATGTCACCGTAGCGTAACCGTAGCCGGATATGAAAAAGGCACCCTTGCGGGTGCCTCTTCCATCTGGCGGATTTTACTAGCTAATCTTGGTGGAGCTGAACAGGATCGAACTGTCGGCCTCCTGAATGCCATTCAGGCGCTCTCCCAGCTGAGCTACAGCCCCACAATCCTCCGTATCTTTTTACCAGGACCGCTTTGCCGTCGTCACCTACAGCTTGCGGCTCGGCCGCCGGCCGCGGCGCTTGGGCCGATCGCCGGCGCCGATATCGACTTTATCGCTTGCCACACGCGCGGCGTCAACTGTCTCGTCGCCGATCGGCGTCGCAAGCGCGGCCTCGGCGGCGAGCAGCGGCTCGCCCGGTGCGGTGACCGCCGGCTCTGCCTCGTCCGCAACCATTGGCTCGCCGTCCGGCGTCAGCGCCACGGTTTCGAGCGTCGGCTCGTCCGGCAGCGCGGTCGGCGGCATGCCACCCTGGTTCATGCTCGCGATCGCGCTCTCCTCGGCCTCGATCGCCTTGAGCGCCTCGCGGATGCGCTCCACCACGCGGTTGCCCTCGGCGTTGAGCTCCAGGGTGCCGGCCTCGACCTGGTTGAAGACCGCCTCGCCCAGATCCTGAAAAAAGCGATCGCGCTGCCGCTTGAGAAACGCCGTGTCCAGCCGGCGGCGGCCGATGTGCGAGTGGCGGACGATGATGTCCTTGATCTCGTCGAACTGATCGACGGTGGTCTTCCAGAGATCGTTGAGGTGATCGCGCAGGTCTTTTTGCGTGGCCGGCATGGAGTTCCCCTTGAAAGCGCCGCAAGTAGCAAACGGCCGCCGGGTCGTCAATCGGTAATGCCGGGTCGCGAGTCCCGATTGACAGCCACCCGACGCTGCCGCTACTGCTGCCTGGTTCGACGCGAGGGGAAATGGCAGCTCGGCACCATCCGCTGATCTTTGCCCTGGCCGCGCTCGCCGCGGGCTGCGAGCCCACGATCTACGTCGAGAAGCTGCCGGCCAGCGGCGTGACGCCGATCCCGATCGAGCGGCCCGCCGGCCAGAACGGCGCCATCGGCTGGTGGCCGGCGCTGCGGCTAAGCCAGGACGGCGCGCTGCACCTGGCCTACTGCGACGCCGGCCGCGGCCTGGTGCGCTACGGGCGCCGCGACCCGAGCGGCCTGCTCGAGCTGGAGACCGTGGACAGCCGGGGCGCTGCCGGCAAGTACCTGGCGCTCGCCGTCGACGACAGCGGCACGCCGCACCTGCTCTACCACGACCAGGCCACGCGCCTGTTGCTCCACGCCGCGCGCGAGGCCGGCCGCTGGCAGTACGAGCAGGTGGCGTGGGGGCCCGAGATCGGCATGGGCAGCCGACTGCTCGCCGTGCGCGACCGCCTCTACGCCATCTTCTACGATCAGGTAGGCGTCGGCCACCTGCGGCTCGCGATCCGGGCGCCGCGCGACGAGAAGCCCCTTGGCAGCGCCGACGCCTGGCAGGTGACCGCGGTCGACCGCGCGGGCGGCGGTGCCGACCTGGGGACCGATTTGACCGTCGTCGGCGACCGGCTGGTGGCCAGCTACCCGCACTGGAACTTCGCCGACTCGGAGCTGCGG
>JAFGSX010000417.1 GCA_016934455.1 Deltaproteobacteria bacterium
ACGAGTCGTATGCCGGTGCCAGCTCTTTCTACCGGTTCGAGGCCGCGGTCCGCGAGATCACCGGTTTCAAGCACGTCATCCCGACCCATCAGGGTCGGGCCGCCGAGCGCATTCTGTTTGGCAGCGCGGTGCAGGCGGGCGACGTCGTGCCCAACAACACCCACTTTGACACCACACGCGCCAACGTCGAGGCGCGTCAGGCGACGGCGATCGATATCCCATGCGACGAGAGCCGGCAGTCGCAGCTCGAGGCACCGTTCAAGGGCAACCTCGATCTGGCGGCGCTGCAAAAGATGCTGGCTACCGGCGCGCGCCAGGTGCCGCTGGTAATGGTGACCGTGACCAATAACTCGGGCGGTGGCCAGCCGGTGAGCATGGCCAACATCCGCGCCGCCAGCGCGATCTGCCGTCGCCACGGTGTGCCTTTCTTCATCGACGCCTGCCGCTTTGCCGAAAACGCCTGGTTCATCAAGCTGCGCGAGGATGGCTACGCGGACAAGACATCGTTGGCCATCGCCCAGGAGATGTTTAGCCATGCCGACGGCTGCACCATGAGCGCCAAGAAGGACGGCATGGCCAATATCGGTGGTTTCCTGGCTCTCAACGACGACACCCTGGCTCGACGCTGCAAGGACCTGCTGATCCTGACCGAGGGTTTTCCGACATACGGCGGGCTGGCCGGATACGATCTCGAGGCGATCGCGATCGGGTTGCGGGAGGCGCTCGACGAGGACTACCTGCGCTACCGCGTCCGATCGGTGGCGTACCTGGGCGAGATCTGCGCCGCCAACGGGGTTCCCATCGTACAGCCCACCGGTGGCCACGCGATATACGTCGACGCCAAGGCGCTGCTGCCCCATATCCCGTGGAACCAGTATCCGGCATGGGCGCTGGCGCTGGTGCTCTATCTAGAGGGCGGCGTGCGTTCGGTGCCGATCGATTCGGTGATGTTTGGCCGGCAGCCCGACGGCAGCGAGAAGCCGGCGGTGAACGAGCTGGTGCGCTTGGCCTTCCCGCGGCGGGTCTACACCCAGAGCCACGTCGACTACTTGGCCGAGGTGTTACTTCTGGTCAAGCAGCTTGCCCCACGCATCCGCGGCGTCCAGATCATCGAGGAGCCGCCCTCGCTGCGTCACTTTTCGGCGCGCTTTGCACCGGCCGCGGGTCGGCTGTTGGCCGACTGAGCCGCGCGACGCGCCATTTGACGTCTCACAGCGGCTGGATTAAGCGTGGACCATGCCGCACCCGATCGGTGCGCGCTGCCAGCATGGCCGGTCGAGGTCGACCGCCAGCGCCGCGGAGGGCGCCATGACCGAGAGGTTCGATCTGTTCAACCCGACCGAGGAGCATCTGCTGCTGCGCCAGACCGTGCGCGACTTGGTGCAGAAGGAGGTCGAGCCGCAGGCGCTGGCCTACAACCGGGACGAGAAGTTCAACCTGCCGCTTTTCCGCAAGCTGGGCGAGCTGGGGCTGCTGGGTATCACGGTGCCGGCCGAGGACGGCGGCTCGGGCATGGACGCGGTGGCCGCGGTGATCGCGCACGAGGAGCTGTCGGCCTCGGACCCGGGCCTGGCCCTGGCTTACCTGGCGCACGCCATCCTGTTCGTGCACAACTTTGCCACCAACGCCAGCGCCGAGCAGAAGAAGCGCTACCTGCCCAAGGTCTGCAGCGGCGAGTGGGTGGCCGGCATGTGCATGACCGAGCCCGAGGTGGGCACCGACGTGCTCGGCATGAGGAGCCGCGCCGAGCTGCACGGCGACCACTATCTGATCAACGGCCGCAAGATGTGGATCACCAACGGCTGCCTCGACGAGAAGACGCCGGGCGACCTGTTCCTGGTCTACGCCAAGACCGGCGGCAAGATCTCGACCTTCGTCGTGGAGAAGGGCTTTGCCGGCTTTTCCCTCGGCCAGAAGATCCACGACAAGCTGGGCGTGCGCTCGTCGTGCACGGCCGAGCTGGTGTTCGAGGACTGCCAGGTGCCCAAGGCCAACCTGGTCGGCGACGAGGGGTCGTCGCTGAAGCACATGATGCGCAACCTCGAGATGGAGCGGCTGACCCTGGCCGCGATGAGCCTGGGCATGGCGCGCCGCGCCTGCGAGGTGATGGTTCGTTACTCCACCGAGCGCAAGGCATTCGGCGAGCCGCTCGCCAACTTCGGTCAGATCCAGAAGCACATCGCCGACGGCTATTCCAAGTACATGGCCGGCCGCAGCTACGTCTACAACGTGGCGCGCATGCTCGATCCGAAGAAGGAGGGCAACCGCATCGATTCCGACGGGGTCAAGCTCTTCTGCTCGACCATGGCCAAGGAGGTGTGCGACAGCGCGGTCCAGGCGCTGGGCGGCTACGGCTACGTCGGCGAGTACGTGGTCGAGCGGCTGTGGCGGGACGCCAAGCTGATCGAGATCGGCGGCGGCACCGTCGAGGCGCACCAGAAGAACATGTGCCGCGACCTGACCCGGCGACCGGAGGTGCTGCGCTAGCAATGCCAACCGCTGCCGCGTCGTGAGACAGCCCTTCGAGCGCTGGGCCAACTCCTGCTATGCTGCGCCCATGAAACCCCATGCTCTCGCTTGCTGTCGCTGTCCGGCGCGACGGCACCTGGTGGCCGCGGCGCTGCTCGCGGCGGGCGCGCTCTGCCGCTGCGACTGCGATCCCGACAACCTGGGTGAGATCCGGTGCGAGTACACGGTCGAGCCGCACGACCAGGGCGGCGGTGGCGGCGCGGTCGACTTCGGCACCATCGCCGTCGGCGAGCGCCGCACCCGCACGGTCACCATCCACAACACCGGCAGCGTGCCGCTGGCCGCCCTCGAGTTCGACTTCAGCGGTCTCAACGGCGAGCACTACGGGTTGGGCGCCAGCATGCCGACGATCAACGTCGGCGACCAGATCTCGTTGCCCGTCCTGTTCGCGCCGCAGATGGTGGCCTCCGAGCTCAACCACACGGTGGTGGTCAGCCACGAGCCGGTGCAGAGCGTGCCGTGCAGCGCCTACACCATCTCGCTGCGCGGCGGTTCGTTCGCGCGGCCGGACGCCGGGTACGACGCAGGCCTCGACGCCGGTCTCGATGCTGGCGCGGACGCGGCGCGGGACAGCGGCCGCGACGCGGCGGAGGATGCCGGTCCGTTTGTGCCGTTCGCGGACAGCGGTGTGCCTTTCGATGGTTCGGGCGCGTTTGTGGCGGTGCTGGCGCTGCAGGATCCGCGCAGCCACTTTGCCGCGGCGCCGGTCGGCGACGGCGGCATTGTGGTCGGCGGCGGCTATGGCCCCAACGGCGGAGTGCTCGACTCGCTGGAGCGGTTCGACGTGGCCAGCGGCCGGTCGGAGATCGTCAGCCGCTTTGCCGGCCAGCAGGGAAGGGCGCAGTTGACCGCGACTCGCCTGAGCGACGGCCGGGTGGTATTCGTCGGCGGCATCCTGCCGGGCGCCGATGCGCTTGCGGTGCCGACCGGCGAGGCGCTGATCTTTCAACCCGCCAGCTCGACGCTGCTGCCCGCGGCTTACGGGGTGTCGCCGCGCTTTGGCCACACCGCGGTGGCCATCGGCGATGTCGACCTGCTGGTCGCGTTCGGCGAGACGCGCAGCGGGCCGGGCCAGCCGCTGCAGGTCATCGGCGATCCGGTGGTGCTGCACCTCGACGCCCGGGCGCCGACCCCGGTGACCGAGGCCGAGCAGGGTGCCGCCGCTTCGCGCGCCGAGACCACGGCCACCCCGCTGGCCGACGGCCGCGTCCTCTACGTCGGCGGCCGCGACAGCAGCGGGACACCGCTGGGCAGCGTGGTCTACTTTGAGGCCGGGCAGATGCACGCCGCGCCGCTGGCGCTGGCCGAGCCGCGTTACGGCCACAGCGCGGTGCTGCTCGGCGACGGCCGGGTTCTCGTCGTCGGCGGCATTGGCGCCGCGGAGCGACCGCTGACCACGGCCGAGGTGCTGACCGTCGTCGGCGACCCGGCCACCTGGAGCGCGGTCACGGCGCGCGACGATCTGGCGCCGCGGCTGCACCCGCTGCTCGGCGCGGTCGATCCGCAGGCGGTGCTGGTGGCCGGCGGCGGGCCGGCGAGCGAGCGCGGCGACGCCGGTCCGCAGCGCAGCCGCGACGACGCGGTGCTGCTGTTCGCCCTGGGCAACCAACTGGTCATGACCGCTCCCGGCAATGGCCTGGCCGTCCCGCGCCATCGCGCCGAGCTGGTGCTGCAGGCCGAGCGCGCGATCATCCTCGGCGGCAGCGCGACCACGCTGCGCCGCAGCCCGCTGCCCAGCGTCGAGAGCTTTACCCTGAGCAGCGGTCGGTTCGAGGACAACAACCTGCTCGGGCCGGGTGCGGCGGCGCAACCGCTCACCGACGGCCGGCTGCTGCTGTGCGGCGGCATCGACCCCCACACCGGCACGGTGACGCAGCGCAGCCGGTTTTACGTCCCGGCCAACGAGTCGCTGTCCGAGGGGCCGCCGCTGCTGGTGGCCCGCCGCGATCACAGCGCGACTCTGATCGACTTTGGCGTGGTGCTGATCGCGGGCGGCGTCGATCGCAATGGCGCGGCGCTGGCGGCGACCGAGATCCTCGATCTCAACGGCGGTCTGGTCTGCGCCGGGCATGCGCTGCAGACCGCTCGCAGCCGGCACAGCGCGACCCTGCTCGGGGACGGCACGGTGCTGATCTGCGGCGGCGACAACCCCGGTGGCGATGCGGTCGAGAGCTGCGAGATCTACGATCCCGGCGACCAGACCGCGTTGCCTGACGACGACACGGTGGCGCTGGTGCTCGGATTCATGAGCGCACCGCGCAGCGGCCACCAGGCGACTCTGCTCGACGACGGCCGTGTGTTGCTGAGCGGCGGGCTCGACCCGGCGCGCGGCGTGCGCCGCGACGATATCTACGATCCGCAGCTCGCCGCGCTGCGGCCGGTATCGGCGGCACCCGCGATCGCGCGCCGCCACCACGTCGCGGTGCTGGTCGGCCAGGGCCGCGTGCTGCTGGCCGGCGGCGAGGACTACAACGGCGCCTACATCGCCAGCGACAGCGCCGAGCTGTACGATGCGGCGCTCGACCGCTACCTGCCGCTGCCGCCGCTGGTGACGCCGCGCATAGGTCCGGCTGCGATCCTGTTCCAGGGCGGCGTGGTGCTGCTCAGCGGCGGGGTGCGGCCGACCAGCGACAACCAGGCGCGGCCGACCCAGGCGCTGACAGCCTCGGAGCTGTTCGATCCACTGGCCGGCGAGCAGGGCGGCTTCAGCGCGGTCGATTTTCCGCTGCGCGCGCCGCGAGGCATGGCGATCGCGTTGCAGGTCCTCGACCAGCCGCTGGTGCTGTTCGGCGAGTCGCGCGACGGCCGCATCGCGGGTGGCGCCGAGCAGAGCACGACGCTGGTGACCATGGAGCGCTTTGACCCGGAGGCGCGATGAGCCGGTCGCGCCGCCGACCGCGGGTCGCGCTCGAGAGTACGCTGCTCTACCACGGCGTGCCGCGGCGGCGCGGCCTCGAGGTGTTCGACCGGCTGTGCGCCGCGGTCGAGGGCGCCGGCGCCGAGCCGTGCCTGATCGGGATCGTCGACGGCAGCGTCCGCGTCGGTCTCGGGCGGCGGTCGCTGGCGCAGATGCTGGCCCGCGAGGCCGTCGCCAAGGTCGGCGCGCGCGGCATCGCCGGCGCCGTCGCGCGCCATGTCTGCGCGGCGACGACGGTCTCGGCCACCATGGCCATCGCGGCCGACGCCGGTATCGCGGTTTTCGCCACCGGCGGCATCGGCGGCGTGCACCGCGGCGCCGTCGCCAGCTACGACGAATCCGAGGACCTGGTGGCGCTGAGCCGCTACCCGGTGGCCGTCGTCAGCGCCGGAGCCAAGGCGATCCTCGATCTGCCCCGGACCGTCGAACGGCTCGAGACGCTGGGGGTGCCGGTGATCGGCTTTGGCACCGATCGCTTCAGCGCGTTCTACAGCAACCGCTCGCCGGTGGCGGTGGCCGAGCGCGTCGACGACGTGGCGGAGCTGGCGCGGCTGGCTCGGGTGAGGCTCGGCGGGCGTTATGGGCGCGGCGGCCTGCTGGTCGTCACCCGGGTTCCGATCGCGCACGAGATCGCGCCGCGCACCGTCGAGCGCGCGGTGACCGCAGCGCTGGCGCAAGCACGGCGGCAGGGCGCCCGCGGCGCCGCGGTGACGCCGGCGGCGCTGGCTGCGCTCAACGCAATCGCCGGCGGTCGTTTTCTCGAGACCAACATCGCTGTGGTCGCGTCCAATGCGCGGCTGGCCGCGGCGCTCGCCGTCGCGCTGGCGCGGCGTCGAGCCTAGACCGGAGACGCGATCGATGGCACCGCTGATACTCGCCTCGGGCTCGGTCGTGCGGCGCACGCTGCTCGAGCGCGCCGGCCTGCGCCTGCGGGTCGAGCCCGCGGAGATCGACGAGGTGCTACCACCCGACGCCGTGGCCGGCGATCTGGCGGGCGTGCTGGGGCTGGCCAAGGCGCGCGCCGTGGCGGCGGCGCACCCGGCGGCGATCGTCATCGGAGCCGATCAGGTGCTGCTCTTTCGCGGCCGGCCGCTCTCCAAATCGGCCACGCGCGGGGCGGCGCGCCGACGATTGTGCGAGCTGAGCGGCCGCTGGCACAGCTTTGTCTCGGCGGCCGCCGTCGTCTCCCGCCGGCACGAAGAGGTGGTCGCGCAGCAAGTCCGGGTCCGCCTGCGGCGGCTCACCTCGGTTGCGATCGACGACTACCTCGATAGCGGCGAGTGGCGCGGTTGCGTCGGCTGCTACCAGATCGAGAACCAGGGCGCCCACCTGGTCGCGGCCGTCGACGGGGATCTGAACGCGGTGCTCGGCCTGCCGCTCTATCCGCTGCTCCAAGCGCTGGCGCGCTGCGGGGTCCGACCGTGAACCCGGTTTTCGCGTCGAGGAGGAGAACCCGGTGATCGCGATCTCGCTGGTGATCGGGACGGCCCTCGCGACCGTCGCCACGCTCTACTGCAGGTACCGCGAGTTGCGCGTCGGCATCTACGCGACCAAGATGCTGGCGTCGACAGGGTTCGTGGCGACCGCGCTGGCCAGCGGTGCTGCTGCCACGCGCCCGGGCCAGATGATGCTGGTGGCGTTCGCCTGCTGCTGGCTGGGAGACCTGCTGCTCATCCCGCGGCCGCGCCGCTACTTCTGGCTGGGCGTCGGCGTCTTTTTGCTCGGCCACGTGGCGTTTGCGGTGTCGTTTGTCGACCGCGGCATCGACACGCGGTGGCTGCTCGCCTCGCTGTTGGTGTTGATCCCGGCGCTCAACGGGGCGGTGGTCTGGCTCAATCCCCACCTGGCCGGCCGCACGCGAGCTGCCACGTTGGCCTATCTGGTCGCGATCAGCGCGATGGCGGCGATGGCGATCGGCGCCACCGGGGCCAGCGGTCGCTGGCAGTTGGGGGCAGGCGCTCTGCTGTTCGCCGCCAGCGACGTGCTGGTCGCCCGCCAGCGGTTCGTCGAGCCGTCGTTTGGAAATCGCCTGATCGGATTGCCGCTCTACTACGCCGGCCAGCTCTTGCTCGCACTGGCATCCGGGTGAGCGAAACCGTGGCGGCGCAGGCGCGCGGTCAGGTCGCCCATGCTCACTCCGGGACGCGCTCGCCGTCGCGGTAGCGGCGCTCGATGGTGTCCGGCTGGTCGCCGCAGCGGCTCAGCGCGAAGCGCAGGGAACCCCAGGCGCGGCTCGCTGCGAGCACCGGCAGCAGCAACAGGCCGAGAGCGAAGTTGACCACCACCGCGGCCGGCGATTCCCGCCACAGCTCGCCGACGGCGCGCCGCCAGCGGGTGCGAAAGCCGCGACCGCGGAACAGCAGCCGGCTCACCAGCGCCAGCGGCAAGAGCCTGCGCCGCAGCGCGCGGTAGGCCGTGGCGCGGGCGACGACCCGTGGATCCGGGTCGGCGGCCAGCGCGCGCGCGCCGCGGCCGAGCGTCTCGGCCAGGCGAAATGGCCACGGCCCGCCCTCGTCGACAAGCTGCCGGTAGGTTGTCATCACCCGGCCTTCGATTTGGTCGTTCGAGAAGTGCCGGTACAAGAAATTCGACCGGGCGACGCCGTCGTCCTCGTAGCGGTACCCGGCGACGATGCGCTGTTCGGCCTTGAGGCGTCGCCACAGCGGCGTGCCCGGCACCGGGTGCAGCGGCACTACCTGGTAGAAGGTCGGGTTGAGCGCGACGAAGCTGGCGATATCTTCGTCGATGTTGTCCGGCGTGTGGCCATCCCAGCCGACGATCATGGAACCGAGAGTGCAGATGCCGGCACTGTGCAGACGCTCGAAGAGATGGGCGAGATCGTCGCCGCGCCGCTTGTGCAGCTTCTCGGCGTCGAGGATCTGGGGGAGCGCGGTCTCGACTCCGATGAAAATGGTGCCGATGCCACAGCGCAGCAGCTCGTCGGTCGAGAAGCGAGCGATCGACCGCACCGACGAGAAGACCGTCAGCGACAACCGGCCCAGCAGCGCCGGGTCGTCCCCCAGGCAGCGCATGAACTCGAGCACCTGCTCGCGATCTTCGAGAAAGTTCTCGTCGTAGATGATGGCCGAGTCGATCCCGGGATGGCGCTCGGCCGCCTTGTGGATCAGCTCGTACAGCGATCGGCCGGTGGCGATCGGGATCTTTTTGCCGCGATACTGCTGCGCGGTGGCGCAGAAGACGCAGCAGTTGGTACAGCCCAGGGCGCCGACGAAGTTGAGCTGCTCGAACAGCGACCAGCGGCTGCGGAACAGGCCGTTGCGGGTGGGGACCAGGTCCTGCCTCGGCGACTGCGACCGGTCGAGGCCGAAGCGCCGGTACAGATAGTCGCGCATGAAGGGCAGGCCGTCGCCCTGGCAGATGTGGTCGACGTGCGATCGGATCTCGCGGCTCAGGGGGTCGTCCTCGCCGAAGATCGCGGTGCCGTAGCCACCGACGATGATCTCGACACCCGGCGCGTTGGCGCGCAGCCAGGTGGCCATCTCCAGCACCTTGCGCGCCAGCGGAACCGTGAAGCTGATCGCCACCGCGTCCCAGGACCGCGACCGCACCGCTTGCGCGAGCCGATCCCAGCTCGGGTTCTCGAGCACCAGCGCGTCGACGGGCAGATTTTGCGCCAAAAAGTGCAGCGGGTGCCAACTGTGCATCTGGCGAAGCTGGAACAGCCCCTGCTCCAGCGTGTTGCGGTAGTAGAAGTAGTCGATGTGATCCTCGCGCACCGTGGCCTTGGGGTAGGGGAGCGGCGGCGACAGAAACAGGATCTGCGGCCGGCGCGGACCGCCGGTTCCCGGTGCAGGTTGTGCCTGTGCGTCAGCCGACATCGATCGCGATCACATCCGTAAGGTTGGTCCCGGTGGGCCCGGTGACGATCTGGGCGCCGAGGCGGGCCAACAGTGTGGCGCTGTCCGCGTTCGTGAGCGCGTGCTCCAGCTCCGCGCGATCGAGGTGCGCCAGCGCTTCGCGGTCCACGGCGGCACCGGCGGCGCCGCTGTTGCCGTCGCTGCCGTCGCTGCCGACCGCGCACAGCGCCCACGGGCGAGCGGCGTCGTGCAGCCGAGCGGCGACCGCCAGCACCAGATGGTGGGCCCGGCCGCCGCGACCGGGGCGAGCCGGCAAGGTCAGCGTGGTCTCGCCGGCCAGCGCCAGTCGCTTGCCCGCGGGCGCCGCGCGCACCCAGGCCGCCAGCCGGTCGGCGAGCGACTCGACCGAGCACGAGACGAGCGCGCGTTCGACCTCGAGCGCCAGATCGAGATCGGCCGCGACCGCCAGCATGGCGTCGAGCAGAAGCGCGGGCGTACCGATCTCGAAAAAGCCGACCGTGCCCAGGATCGGGTCGTCCGGCGCCGGATTCTCGGGTCGTCTGCCGGCTGCTCCCAGCTCCAGATGGCGCCGGATCGGCGGCGGCAGCTCTCGGCCCGCGCCGAGAGCGTCGATCGCAGCCAGGGCGTCGGCGTGGCGGGTCGGATCGCCGACCGCGGGGCCGGATCCGATGTCGTGCGGCTCACCGCCCACCACGTCCACCAGCGCCAGCGTCAGCAGCGGACGCGGCGCTGCGCGGACCGCCAGCCAGCCGCCCTGGATCGCCGACAGGTGACGGCGCACGCAGTTGAGCTGCTGGATAGAGGCGCCGTGTCGCATCAGGACACTGGTCGCGGTCGCGATGTCGGCCACCGACAGGTCGGCCGCGGGCGCACACCAGGCCGCGCTGGCGCCGCCGGACAGCGCGAGCAGCACGGGCGTCGAAGGCTCGGCTCTGGCCAGTGCCTCCAGCGCCGCGCTCGCCGCCCGGGCGCTGGCGTCCGCCGGCAGCGGGTGATCGCCGTCCAGCAGGCGCACCGGCGGCGGCAACGGGTCGCAGCAGGTGGCGCCGACCGCGGTGACCAGGCTGCCTGGCGCCATCCCCCGCAGGTCGGTCGCGAGCGCCGAGGCCATCGGCACCGCCGCCTTGCCCAC
>JAFGSX010000033.1 GCA_016934455.1 Deltaproteobacteria bacterium
CCATCACCGGCACGACCAGCGAGTACTACAACCGCACCCAGCTCGCAGCCACCAGCATCGCGGTCACCGGATACGGTGCGGTTCCGCCCTTCGCCGACCTGACCACGGCCCAGTTGTGCCAGACCTGCGCCGAGGCCGAGTCCTACGAGGGCGTGCTGGTCCGCATCTCCGACGTGCAGATCACCAATCCCGACCTCGGCTACGGAGAGTACAGCGTGGCCCCGCTGGGAGGCGGTGCCGAGGTGCGGATCGACGACCTGTTTGGCGGCTGGTTCAGCTACCAGCACGGCGCCAGCGACACCTACTCGTATGTGAGCGGCGTGTTCGACTACGCATACGATTCCTACAAAATCGAGCCACGCGGCTGCGCGGACCTGATCGATGCGAACGGCGATCCCTACTGCCCGGTGCTGAACTGCCCGAGCGAGCCGGTCGATATCGCGCGCGTCCACGATGTCAGCCGGCTTGATGCCGTGGCCGAAGGCTGCCAGGTCCGGGTCAGAGAAGCCGTGATGACGACGTCCATGCGCGTGCAGCCGGACGGCTCAGCCAATGGCTGGCTCCAGCAGGGCACGGCGCTGCACGGCGGGATCCGATTGTACTCGCCGGGCGGCAATGTCTCGGGCCTGGTGGCCGGGACCAGGGTCGAGGTCTTTGGGCAGGTCGCGGGCATTCCCGGCAGCCGCGTCCTGATCATGCGCTCGGCGCAGGTCTTGGGCGCGGGCACCATCCCCGATCCGATCGCGGTCAGCGCGGCCCTGGCCGGGGGACACGTCTCGGGCACCGCCGGCCACGAAGGCATGCTGGTGCAGATACTCGACCCGGTCACCGTGGCGCCGCGGGCCGAGCTCGAGTCCGGCGTCGACCTGGGCATGTTCGAGATCGCGCTGGCCAGCGCGCCCGCGGACAGAGCCGTGGTCCATGATCTCTTCGAGGTTGGATTCGCTTGCGCGTGGCCGCGTCTCGAGGAGCGCTGCGCCACGGACCAGCGCGCCTTTGGCCAGCACTTCTCGAGCATCACCGGCGTCCTGGCCTGGAACGGCCGCTACTATCTGCTCCCGCGCACTGCTGCCGACCTGGTGCTCGCCCCGTGCGACGCCGCCGATGCCGACTGCGATGGCACGGCCACGACCTCGGACGCCTGCCCCGCGCTGTTCGACCCGGCGCAGTCCAATGTCGACGGCGACTCCTTCGGAGATGCCTGCGACGTCTGCATCGCCGTCCCCCAGAGCGGGACTGACGACGCCGATGGCGACGGCGTGGGCGATGCCTGCGACCTCTGCCCGGCCACGCCCGACCCCGGCCAGGAGAACCTCGACGGCGACCTGCTGGGCGACGCCTGCGACCTGGATCGCGACGGCGACGACATCGAGGAAGGCGACGGCACGGCGCCCTGCCGCGGCGGCGAGACCGACGGCTGCCAGGACAACTGCCCGTTCCTGGCCAACCCCGACCAGGAAGACGCCGATGCCGACGGCCGCGGCGACGCCTGCCAGGGTGGCCGAGCGGCGATCGCGCTGGACGGTCTGTTCGGCGACTGGGTCTCGATCACGGCGATCCACGTCGACAAGCGCGGCGACCGCGGGCCGGGCGGTCTCGATCTCGGCGGCCTGTGGCTGGCCGACGACGGCGAGCGTTTTTACCTGCGCATCGATCTCGGCGCCGAGATCCAGCTTCAGGATAACAACGCCCTTCGCATTTACCTCGACACCGACGACAATCCGGCCTCGGGTCAGGCCGTGGCTGGCATCGGCGCCGAGCTCGAGTGGCGCCTCGGCTCCCGTCAGGCCCTCGTGACCACCGCCTCCGGCACCACACAGCACAACTGGGCTGCCATGGGTGCCATCGGTTTGCCCACGGTCAGCTCGTCGCAGGTCGAGCTGGCCCTGGCCCTGGATGCCAGGCCCGACGGAATCCGCCCGCTGTTCAGCGGCACGCACCTGCGCGTCGTCATCCAGGACGGTGCAGACGGCGACCAGTTGCCCGACGGCGCCGGCGGCGTGGCCTATCAACTCGGGCTCGGCGCTCCGGTCGCGCCTCCTGCCGTCGACCTGTCGCGGCAGATCGCGCAGGACCTGCGCATCGCCAGCTTCAACGTTTTGGTCGATAACCCGTGGGTGAGCGGCAATGCGCAGCACTTCCAGCGGTTGCTAGCGGCCACCGTACCCGACGTGGTCGTGCTGCAGGAGATCTACAGCCACAGCGCACAAGAGGCGATCGCCATGGTCGGCTCGGCGCTCGGCGGAACCTGGTTCGCCGGCAAATACGCCGACGCCGTCACGGTCAGCCGGCTGCCGATCCTGGCGAGCTGGGAGATCCCATTCAACACGCTGTTGCTGCTGCTCGACGCCACGGACCAGCTCGGCGGCCCGATCGCGGTCGTCGATGTCCATCTGCCGTGCTGCGACCAGGTGGTCGACCGCCGCTACGCCATCGATTTGATCCTGCAGTCCTGGCGCCGGCTGTCGCGCGAGACGACCGAGATCCCGGTCGGCACCCCGATCGTGCTGGCGGGAGATTTCAACCTGGTCGGCGTGGCGCAAGAGCGCGACGCCCTGATCGCGGGCGACCTCTACACCGAGGCCCTGTTCGGCCCTGACTTCGCGCCGGACCCGGCCGGCGGGCCGTTCGTTTCGCTGATGTCCTACGTGGCCGCAACGCGCCTCGGCATCACGTACCGGGGCGACGCCAGCTATGGCCCGGGCTTCCTCGACTACGTGCTCTACACCAGCTCGCTGCTCGAGGTCGGCAACCACTTCGTCCTCGACACCGCCGCTCTTGCCGACGACCAGCTCACCGCGCTGGGCCTGCAGCGCGATGACTCTTCGATCTCGGACCACCTGCTGCGGGTCACCGACCTGCGGCCAGCGCCCTGACCCTGACGCCTCCGATTGGAGGACAGTGCCTGCGCCGGCGCCGCCCCTGCGGCGGGCTCAACCTTCGCGATTGGCTCATTGCGCTGCTCACTTTTCTTGAGCCAATTTTTGGCGGGTCCCCGCTGATCGGCGGAAGTCATTTTGTCGTCGCTGCGCGGCGAAAAAAGCCTCCCGCCGGCCCCCCGCCACGCAGGATCAACTGCGGTGAGCAGCGCAATCAGGGCAAGCTGGCTCAGGGCGGGATGATGAACGCGTGCTGATAGTCGCGCCCCAGGCAGACGAGAGAGGGATTCTGCGTGCCCTCGGACAGCTCGCGGGCCCTGTGGTCCAGCGCCGCGTACATCTCCTCGATGCACAGGATCTCGCCCGGGTGGGACGCGGTCCAGCGCAGGCTGTCGATGATGCTCCGCGCGAATAGACCGCCCCCGAGCCCCGCCGTCCGGATGAGCGGCTCGCCGCGCTTGGCTGCCGCGATGGCGCAGGTCGGCTTGCGCGCCGTCAGCTCGGGTAGACCGCTGCCGTTGACGCCGTCCTGCAGACCCTCGACGAGGAGAATGACCGGGGGCGCCTGGGGAGTCTGATCGGCCAGATCGAGCAGCGACTGCAGGGTGAGCTGGATGCCGCCGCGGCGACCGGGCAGCGCCAGCCCTCCGCCCGGACGGCCGACGTCGAGCGGCCCAAAATAGGCGATCAGCAAAAGCTCCTGGTAGGTCGCCTGGTCCAGCAGACCGGAGAGGGCGGCCAGCGTGTTCTCCGCCGTGGCGTCGCCGGCCACCAGAGTGCGCACCCGGCCCTCCGCTCCGAGCGGCCCCTGCTCGAGAACGCGGGCCAGCTCCGTGGCATCGGGTCCACCGCAGATCGCGTCCGGCGCCGGGCACGGGGCGGCCACCACCAGCGCGAACAGCCGGCGCGAGCTGCCGGCGCTGGCCGGCGCCCGATCCAGGCAGATTTTTTCGGGCGCGCCCTTGCGCCGACCGATGACAAAGCAGGCCTGGCTCTCCTCGGGCTTGAGCTCGATCTGCGCCACGAATTGATGCGACGACCGCCGCGGATCGAGCTGGTCCTCCAGCACGAACGGCTGTTCCATGCCGCTCGTCTGCACGGCCAGCGAGCTCGCGCCCCGGCCCAGCACCAGCCCTCGCACGAACTCGGTCGAGTGAAAGCGATAGCTCTCGAACAGGCCGAGAACCGGCGGTCGATCGGCAGGTGGAATGCGCACGATCCAGATCCCAAAACAGCTCGCCCGCGCCTGCCTGGTAAAGGCGCAGGCGCGAACTCGGTTGGGTCCCACGGCCAAGTCGACAGGCGCGGACAGAACCTGGATGTTTTTCTTTGGATCGGCCGGCAGCAGCCGCACCGAGCTGCCGTGGCTCACCTGCACCGCGACCACACCCGCACCGCCCACGCGCATCCGCAATCTGAGCGCCGCCTTTTCGGTCAGCACCGCTTCCTGCTGGGCGAGGTCGAGATACTGCTTCTTGAGGTCGAGAAAACGGATGTACAGATCCCCGGCCCGGGCGTGTCGCGGCACGGTGCTGCCGAGCACGAGCGACGACACCATCAGCCAGCGAACCGCAGCCTGTCTCGTCGAGACGCTCACCTGGCGCCACCTCCCAGGGCGAAGAGCTCGCCGTCCGCGCAGGCCGTACCGTCCCAGCGACCGCTGGCGCAGACCGCCACGGACCTGCCAAATGCCGCGGGCTCGCCGCCCAGCTTGCCGTCGTGGCTGTCCCCCCAGCAGCGCACGTGGCCAGCGGCCAGCAGGGCACAGCTATGGCGATGGCCAACCACCACGTCCACTGCCTTGCTAAAGCCACGCTGCGACACCAGGGCGATATCGTGGCCCTGGCTGGGATCACCGCGCTGGCCATCCGGGTTGCCGCCCCAGCACAGCACCCGTCCGTCCTCGACCACGGCGCAGGCGTGTCGCTCGCCCACCCCCACGGCCTTGGCGCCGAGCACACCCCGGACCTGGGACGGTTTCTGACTCGCGGCATCCGTGCTCGCCCCCAGCGGGCCCAAGAACCCAGATCCCCAGCACGAGACGCGGCCGCTCGCGAGCAGGGCGCACCCTCCTCCCTGGCCGACCGCGACCTGGATCGGGTCGTCGAGCGGTTCGATGGAGCGCAGGTTGGCGGGATTGCGCGAGCCCAGGGTCGAAAAGTTGCAGCAGTAGACCGCAGCCGGCTCGGTCACGGCGCAGGCGCCGTTCATCGAGACCGCGATCGCTCGCACCTTGACCGGTTGTGGGGTCTCGAGCGGATTGTACATTGCCGGGCCCGCCGCTTCCGAGTGTGGGGGACGCCCCCAGCACTGCAGCTCACCGCCCTGGCGCGCCGCGCAGGTCTGAACCATGCCGGCGGCCACTGCCACTGCGTCGGTCAAACCGGGCACCGGCGCGGGTGTGCCAGGATCGGGACGGTTGCTCTCCCCGAGCTGGCCAAAGCGGTTGCTGCCCCAGCACCAGACGGTGCCGTCTCGACGCAGCGCGCACGAGTGCTCGAATCCCGCGGTGATGGCCACGGCACCGTCGATGCCGTTGACCCGAGTCGGCAGCGCCTGACCCCCGCTGTTGCGTCCCCAGCACCAGACGGTACCGTCGTCGCGAAGGGCACACGTGTGACCAAGACCCGCGGCAAGCCGGTGGCAGCGGGGGCATTGCTCGGTCAACGGCAGGTCGAGGATGCCGCGCAGCGCCTTCTTGTCAGACCGGACCGACGCGCCGGCATCGGTCGCGGCGGCGCTCTCGCAGCAGCTCAACGCGGCAATACCGAGGCACAGCAAGGTGCCGGAACGAAGCGCCGGAACGCAGCCAGATAGCATCGCCGTGCCCCACCCTTCTGTTCGCCACAGACATCGAGCCATACTTCGCTCTTTGGGACAACTGTCCCAGTGGCGCCGGGTCTCCGTTCCCTCGCGTGCCTTGTCTGTAGAGAGTAGCGGACGAGGCGCACCGGCGATGTTATATTTGCTCCGGGCCCGCAAGAGAGGCCAAGAGTTCGCGGTCGGGCTGGGATCGGGCCGAAAGCACCGACCGGGGGAGCGCCGCATGGCGGTGGGCTGGGCGCGCGACGGAGCGGTGCAGGATCAGATCGACGCCAGCGTCGAGGACGAGGTGGCGCGGGCGCGCCGCAACCTGCCGACGGGAGACAGCCGGCTGGAGTGCGAGGACTGCGGTGAGCCGATCCCGGAGGCGAGGCGCCGGGCCATGCCGGGAGTGCGGCGCTGTGTCAACTGCCAGGCCGAGCTCGACGCGCAGCGCACCGAGCGCAGCCTCTTCAATCGCCGCGGCAGCAAGGACAGCCAGCTCAAGTGACCGACCCGGGCAATCGCGGCCGCTCGAGCGTCCGCATGAAGCGGTACGCGGGATACCTGACGGCGCTCAAGCACGTCAGCCTGATCCTGCTCTTTGCCGCGGCCGCACTGGTCATCGCCCATTTTCCATTTGACGTCGACGCGCCGCTGACTCCTCGGGAGCTGGAGGCCGCTCGCAGCTACTACGAGGCCGCCTACCGCCAACCCGCCAGCGCGCCGAGCAGCGCCACCGAGTACGAGACCAGGTACCTGCGAGTCGCGCGCGCCGCTGCCGAGGCCTTTCACGTCGAGGACCTGGTTCGACAGTTCGTCGAGCGCTACGGGCTGCGCGACAAACCGATTCTGGAGATCGGATCCGGCCGCGGTCATCTGCAGGATCTGGCCACCGACTACACCGGCCTCGACATCTCGCCCAGCGTCGCCGGCTATTACCACAAGAAGTTCGTGCTCGGGTCGGCTACCGCCATGCCATTTGCCGACGACACCTTCGACGCAATCTGGTCCATCTGGGTCTTCGAACACGTGCCCAATCCAGAACAGGCGCTGCGCGAGGCGAGGCGCGTCGCTCGCGATCAGAGCGTCCTGTTCTTGATGCCGGCATGGGACTGCCCTTCGTGGGCGGCCGACGGCTACGAGTACCGGCCCTATTCGGATTTCGGACTGTGGGGCAAGCTGGTCAAGGCCAGCATCCCGCTGCGCCGGGCCAACGCTTTCGTCGCTCTGACGAGGCTGCCGACCCGACTCGCGCGCGACCTCGTCGCCCGCTCGACACCGACCAAGCTGCGTTACCGCCGCCTCAAACCCAACTACGAGGTCTACTGGGGCCCGGATGCGGACGCCGTCAATGCCATCGACCGGCACGAGATGATGCTCTGGTTTCGCAGCCGCGGAGACGAGTGCCTCAACTGCGACGGGCCAGCCGGATCGGCGCTGACCGACCTGGGATGGACTCCGCTCGTGATCCGCGTGCACAAAGGTGAGGTCTGATTCTCTTCCGTTCCTCGCCAAATGGACACCTGGGCCTGGCGTCTCATCCTGCTCCTGGCAGACGCACGAAGCGGCCTAAAAAACGCCGGACCGAGCAACAGCGCGAGCGCCAGGAGCGCATCGGCGCCCGCCGCGGCACTGCACCCGCAACCGGAGGGCGCACCGGCCGCGCCCGCGTCCGCACCGGGCTGGCCGTCGCCGCTGCCTCCATCCTGCGCCGGAGCGCTGGCGTCTCCGGCGCCGGCATCGCCTGCGCTGCCTCCGTCGCCCGCGTCGCGTGAGCCATCCGCCCGACCTCCGTCCCGCGGCGGAACGCTGGCGTCCCCCGCGCCGCCCCCGTCGTGCTGGGAGCTTGGCGCCGGCCCCATCACGCGGCCCGCCAGCGAGCTCTCGCGGGCGTTGCCGTCGACGTAGAGAGTGCCGCCCGGCGTCGGGTCGCGCCCGCCCGGGTCGGTCGTGCGCGTGTACAGGGCGTGGCCCCCCTCGGGAAAGCGCAGGTTCAGCGCATAGGTCTCGCCCGGCGTGGTGGTGACCTCGCCGTCGAACCAGCCAAAGGCGATACCCTGCTGCTCGAGACCAATGGTCTCCTTCACCGGGCCAATGGCCTCGCCCTGAGGCTGGCGCGAGACCCAGGCCTGAACGCGGCGCAATCCCGCCGGATTGCCGGTAAAGGCCGACGCATGGGTGATCGCGCGCGAGCGCGCCACAAAGGTCTGCGCCATCTCGTTGCCGAACTCGAAACCCTCGAGACCGGTCACGTAGTAGCTGGTGAGCTGACCGTCGGGCCCGTCCACGTCGAGCGTGAGCATCAGATCCTCGTCTGCCCGCGGCGTCAGGGTCTGGGCCCCCAGGTCTGGGATGTAGAGCTGCCCGTCCGGGTACGGATTCGACGCCGAGCGCCACGGGCCCCAGCCCGCGCCCCCGGTCACGAGCGTGAGCGTCTCGCCGCCGGTGCCGGTCACCTCGCCAGGAAAGAACGCGGCCGTGGACCGCCCGCCGCCCTGCGGGATGCGCATCCAGCCGGTGCCGACCGCGGTGGCGAGCGAGGTGCCGCGATAGACGGTCACGCTGGTGGCCCCGTCGGCGCCGTTGGCTCGCATGCTGACCTTGACCAGGGAAACCGCGCCCGACGGCAGCGTCACGCTCTGGGCGAGCGCGCCCGTCCACTCGCTCACCCCCGGCGTCACGAAGTCATCGCTGATGCGAACCAGCGAGCCGTCGAGGGCCAGCGTCCCGGCCGCGCACGCGCTCGCGGTGCACTGGAGCTCGACCGTGCGGGGGCGATAGGTGAAGGGCTCGTAGACGGTGAGCACCCAGTCGCCCGGGGTCGTGTCGTGCACGCAGAAGTTGCCGTCGGGATCGGTCACCGCCATGAAGCGCACGCCGGCCGCGGAGCTGCCGGGAGCGAAGGCGTAGACGAAGACCTCGCCCACGCCGCGATCCTGCGGCGGGTTGAGATTGGGCTCGAACACCACCACCCGCCCCGAGAGCCAGCCCGGCTGGGAGGTGGGGCAGATCTCGGCCTCTGCGGGATGGACCGCCAAGACGATCGAGGCGCTGGCGAGCGCAAAGATGGCGGCGAACCTCATGCGAGACCCCTCGGCGCGGATGATAGCACGGAACATCGAGCCGACACGCGCCGTGGTATCTTCGGCACCATGCCAGGGCGATCACGATGGGGCCGCGTTCGCTGCTGCTGCATGTCGGCACCGCTTGCGGTGTGGCCGGTACTGCTCCTGGCCTCCGGCCCGAGCCAGACGCAGCCCAGAGAGGATCGGGCTGCTGCACCGGACTGTCCTGCGCAGGATCAGATGCTCGAGGGCTTCGACGACACGGGAAAGGCGTTCTTTCTGCTCGCTGGCGGGCGCGTCATCCGAGTGCCCCGTCGCTGCGCGCCTCGCCAAAGACCGCTCGAGATTAGGACCAGCGACTGCACGGTGTTTCGCGTGGGCGACCTCGACCGGGATGGGACCGACGACGTCGCCGTCGTCTCGTCCGGAGAGCATTCGCAGGTGCGTCTCGTCAGCGGCGCCAGAAAAGGGCAGACGCTGGCGACGCTGCGCGACGACCATCCGCGTTTTGGGACGATCGTGGCCGCGGCGGGCGACGTGAACGGCGACGGTTGGCTCGACCTGCTCGTCACCCGGCCCTCGGCTTGCGACTGCTGCGATTGCAGCGATTCGAGCGACGAGCTGCTTCTGTACCTCGGGCAACAGGAGGCCGGACAACGTCTTGCCATGACGCTGAAAGGGCCGGACGGGATCTGGAACTGGATCCGGGCGCTGGGCGTCGGTGACGTCGACGGAGACGGGAGGGCGGACGTGGTCGTGGCGCACGGCCACCAGATCCGCCTGCACCGCGGTCGGCGCGCCGGGATCGCCCCGACCGGCGAGCTCGTCCATCGGCGCGCCACCGGCATGGACGGCATCGCGATCGGGGCTCTCGGCGACAGCGACGGCAATGGCCTTGCCGAATGGTGGTGGCTCGATTCAGACAGCGGCGAGGCCTATGTCGTCCGTTCCCAAGGCGCCCAAGGCAAAAAAAACAGTCCGACTCGTCTTGGGTTCGGCCGCCCTGCACCATGAAGAAGTGCATAGAGACGACCGGCGCTTCTGAGAAAAAAAGCAAGGTAAGCGTTCACGACTCTACGCGGCCACTGGCGCGCATGTCGTTGTTTGAGGCAGAAGCGATGGCGCTAGATCGTTGTTGCGATGGGCTGCAATCGCAGAGCTGAGGTAGCTGAGCACGTGGCGATCTTGCAGTCTCAACGACGCGGTCACCGTCAGGATGCGCTCGGCGAAGCGACTGCCTGCCTTGCTCTGCGTCCCAAAACTGGTTTTATGCCACATCACCGCTGGCCTGAGCGTTCTTTCGGCGCAAGAGTTCACGCGTGAGGTCGTTGGATCGAGCCTTGAGAATAGTGGTGAAGCGCCCGATCCCTCGCCGCCGAAGCGCCGTTCCCAGAGCGAGTATGCGTTCTGTGCTAAGCTCAAAGCCAGGCTCAAAGCAACAAGCAAGGGCAATTCTCGAGCGCCCAGGATCTGTTCCAGCACCCAGTCTAAACCCTCAGCTCGCTTGAATTGAGCCAATTTTCGGCAGGGGCCCGCTGATCGGCGTAAGTCTTTTTATCTTCGCAGGCTCAGAA
>JAFGSX010000418.1 GCA_016934455.1 Deltaproteobacteria bacterium
CTTTTGACGCCGTCGGCTATCAGCGGCGCGATGGCGTCGAGATCCGGATCGTTGGAGCCGAGCGTCATCAGCTCCGTCCAGACGACCTGCCCCTGCCGGTTGTAGGCCGTGAGCTCGATGGCCGGCCCGTCCGCTGTCTGACGGCCGATCCCGACCAGCGCCATGTCGACGTTGGCGCTCTGCATCGCCCCGGCGACCGAGCCGGCGGACAGGCGCGCCGAGCCGCGCCTGAGCTTGCTGGAGAGCTTGCCGCGCGGCACCAGCACGATGTCGTCGACCAATTCGAGCTCGGTCTCTACCGCGTCCGCCATCTTGCGGCCGCCGCCGGCGGTGCCCTCGAACTCGAGAATGACTACGCGCGTTGCCGCAGCAGCGATCGCTGGTTCGACCGCTGACAAAGCTATGAGCACCGCCACCCAGGCGCAGTGCTGCCTCACTGCGGACCTCCGTGCGCTGCCTCCGCGGCTCGCACCCCTATTAACGCACGATTGGCCGACCAGCGCTACAAACGGTGTGGATTCCACTTGCCTTTATCCGGCGCTTTGGTCAAAAGAGCTTTTTTACCAAAGTGGCGCCTCTTCGAAGGGCGGTACATGGCGCATTCTACCGGTACCCGTATCAAGATCAGCCGCGGCTATCCCGAGCCCGGCAAGATCACGCGCGCAGTCGAAGTCCTCAACCTGGGTGGCATCATCGCCTACCCGACGGACACAACGTATGGAATCGGCTGCAGCATTTTCGAGAAAAAGGCGATCGATCGCGTGCTGCAGCTCAAAGGGCTCCCAGCCGATCACCTGATGTCGTTCATCTGCCCGGATCTGGCGGATCTGCCGCGCTATGCCCAGGTCGAAAACGAGGCCTATCGGACGATGCGTCGGCTGCTTCCCGGTCCCTACACCTTTGTGCTGCGCGCCACGCCCGAGGTTCCAAAGATCCTGCAGTCCAAAAGAATGACGGTCGGCATCCGGGTGCCGGACGACCAGGTCTGCCTCGCCATCGCGCGCGGCCTGGGCAAACCGATCATCTCCACCAGCACGCGCGTCGGAGAGAAACGCCTGTTCGACCCGGACGAGATCGAGCTGCACATGGGGCACGGCATCGACCTGTTGCTCGACGCCGGACCGCTCGAGAGACCGCTGTCGTCGGTGGTGGATCTGACCGGCCCCTACCCGGTGGTGCTGCGCGAGGGCGCTGGAGACCTGAGCTGGATCGCCAACTGACGCCGATCGACGGGGAGGAGACGTGAAGGCGACCGACCTCAGCAGCGACGACCGCCGGGCACTGCTGGCGGTGGCGCGCCACACGGTCTGCGCTGCCGTCGGCGCTCCGCAGACCGGATCCGATCCGCAGCCGGCCGCAGATCTGCCGAGCAACGGCGCCTTCGTCACGCTCCATCGCCGCGGCCAGCTTCGCGGTTGCATCGGCACCTTTACCTCGGGTCCCTCGGTGGTGGCTACGATCCGCGAGATGGCCGCCGCGTCGGCGCTCCGGGATCCGCGCTTCTATCCGGTC
Source organism: Deltaproteobacteria bacterium (assembly GCA_016934455.1). Lineage (GTDB taxonomy): Bacteria > Myxococcota > JACRCW01 > JAFGSX01 > JAFGSX01 > JAFGSX01. Next base: position 1,513 of record JAFGSX010000418.1, read on the forward strand.
GGGCCGGACGAGCTGGACGAGATCGACATCGAGATCTCGCTGCTGACCCCGCTGGAAGAGATCGCGGATCCGCAGCAGATCGAGGTCGGTCGCCACGGCATCTGCGTCGAGCGCGGGTTCAATCGCGGCGTTCTGCTGCCGCAGGTGGCGACCGAGAACGGGTGGGATCGCGACACCTTTCTCAGCCAGACCTGCCTCAAGGCCGGGTTGCCTCCCGCCACCTGGCGCAGCGGCGGCCTCAAGATCGAGGTGTTCGAGGCAGCGGTGTTCGGGGAGAAGAGCGAGGGGTTGCGCTGACGGTCACTTGCGCTTGATGTTGAACGGGAGCGTGACCGTCTTGTTCTCGCCAAAAAACTGCGGCCAGCGCAGCGACATGACCTTGCTGCGCAGACAGTCCGCCATCGGGCCGCTGCGCAGGTCGCGCTCGCCGACCCGAAATTCGGCGGCGGTGCCCTTCTGCGTGATCACGAACTCGATCGTGACCACGGACGGCATGTTGGGGTTGGTCTTGGCCTCGGCAGCCAGGCAATTGATGATGCCGCTCTTCTGCGTGGCGAGCACCTTCATGATCTGGTTCTGGGTCAGCGTGCGCGGCAGGCCCGCCGCGTTGTAGTCCATGTTCTCGGCGCCGCCCACGGGCGGGATGTCGTCCTTTGGATCCTCGTTGCCCGCAGGCGGGCTGGTCGTGGTCGACGCCGCGGCCACCTTATCCTCGCGCTTGTCGCCCTTGCCCACACTGGATCTGGACTTGCCCGTGCGCTTGCCCCCGCCGCTGCGACCGGGTTCCTTGCTGGCGACGGCGTCGCCGCTCTCGACCTTGTCGTCGCCGCCCGTGCCGCCGGTGCTCGGACCGAGCTGCGGCACCGGCTTTACCGACAGCGCCACCAGCTCGGGCCGGCGCTTGGTCCAGTCGGTCTTGTCCTCCCATGGCTTGGTGACGGCGAGGACGTGGCCGCCGACAAAGCCACCGCTGCTGAAGACCAGGGCGGCCAGCAGCAGAATCGCGGCGCGGCCGATGGCGAGGCGGCGCTGGGTGCGCTGCTTCTCGAGTCGCGCTTTCTCCTCGGCGCGAGCCTTGAGCGCGCGCGCCAGCGGGGCCTCGAACTCGGGCACCTCGCCCAGCCGCCGCCACTCGCCGAACTCGGGCGCGATGGAGGTCTCGCCGTCCAGCGCCCCGCTGAAGAGCTTGTCGATCAGCACCGCCGCGGACACCGGACCGCAGACCGCGCCCTTCTCTTTGTACAGCCAACCGCCTTCGATGCTATCGCTCATGTTCCTTCCGCCGGACGCGAACCGATGCGCCGTCTGTTATTGTACCGATCTCTGACGCCATAAGCGAGACCCTGATGCGTCCACCGACCCTGGCCTGCCTGATCTCATACCGCGGCGACCTGTTTCACGGTTTTCAGCGGCAGGGCGATCTGCCGACCGTCGAGCTGGCCTTGCGCCGGGCCACCGTCGGCGCGACCGGCCGCGAGCCGATCGCGCTGGCCGTCGCCGGCCGCACCGACGCCGGAGTCCACGCCCGAGCCCAGGTCGTCTCCTTCCGCTTGCCGGACCCACCGCCGCCGGACCGGCTGCGCACCCTTATCAACGCCCATCTCCCGCCGGGGATCTTGGTGCGCGGCTGCGCTCTAGTCGGCCCGAGCTTTCACGCCCGCTCGAGCGCGCTGGCCAAGCGATACCGCTATCGCATCGAGCGCAGCGAGGCCGATCCGGCGCTGCAGCGCCGCGCCTGGCGACTCGCCGCGCCGGTGGAGATGCTGCCTATGATCGAGACCGCAAAGGCATGGACCGGCCGCCGCGACTGCTCGCCTTTTCGCACCGGCGACGGCGGAGGGCGCTCGCCGATCTGCCGCATCGACCTGGTTCGCGTGCGCGAGCGAGGCCGGCTCGTCGTCATCGACATCGAGGCCGACCGCTTTCTGCGGCGCATGGCGCGCGCCATGGTCGGACGACTGGTCGCGGCTGGCAGCGGGGCGCCGGAGAGCGACTGCATAGTCGCGCCGGCCCGCGGTCTATTTTTACAGCGGATCTACTATGCCGCGCCCTTGCTGGTCGGCGCGACCGCGCCGGGTGGCTCGACGGCGTCGGCTATGGTGAGCCGCCCGGAGACCACGGTCTCGACGCTATCGGCGATCTGGGCCTGAACGGTCCGCGGTCGACGCGGGCGCGGCCGCCGCGAATCCGCGGCCGGGCGATCGGCGATCACCGCGGCCCCCGCTCACGCCTCGGCCGGGGAGCCAGACCCGCCTCCTGATAGTAGCGCAGAAACGGCAGGCTGCGCGGATCGTAGCTGACCGCGATGTCGCGCCAGCAGATCGGTCTGATCGGATGATGCATCGCTTTCCTCCCTCACCGGCCGCCCGACGGCTCGGGGGCGTCGCAGACAAAAAAGCGCTCGTACTTCTCGAGCAGATCGCCGATCGCCTCGCGCAGATAGTGGCTCTGCGAGATCCGCGTGCGCTGCGCCAGGGCTCGCAACGACATCAGATCGGGCTCCGGCAGCCGCAGCAGCGTGGCGCGTCGGGTCACCTCGACCGTGTCGCGCATCGATCCCTCCGCCACCCGCTGGCGCCGTCCTGCCACCTTCGGCACCCGGTGATTCCACCGTACGCCGCCGCTGCCCGCCGGGCAATTTTTCGGTCGGAGTTACTGAGGCAGGGTCTCGAGAATGCCGCGCACGGCGCTCGCCTCGCTGTCTTCGGGCGACAGCGACAGGTACGTCTCGTAGTGCTGGCGCGCCTCCTGGTAGTGGCCGGCCTCGTGCAGCGCCAGCCCCATCAGCAGGTGTACCTTGGGCGTCCGCGGAGACAGCGCCTCGGCCTTGCGGTAATAACTGAGGGCTCGCGCGACCTCGCCGTACTCGAAGTAGATCTGTCCGATCGACAGATAGACCCGGGCATCGCCCGGATCGCGCAGCATGGCGGCCTCGAACTTGGGCAGCGCCAGCGCGTATTTCTCGCGTTTGAGCAACAGCATGCCCTCGGTGTAGAGCTGCGCAAAGCTCTTGCCGGCGTCATCCGGCACCGGTTCGGCGATCGGCTTGAGCGCCGGGTCGACGCCAGCGGCAGCCGCGGTCCGGTGCCTGTCGACCGCCGCCGCAGCGGGCTTGTTGAGCCGCAGCGGGGTCACCACCGGCGTTCCGATCTCGACCTCGCTCTCGCGGGCGCGCTCGAGCGCGGCCTCGAACGGCGTCTGAACCTTGGCCTGGTCAGACTGGGCGGTGATGACCGGCCGCAGCTTCTCGGCTCTCGCCTCGCCAAAGGTATCGCGGTAGTAGTCGGCGGTGGCCTGCGCGTTGCCCGATCCTGCAGAGACCAGAACGTAGGTTCCGATCGCGGCCACCACCAGCACGACAAACGCCAGCGTCAGCACATAGGGGAACAGCTCGCGCGGCTGGGTGCGGAGCGGCAACTCGAACGGAGGCGGCTCGGGTCTCAGCAGCGAGAAGAAGTTGACCTCGCTGGCATCCAGCCAGCCGTCGAGGCTCTTGTCGCCCTCGTCACCTCCCTCCGGCTCGCCGCTGAGCGCCTCGGAGAGAGAAGCGGGAACGTATTCGGGCATCGCCTCGTCGACGTCGCGCTTCACCTGCGGCTGCGTCGTCCAGCGCGCGACCACCGGCGAGGCCGGATCGACGTCCTTCCACAGCGCGACCAGCGGCGCCGGCGCGCTCCTGGGATCGAGATGGTGCTGGACCCACGGCGCGACGGTCCCGCTCTTGACGGCGGGGGACTCGCCGGCGCCCGTGGGCGCGGCGGCGACCTCCGGCGACGCCACCTCGGTCGCGTGCGGCGCGGTCTCCGACGGCTCTGTCGGTGGCGGCTCGGCCGGTGGCGGCCCGGCCGGTGGCGGCCCGGCCGGTGGCGGCCCGGCCGCGAGCTCTGGCGTCTCGTCGACCAGCGCTGCCGGCCCCCCGATCGAGAACACCCCGGTCGGCAACGGCGCGCCATCGGCAACCCGCGACGGCGCAGTCGGCTCGGGCGGCTCGCCGTCATCGGCCGGTTTGAGCACCCGCAGCGCATGCAGGCGCTGCAGGACGCGCAGCGTGGTCACCTCTTCGAAGCTGGTGGCGGCCAGCACCTCGCTGATGGTGCGCCGACCGTCGCACAGGCGCATGACCGCGTTGACCTCGTCCGGGATCTGTTCCAGCAGGCCGCTCAACACGGCGACATCGATCCGGAACACCTGGGTCGGCCCGCCGACGGCCTGGATCAGGGCTTCGATGCGGGCTCTCCGCTGCTGCGCCTCTTCGAGAGCACGGTCTAGACCACCGCCAAAAATCGCCGCTGCCGACGGCCGGTCGCGGAGGTCTACCGAGAAGGAACCGCTGCCGAGCGCGGTGATCAGGATCAATGCCTCGTCGCCGTCGGTCCCGCGGAACTCGACGGCAGCAACGCGACCGTCGACGATCTCGATCGTGCCCCACTCCTCGCCGTGCTGGACGCGGACCACGGCATCGCGGTGCTGCTGGCACAGCGCGCGCACGATGTCGTCGAGCGGATGGTCGGCGACTGTTCCGGCCAATGGAACAGGCGACGACTTGGTCTCCGTCATCGGTTGACTCCCGCGGCTCCAGCAGAGAAATAACTTAGACTGGCCCGGCTTTCAATGGCAGCCGCGTGACATGGCGAAGGCATCAGCTCTCGCTGTCACCCGAGCCGGCGAGCAGCCCGAAGATCTGGTTCGGGCTCAACTCGCCCGCGATCAGCCGCTCGCGCTCGGCGGGTGGCAGATCGCTCAGCAGCCGGTCGAGATCGCCCTCCAGACCGGCCGCGGTCAGGCGTTCGCGCGCGGCGGCCAGCGAGATCTGTCGCGAGGCGCCATCCCCGAAGTGGCCGCGCGCGGCGATGCAAAAGAACTCGGACAGGCTCATCTGGCCGGCGTCGAGCCGACGCATCTCGTCGCCGGTGGCAGCGCCGATAGCCACCAGCAGGTGCCCGCGCTGGCCGCGCGCCTCGAGCGCCTGTTCGATCTGCGCCCGGCTGTGGGGGGCCAACGCCGGCAACTCCGCCGCCGGCTCGACCGCGGCTTGCTCGTAGCGCAGCGCCACCACCTGGGCCAGCGCCCCGAATTGTCCCGAGTGCACCGGCGCCGCGGACTCGTCCGGCATGGTGCGAAGAAATCCCACCACCAGGTTTCGGAGCTGGGGCTCCAGGACATGGCCGTGACGCGCCAACAGATCCTCGAGCACGCGGCGCTCGGTCAGCGAGGCATCGGGGCCGTCCTGCGCCCGCGCCACCAGCCGCTGCACGTCGTCGGCAAAACCCGGCCGCAGACGCTCGGCGGCGGAGTCAAAATCGATCACCGGAGCCGGCATCCGGCCGTGGGCGCGGCCGAGCGCGCGCCGCTGCTGGCGGTTGAGGTCGCCGCGGTGGCGCTCCAGCATGTCGATGAACTCGCCGGGGAGCGCAACCTGACCGCGGTCACCCGCCGCCACGGCGTCGACCAGCTCCTCTTCCCGCCGGTCGAGCTTGCCGCTCTCGGCAAGCTGCCGGGCCGCGCTGAGCAACGAGCGCGGAAACTCCGGCTGGCCTGGCTGAAACTTCACCTTCATCTGCGCCCTTGCCCTCTGCCGATACCGCCCCCCCGGCCGGCCCGCACTGTGACTATCCGATTCCCGCGCAGGTTGGCGTGCCAATCGGGGGGTGCGGCCAAATGGGTGAGAGGGTCGAGATGGGGCAGCAGCCGAACGGCGTCACGCGAACGGTCTGTCGCCGAAAAGCTCCTGATAGAGATCGCGCGTGCTTCCCGAGACGCGCGCCAGCGCCTGCTGGGCATCGGACAGGCGCGGATCGATCTCGACCGCGCGCTGCAGCGAACTCCGGGCGAGGTCGAGATCGCCGCGCTCTTCGAACACCAGACCCAGGTAGAGGTGAGCGCGCGCGGCGTGCGGATTGCGCTCGCACACCTCGCGCAATCGCTTAAAACCGGCCTGCGCCTCGGACGCGGCACGCCGGGTTTCAGCCCAGCCGAGCGCCGCCGCGTAGTCGGGATCTGCCGGACAGCGCTGGACGGCCTGGCGCAATGCTCCGACCGCCAGATCGAGATCTCCGCTCGCCAGCGCGCGCTGGCCCTGCCGATAGAACTCCTCGCTCTCGGCGTCGCGCATGCCGGCTGGAGCCACGCCGGGTACCGCCTCGAGCGCCCGATCGTAGACCTGGCGCCGGCCTGGGTCGGTCAGCACCTGCAGCGCATTGCGCACCCAGCCGCGGATCTCCTCGAGCCGGGCGCGCGCCGACGCCATCGTGACCGCCTCGACGTCGGGCGCCGATAGCCGCGCCAGCAGCCTGCGGCTGACGGCGGCGATGGTCTCGGCGGTGGCGCCGCGCTCGACCCCCAGCACGCCGTAGCAGTCCGCGCCCTGGCAGCGCAGGTATTCGGCAAAGATGAAGTCGACCACCGGCTGCGCTTCGCCCTCCAGGCCGACCGTCTGCGCCGCCAGCTTCGGCTGCGAAGGCTTGCGGACGGCGGCCTCGATCGCCGCCCCGGGGCTCGCTTCGAACGCGATCAGATCGGTCGCCCACAGCGCGCACAGCTCGCGCAGGCCGGCGACGCCGCGACCCTGCAGCGCGATCAGCAGGTCGTTGAGCAGCGGCGCTCGCCGCACCAGGTCGGGGAGCGGCGAATCGGGGGCCAGGCGCAGGAACTGCGAGGCGCGGGACAGGAAGCTCGGCGTGGCGCAGACATAGCGATCGTGGTGCTCGCCGAAGATCCGGACCGCCTCGGCCACGTCACCGTGCCGCAGGTAACCGCTGAAAACCAGATCGTAGACCTCGCAGCGGCACAGCGCATTGCCCTCCGCTCGCTCGGCGTCCTCGAAGAACTGCCAGATGCCGGCGCTCCAGGTGGCCGCGTTGCAGATGCGCTCGGCCACCGCCGCCTGCAGCAACTGCACGGCCTCGGCCGCGGTCATCAGCCCCAGGCGAGCCGCCGCCTCGCCGAAGCGAGCCCCGCGCGCTCTCATCTCCTCGTCGACGGCAAAGACCTGGTTCTCGGTCAGCCTCCCGATGCTGACCAGGTACGAACCGAGGGTATGCTGGCGCAGATTGGAGCGGGCGTTGACCAGCTCTCCCTTGACGATGGTGACGGTGACCTCGTCGTCGCCGTGCCGGACGCGCAGAAAACCGCTGCGCGCGCGCGCGCAGAGATCGATCAGGGCGCGTGCCACGGCGCCGGGGGCCAGAGGGTGCTCGGCGGCCTCGCCGACAGCTCTGGTGGCTGATGTCGTCATCGCGTCGCCGTCCCTGCGCGGTCGGACGGTGCATCGCGAGCGACGGCGCGACCGCGGACCTGGCGCGGGACAAGATATTCAGACCCGGCGCCGGCGCGCAAGCGCTGCGCGGTCGGCTGCGCGATCGGCTGCGCGCTTGCGGTTATCTTTTTTTTGCGCGCTGATGGCAGGTGCGCGGCGGCATGACCGCGCGCAGCCAACAACCGACAGAGCGGTCGAACGATGACGACGCCACGACGTGAAGAATCGCTTCTCTACCATTCCAGCGCGCGGCCCGGCAAGGTCGAGGTCGTCCCGACCAAGCCGTGCCTCACCGCGCGCGATCTCGGCCTGGCCTATGCGCCCGGCGCGGCCGAGCCGTGCCTCGAGATCAAGGACAATCCCGACAGCGCCTATCGCTACACCAGCAAGGGCAACCTGGTCGCCGTGGTCTCTAACGGCAGCGCCGTCTTCAATCTGGGCGACCTCGGGGCCAGCGCCAGCAAACCGGCGCTGGAGGGAACGAGCGTGCTGTTCAAGCGCTTTGCCGACATCGACGCATACGACCTCGAGATCGAGAGCGGCAGCGTCGACGAGATCGTCCGCACCATCAAGCTGCTGGAGCCGACCTTCGGCGGCATCGACATCGAGAACATCAGGGCGCCCGATTGCTTCGAGATCGAGGACCGGTTGCGGGAGATCATGGACATCCCGGTGTTCCATGGCGAACAGCACGGCACCGCGATTGTCAGCGGCGCCGCCTTGGTCAACGCCTGCGAGATCGCGGGCAAGCCGATCCAGAGCGTCCGGCTCGTGTTCGCGGGTGCCGGTGCCGCGGCCGTCACCTGTGCCAGATTCTACGAGCGGCTCGGGGTGGCGCACGACAACATCGTGCTCGTCGACGCCCAGGGCGTCGTCCGCAAGGGCCGCTCGCAGGGCCTGAACAAGTACCAGCAGCACTTCGCCCAGAACACCCGGCTTCAGACGCTGGCCGAGATCGTCAAAGGCGCGGATGTGCTCGTCGGCTGCTCGGTCCAGGGTGCGATCAGCCAGGAGCTGATCCGCTCGATGGCCAAGAGCCCCATCGTCTTCGCGCTGGCCAGCCCGGATCCCGAGATCACCTACCCCGACGCCAAGGCTGCGCGCAACGACGCCATCGTGGCGACCAGCCGCGGCGACCATCCCAACGAGATCAACAGCGTGCTCGGTTTCCCGTTCATCTTTCGCGGCGCTCTCGACGTACGCGCGCGCAAGATCACCGAGGAGATGAAGGTTGCCGCGGCTCGCGCCCTGGCCGAGCTGGCCCGGCTCGAGGCGCCGGAGCAGACCCCGGCCGGCTGCGGCAACCGGAGATACGGCTTTGGCCCCGACTACCTGATCCCCAAGCCGTTCGACACACGAGTGCTGCTGGTCGCAGCACCGGCGGTCGCCCTCGCCGCGACCGATGGCGGCGTGGCTCGCGTGCCGCTTCAGGACATCGAGGCCTACCGCGCCGATCTCGAGCGGCGCCTGAGTCCGGCGCGCTGCCGGCTGCAGCTCAGCCTCGAAAAGGCCCAGCAGCACAAGCAGCGCATCGTGTTTCCCGAGGGCGACAGCGCGCGGGTGCTGCGGGCCGCAGTCGTGGCTGCCGCGGAGGGCGTGTGCCGGCCGATCCTGCTCGGCAGCGCGGACGTGATGCGAAGCCTGGCGGCCGACAACCACTTGGATCTGAGCCAGGTCACGCTGCTCGATCCGGCGGTCTCCTATCAGCGCTCGGCCTACGCGCAGAAGCTGTACGAGCTGCGGCAGAGGCGCGGCGTCACGCCGCGCTCGGCCCAGCGCCTGGTCCACGACCGGCTGATCTTCGGCTGCATGATGGTGCGCACCGGAGACGCCGACGGCCTGGTTGCGGGTGTCAACGACACCTACGTGGATTGCGCGCGGCCAGTGCTGCAGATCCTGCGAGACAAGGGCGGGCTGGCGGCCGGCATGTACATGCTGGTGTTCAAAAACGAGACCAAGTTCATCGCCGACTGCACGGTCAACATCGACCCCGCGGCCGAGGAGCTGGCGGCGATCGCGATCATGGCCCACGACTACGCGCGCCAGTTCGAGATCAAGCCGCACGTCGCCATGCTGGCCTATGCCAGCTTCGGCTCGGTGCGACATGCGACGACGCTCAAGGCACGGCAGGCGGTGGCGCTGGTCAAGCAGCAGCGGCCCGACATCGAGATCGACGGCGAGATGCAGGCCGACGTCGCGGTCAACGCCGAGTTGCGGCAGCGCGACTTTCCGTTTGCTGCCTTGACCGAGAACGCCAACGTGCTGATCTGCCCCGACCTCTCCAGCGCCAACATCGCGCACAAGCTGCTGCAGCACCTGGCGGACGCCGAGGTGGTGGGTCCGATGCTGCTGGGCATCGACTATGCCGCCAACATCAGCCAGCGCGGCGCCAGCACAGAAGAGATCATCCGGCTGGCGGCCGTGACCGCGGTCAGCGCCCAGGAGCACGCCCGCACCAGACTGTGATGGTCGAGGCCGCGCCAAACGCGCTCGACCCGCAGCGGGAAGGTCCGGCTAGCCAGCGTCTACCGAAGTCGTGCTGTCGGTCTCGAGGGTGTCGACCGGCGCGCTGTCGGGGGTGGCCGCGGTGTCGGCGGCGTTGGAGTCCGGCACGGTCGCATCGGCGACAGAGGTATCGGCGACGCTGGTATCAGGCGTGGCGGCGTCAGCCACAGCGGTGTCGGGCTGGAAGGTGTCGGGCACAGCCGCGTCCGGCGTCGAGGTGTCAGGCTGGGCAGTGTCGTTCTGGTGGCTATCTGCGAGCGCGGCATCCTGCAGCGTGCCGGCGTCGACGCGGTCGCCAGGCAGACACGTCCCCTCCTCGCAGCGAAAACCCTCCTGGCAGTCGCTGTCGATGGTGCAGGGTTCGGTCAGAGACTGGGTATCGAGAATGACAGTGCAGGCTGCGATCGCGAGCGCGGCCAGACCGGCAAACCCCACGACGATATAGGTCAGCTTTTTCATTCTGCAGACTCCTTGCCGGAGCCGAGCAACAGCTCGACCGTGCCGACGATGGCGACCGTCGCTGCAGTCGCGGCCACCAGGTAGCCCATGTCAGCATACAGCGCCTTGCGCTCCACCTCGGCGCGCGCATCGAGATATTTGGTGCCCTCGATCTTGTCGGTCCGACCCTCGTTGCAGGCGACCACGTCCTTGAGGCAGTTGTACTCTCCCAGCGCCAGCACGCCGAAGGTGATGCCGACCGCCAGCCCGGCAACCGCCACCGCACCCGCAGCGCCGGCGACGATGATGCGCTCGAGGTCGGACGGCGTATCGGTCGCGGCCTCGGGCTTGGCCTCGGAAGTAGTCCCCGGAGTCGCCTCGGCAGTCGCCCCGGGAGTCGCCTCGGGAGTCGCCTCGGCAGCCTGCGCCGCGGCCGGCTCGGCCGGGGTCGCGGTCAATTCCGTAGTCTCCGGTTGCGGTGCTGCGGCGGCACCCTCGGGTGCCGGCTGATTATCCGTCGATTCCGCCTGAGCATGAGCAGTTGCGCCGAGCAACAACGCCGTTGTTGCGAGTGCAGCGACCCAACGCATGGTATGCCTCGCCCTTCAGTTGGTTGACCTTCTTATACCGACGGCCTGTGCACCATGCAAAGAGATTTTGTGCCACCGGCGCCGACATCTCGAGATGGCGTAGCGCAGCGGCGAGTGGTAGCAGTGGGCGATCATGACCTGGCTGCACGCGATCATGGCGTGGCTCGTCCATCTTGTGGTCGTCCCCTACTTCGCGCTCAAGCCCAAGTTGCGGGTCGGTCTCTGGCGCCGCTTCTGGTGGCGCCGGCGCCCGGCGACGCTGCCCCGGCCGCTCCCTCCGGACGGCGTTGCCGGGCCGCAGCCGCCGCTCCGCGTCTGGGCCCACGGCGCGTCGGCGGGCGACGTGCTGTGCCTGCGCCCCCTGCTCGAAGAGCTGGGTCGCCGGCGATCGCTCGCAGTCACGGTCTCCGCCCTGACCGGTTCCGGCGTCGACATGGCGCGGCGACGGTTACCCGGCGCCCGCGTCGAGTTCTTGCCCTTTGACCTGCCCGGCGCGACCGCCCGCGCCGTCGACGCGCTGCGACCAGATCTCTTGTTGCTGGAGCGCGCCGAGATCTGGCCGGCGCTGATCCGCCGCGCGCACGCGGCCGGCGCGGCGATCGCTATCGTCAACGGTCGCATCGCCCCGTCGTCGGTGGCGCCCTACCGGCGCCTGCTGCGCTGGACCGGCAACGTGCTGGCCGACGTCGATCGCTTTCTGGTGCGCGACGAGGGCGAGGCGGCACGGATGCGTTCGATCGGTGCCCCGACCGAACGCATCGTCGTCACCGGCAACACCAAGTTCGACCATGCGCTGCAGGTGCCGGATCGCGCCGCGATCGACGCCTTTGCCGCGAGCCTCGGTCTGGCGGCGGGCCAGCCGATCGCGGTCGCCGGCTCGACCCATCGCGGCGAGGAGGCGCTGGTGGCGACGGCATTCGCCTCCGCGCTGCGCGCGCTGCCGACGGCGCGATTGATCGTCGCGCCGCGCTACCTCGAGCGCTGCGACGAAGTGCTGGCGGACATCGGGCGCGCCGGGCTGCGCGCGGTCCGGCGCAGCTCGCTCGCCGGCGTCTCGCCCGAGGCACCGGTGATCCTGCTCGACACCATGGGCGAGCTGGCGCTGAGCTACGGCCTGGCCCGGGTCGCCTTTGTCGGCGGTTCGCTGGTGCCGCGCGGGGGCCAGAACATGCTCGAGCCCGCCGCGCTCGGCGTGCCGGTGCTGGCCGGCCGCCACACCGAGCATTCGGCCGACCAGATCGCGTTGCTCGGCGGTCGCGGCCTGATCGAGCTCGCCGGACCGGCCGACCTGGAGCGCGAGCTGCAGCGGCTGCTGGCGGAGGCCGATGCGGCCGCGGCGCTCGGTCGCCAGGCCCGGGCCGCCCTGGCCGCAGCCGGCGGCGCCTCGGCGCGTTGCGCCGACGAGCTGCTCGCGCTGCTGTCATCGTCGCCACGGCGTGCCACTTGACGTGTGACCGACCGCCGGCCTACGAAGGGCCATGACAAAATTTGCCCCTGTCGCCGAACAGCTCGAGCTGCTGCTGCGCCATGCGGTCGATGTGCAGACGCTCGACGATCTGAGAAAAAAACTCGACCGCAGCCGTCACGCCGGCCAGCCGCTGACGATCAAGGTCGGCTTCGACCCGACCGCGCCCGACCTGCACCTCGGCCACACCGTGCTGATGCACAAAATGAGGCAGTTCCAGTCGCTGGGGCACCGCGTCATCTTCGTCATCGGCGACTTCACGGCCTCCATCGGCGACCCGACCGGCCGCAGCAAGACGCGGCCGCCGTTGTCGCGCGAGCAGATCGAGTCCAACGCCACCACCTACCGGCGACAACTCGACAAGATCCTCGACCGCGAGCGGACCGAGGTGCGTTTCAACCGCGAATGGCTTGGCCCGCTCGATTTTTCGGACGTCATCCGTCTCGCCTCCAAGTACACCGTGGCGCAGATGCTGGAGCGCGACGATTACCAGAAGCGCTACCAGGCCAATCTGCCGATCGCCGTGCACGAATTCCTGTACCCGCTGGCGCAGGCCTACGATTCGGTCGCACTCCAGGCCGACATAGAGCTGGGTGGCACGGACCAGCTCTTCAATCTGCTGGTCGGCCGCAGCGTGATGCAGGCCTTCGGGCTCGAGCCGCAGGTGATCATGACCACGCCGATCCTGGAGGGGACGGACGCCCGGGTCGAAAACGGCCGCCTGGTCGGCAACAAGATGAGCAAGTCGCTGGGCAACTACATCGGCGTCGAGGAACCGCCGCGCGAACAGTTCGGCAAGCTGATGCGCATCTGCGACGAGCTGATGTGGCGTTACTACGACCTGCTGTCGAACCGGCCCTTGTCCGATCTCGACGCGCTCAGGCGGCAAGTCAAGAGCGGCCAGCTCAATCCCAAGCAGGCGAAGAGCCAGCTCGCCGAGGAGATCGTGGCGCGCTACCACGGGCCCGAGGTGGCGGCGGCCGAGGCGCGCTGGTTCGAAGAGAACATCGGCAAGAAGGACGCTCTTCCCGACGACCTCGAGGAGATCGCGGTCGACGCCGGAGGCCCGACCATCGCGCTCTACCTGCTGATCGCGCGCGCCGGGCTGGAGAGCAGCAACGGCGCGGCCCGGCGGCTGATCAGCCAGGGCGGCGTGCATCTCGATGGCCAGCGGCACAGCGACCCCAACGAGCCGATCGGCCTCGGCAGCTATACCGTGCGCGCCGGCAAAAAGCGCTTCGCTCGCGTGCACATCCGTTGATCCCGCGGCAGGGCGTGGCCTATCTTTGTCGCCATGAGCGACCAGGATGATGACCCGATCGGGTTGCCCGTCGACGAGCAGGGCGCTGCAGAAGACGAGCAGCAGCAAGAGATCGGCGACCGCAGCGGCGGCGAGCTCCGGGAGCCGCAGCGAGACGCCGGCAGCGCGCTGCGCTCGGAGCGGCTGACCGAGGCGCGCGAGGCGCTGCTGGTCGGCATCGCGGAGCGCGCGCTGGACATCTGCGAGGCCGAGATGCGCCCCGGCGAGAGCGACCGCGACTGGTTGCTGCTGCGCGCCGAGGCGTTGATCTCCTGCCAGCGGGCAATCGACGCGCTCGAGGACCTGATCGCGGTGCTGCGCGTCGATCCCAAGCAGCCCGAGGCGCTGTTCCGGGTCGGCCAGATCTTCCTGCAGGCCGACGAGCCGGCGCACGCCGAGCGTTACCTGCGCTACGCGGTGCAGTTCGGCGGCCCCAGAAAGAGCTACGGCGAGTTGCTCAAGCAGGCGCACCAGCGCGCGCTGACCGAGACCTCGCGCCTGCAGGGGCCCACCGCGTCGGCGCTGCCCTCGGCCGAGGAGGAGGTCGGAGCAGAGGCCGACGATAAAGAGCGGCTGCGCGCCGCGCTCGGCGCCGCGCTCGCGTTCGAGCGCCAGGTCGGGCTGTTCGATTCGCGGCTGACCGCCGCCATCTCCAACACCAAGAAGATGATCCCGCGCGTCGTCGACATCGGCCGTCACAGCGGCTTGCCCAAGGTCGCGATCTGGGTCGGCGCCGTGCTGGTGGGGCTGGTGCTGCTGGCCGGTCTGGCGGTCGTCGGCGTCAAGGTCTATCGCTGGCGCCAGGCCGCCGCCGCGCTGGTCGGCAGCATCGACCGCGGAGTCACGATCGGCGGTCCGGCCGCGCGAGCAGCCGCGCTCGCCAAGGCCAGAGAGCTGCTGCAAGGAGACCCGAGCAACCAGGAGCTCGGCCTCCGCGCCGCCTGGTTGCTCGCGGCGCGTCACCTCTATGACACGCCAGACGGAGCGCTGCTGAAGGAGGCGCAGGCGTTGCTCGACCGCCACGCCGACCCGGGGTTGCCGCGCGCGGTGCTGGCTTCCGCCCTGCTCGCCGTGGCCTCGGGCCAGGCGCCGGGCACACTGGTGACCAACAAGCCGATGACCGAGCCGCAGTACGAATCGATGCGGCAGGAGGTGTTGGCCGCCGACGCCCGCAATCGAGGCAACGCGGCGGAGGCGCTGCGCATGGCGCAGGAGGCGCTGAAGGCGCGGCCGGGCGCGATCGACATCCTGCTGGAGGCCGGCTGGAGCGCGCTCGACAACCATCAGCTCAAGACCGCCGAGGAGCTGCTGCAGAAGCTCGCCAAGGCCGACCGGCCGTCGGTGGCGCTGCTCGACGCGCACATCAAGCGCGCGCGCGCCAAGAACGTCAAGGAGGTTTCATCAGCGCTGGCGCCGGCCGTGGCGCCGGAGGCCACCGACCGCGTCCGGTTTCGAGCGCTCGCGCTGGCCATATCGCTGCGGGCGGAGGTGAGCGATCCGGGCTCCGGGCCGCCGCCGTTTGGCGACATCGAGGAGGCGATCGGCAAAAATCCAGTGCGGGCCCAGGCCGCGGCCGAGGAGCTGCTGGAGCAGGGCTGGCCGGATCTGGCCGAACGCGCCCTCGCCAACGGCGGGATCAAGAAGACCCCGACCGTGGCGCTGGCGCTCGAGGTGGCGTCGGGCAATTTGGCCCGGGCCAAAGAGCTGATCGCGCAGGTCGGGGTCACCGCGGCGCCGTTGCTCCGGACCCTGGCCGCGAGCGCGGCCGAGGCGGGGGACATCGCGCTGTCCGACGCCTGTCTGGCTCGGCTCGAGCTGCTGCTGGCCTCTCCCTGCGCCATGGCCGCGACGCGCGGCCGGGTCGCAGTCGCGCGCGGTCTCGCCACCGCACCGTCCGACCTGACCCTGCTCAAGGACTGCGTGCGCGCCGGACCGACCCTGCTGTGGCGCGTGGCGAGCGCGATCGCGGGCAAGGAAAAACCGACCAAGGAGTCGCTGCGCACGCGGCTGCTGCATGCGCGCCGCGTCGGATTGAGCGGCCTCGAGATGCTGGGTGAGCACGATCTCTGGCGCGAGGAACCGGTTCGAGCCGACGAGGCCGGGCGGATCCTGCTGCGGCGGCGCAACCAGAGCCGCGCCGCGATCAGCCTGCGGATGCGAGCTGCCATGCAGACCGGGGACTACGGCAAGGCATGGCAGATCTATCGCCAGGCGACCGAGGATCAGCGCCGCGACCCCGAGCTGATCGGCGTCGCCGCCTGGGCCCAGATCGGCCGTGGCGACAAACGCGCCGCGCTGGAGCTGATCAATGACGCTCAGGTTCCGGTCGGCAACCGCGGCCAGGGGCGGCTGCTGGCGGCGCGCTCGTTGGCGGGGCTGACCGAACGCAACGCCACGGCGACGGTCGCCACCCTGCTCCGAGCCGACCCGTCGCCGTACGTGCTCGAGGCGC
Source organism: Deltaproteobacteria bacterium (assembly GCA_016934455.1). GTDB lineage: Bacteria > Myxococcota > JACRCW01 > JAFGSX01 > JAFGSX01 > JAFGSX01. The sequence continues at coordinate 17,518 of JAFGSX010000418.1, forward strand.
TGGCCTACGCCTACTGGACGCAGGACAAATACAGCGCGGCCGCGGCCGCTCTCGACCGCGCCGGCGGGGCCCCCGAGCGCCTTCTCGAGCGCGATCTGCTGCGGGCGCGGGTCGCGTTTGCGCTGGCCGACCGGAGCCGCTACGGCAAGATCCTGACCGCCGTCGAGAAGAAGGCGCAGCGCATGGCCAACGGCCCGGTGCAGACCGAGGCGCGGTTGCGGCGGGTGGCGGTGGTCTCCAGCAACCAGACGCGGCGCGAGGTGCTCAAGGAGATCAACGAGATGCTCTCGGACTGGAAACGCCGCGACCCGCGCGCGCCGCGCATCCAAGAGCTGTACAAGCTGATGTGGCGCGTCCAGCCCAAACCGCTCGACTTTCCCAAGTAAAAGCGCGCCGCAGCGATCGCGCCGGGGTGGCTGGACCAACCTTGACACGGTGGGGGTCGTGCCTATCTTGCACGCAGTATTTTCAAACTGGCATTTCCACGAGGAGAGACGGCAATGGCAAAACCGATTGGCATCGATCTCGGCACCACCTTCTCGGTCGTGGCGGTGATGGAGGGCGGCGAACCCAAAGTCATAGCCAACGAGGAGGGAGCGCGCACCACCGCCTCGGTGGTCGGCTATAGCCGCGACGGCGAGATCCTGGTCGGTCAGGTGGCAAAGCGGCAGGCGATCACCAACCCCGAGAACACGGTGTTCAGTTCCAAGCGCTTCGTCGGCCGCAAGTACGACGAGGCGGGCGTCGACATCAAGCGCATGCCGTTCAAATGCGTGCGCGCCGACAACGGCGACGTCATGTTCGAGATCCAGGGTAAAAGGACATCACCGCCCGAGGTCAGCGCCAAGGTGCTGCAGAAGCTCAAGCGCGCGGCCGAGGCCTATCTGGGAGAGACCGTCACCGACGCCGTGATCACGGTGCCGGCCTACTTCAACGACAGCCAGCGTCAGGCGACCAAGGACGCGGGCAAGATCGC
>JAFGSX010000419.1 GCA_016934455.1 Deltaproteobacteria bacterium
AGATCCGGCGGACAGGTGCGCCGGCGCGATCTATGGCGAGCAGCGTCCACGACAGCAGGTTGGAGTCGGCCTCCCCGATATTGATATTGACATGCTCTACCGGCTCGAACCGCTTGATCTCAAAACGAGTTTGTTTAGCGTGCGCCAATTTGACCTCGACTCCGCGATATGCTGGTCTCGGGAGAAATATGTAGTCCATTGTATGACATCATTTTTTTTGTGCGATCAACGAAACAGTTTCCGGTAAGATACGATAACCACCGGCATGGGAGGCGACTCCTGGGCGAGTCGTGCTAGGATTATCGTACCGGACTTGATGAAACGCGGCGGAGGAAGCGATGACCACCAAGGTTGACTCGGCAAGCAGCTCGACCAAAACCACCACTCAGACTTCCTCTGGGCCAGACAAGCCAGTCGCGGGAGGCACGTACCAAGTCAAACCACACGACACGCTGTGGAACCTCGCCAAGGAAGTCTATGGCGATGGGAGCAAATGGAAAGATATCGCCGACGCCAATCCCGGTGTTCTCGAGAGAGGGATGCCGCCCGGCACCCGGATCAAGCTGCCTCCCAAGTCGCAGAGCGACCAGATGACGACCGGCGATCCCGGGCGCGACGCCACCAGGATCCTCGACGACGGCCGGCCCAAGAGCGGCGGCACCCTGCCGCAGGGCGATCCGCAGCTCGCCGCCGACATGCAGAACTCCTGGGCGCTCGCCAACGCGGGCGGAAATCCCGGCATGATGGGCGAGTCGTTCCCCGTCGACAGAGACGTCAAGAAGTTCGAGACCAATGACGGCTCGAAGAACTCGCAGAACCTGGCCAACTGGGAATACTCAGGCAACAAGTACACGACCATCTACAGCGGCAACAACAAGGACGGTACGTGGCGCAACACCACCACCGACCCGAGGGAAGAGACAAAGAAGAAGGCCGAACTGTCGTCGGCGACCGTCACCCTCTTCAATCAGTCCGGCTATGTTTCGACCAAGCCGGTGGCGGGGGACGAGGTCAGCGTGTCGTCGGCGGACGGTGCGCTCAACGCCTCGGCCAACTACAAGGCGCTCTACGCCGACGCGGCGGGCGGAGTGTCGGGTGGCATTGACCTCAAGAATGGAACTGCCCGGGTCGATGCCTGGGGCCGCACCGGCGCGTACCTGGCCACGGCCGAGGGCGCGGCCAGCGCCGCCTACGGCAACGACATCATCGGCGGCCAGACCTCGGTCAAGGCGCGCGCCATGGTCGGCGCCGAGGTCACGGGCTTTGCCTCCGTCGCCTTCGATCCCAAGAACGGGGATATCTACGGTAGGGCCGGCGTCGAGGCCTTTGCCGGCGCCAGGGCTTCGGCCGAACTCAAGCAGGATATCTCCATCGGCGGCATGGACGTCGGATCGGTGGGCGTCAAGGGCGAGGTCTACGCCGGCATCGGAGTCAAGGCCAACGTCGAGGCCGGGTTCAAGGACGGTCGCCTGCAAGGCTCGTTCGAGCTCGGCGCGTGCCTCGGCGTGGGCGCCGGCGTCAAGGTCAACTTCGACATCAACATCGCCGAGCCGGTCAAGGCCGTTGCCGGTGCCGTCACCGACGCCGCCAAGACGGTCGGGACCGCGGTCAGCAATGCCGCGCAAGCGGTCGGGAGCGCGGTCAGCGATGCCGCGCAAGCGGTCGGGAGCGCGGTCAGCAACGCCGCCGAGACGGTTGGCAACGCTGTCTCCAGCGGCGTGAACGCGGTGGCCGAGGGCGCCAAGAGCGCCTGGAACAAGGTGACCAGCTTCTTCTGGTAGCGCGGAGCGGTCCCCCACCGCTGTCATCTCGGATCCTCTGTCCCCAGACCAGCGCTTGAGTGCGGTGGCCAGCCGTGGTACCTCGAGAGCTGAAAACCCCAGCTCGAGGTGAGCCATGGCGACTGCCGAGATGAGCAACAATGTCGAGAAACTGCTGCGCATGGGCGATCTGGCTGCGGCCGAGAAACAGATCGCGGTGATCCTTGCGGGTGACGCCAACGACGTCGACGGCCTGATGTTTCGCGCCCGGGTGCTGGCCTACCAGGGAAATCGCGAGGCGGCGCTCTCGGATCTGAACCGCGCGCTCAAGCGCGACCCCGACCACGCGCAGGCGGGCGCCTATCTCGGATCGCTGCTGCTCGATCAGGGAGACAACAAACGGGCTCGCGAGTTGCTCGAGAAGACCGTGAACCAGCATCCCGGCAACGCCGCCGCCAACTTCAACCTGGCGCGCTGCCACGCCCGCGCCAGCGAGTTCAAGACCGCCGACAAGTACCTGTCGGCCGCGATCAAGCTCGATCCCGACAACGCCTTCTACGTCTTTGCCAAGGCGCGGCTGCTTCTCGACATGGACAAGGTCGAGGAGTCGTTCGAGACGCTCAAGCGCTCGATCAAAATGAACCCGATGCTGGTCGAGGGATGGCTGGTGCTGGCCAACCTGCAACTGCAGTCGAACAATGCCAAGGACGCGACGACCAACCTGCGCGAGGCGCTCAAGTACAACCCCGACCATCCGGCGCTGCGCGAGGCGCTGGTCAACGCGCTGATGCTCGGCGGCGACCACAAGGGCGCGCTGGTCGAGGCCGAGTCGCTCGCCGCGGCGCTGCCCGACCGCTCGGACACGCTGGGCAACCTGGCCGTCGTCTACATGGCCAACGAGCAGTTCGCGGAGGCCGAGAAGACGCTGCGCCGCGCCATCGCCGTCGACCCGAAGAATGGCCGCGTCTACCACCAGTTGGGCATGCTGCTGGAGACGACCGAGACCGACGAGGGAGTGGGGCAGGCGGCGGAGCTTTTTCAGAAGGCGATCGAGCTCGATCCGCAGAACTGGAAGCCTTACAACGATCTCGGGTTGATCCACCTGCGCTACGACGCATTCAGGAACCTGGATGCCGGACTCGAGCTGATCGAGCGGGCGGTCGAGCTGGCCGGCGACATGCCCGATCCCAAGTTCAACCTGGCGCTGGCTCTGGCCAAGCTCAATCGGCCAGGGGATCGGAAGAAGGCCAAGGAGCTGTGCGCGCTGGTCAAGGCGCATCCGCGATCGCGGCCCGCGCTGCGAGAGATGTCGGGCGGCCTGCTCGCCGAGCTCGAGAAGAGCGAGGGCGGGGGCGGCTCGCCCAAGTCAGGCGCCAAGGGCAAGGCCAAGACCAAGCCAAAGACGGCGTCCAAGTCGAGCGCGTCTGCCAAGTCGAAGGCGCCGCACAAGAAGAAGTACTGATCCGAGGTGACCTTGAAACAGCTCGCCGCGATCGCCCGCTGTGCTGCCGCTGTGGCGATCTGCGCCCTGGCGACGACGGCCACCGCGTGCGGAAAGCGCTGCGACACGGCGGCCGGCTGCGTCAAGGAGTGCATCTGCAACGACGTCGCCAACTCGGTTCGCATCAAGTGCCAGATCATGTTCAACTGCGACGAGTCCGGCGTCTGCGACCCCGGCTACGACAAGAGCTGCGAGGAGTTCTGCCAGACCTACGCCTCCATCGACGCCTGCGGCAACCGCCAGTGCGCCGACGACAAGGACTGCACCAAGCGCTGTCAGTGCCAGACGCAGGGGGGCATCTTTTTCTGCGACCAGCCGTTCGCCTGCGACAAGGAACACGGCGTATGCGTCGGCGAGTACCGCGACACGCCGTGCGAGAACATTTGCACCGCTGGCTGCGGTTTTGTCCTCATCCGCGACCAATAATTTTGAGGGCAGCGCGCCATGGTGCTTGACAGCGTCGCGGGCTGTTGGCTAAATGGCGCGCCGTATGCGGGACTAACTCAGTGGTAGAGTGCAACCTTGCCAAGGTTGAAGTCGCGGGTTCAACCCCCGTGTCCCGCTCCAAAGAAGGCCGCACGCCGAAACGGCGTCTAGCGGCGAAAAGAAGGCCCCGGTGATCCCGGGGCTTTTTTTACTCCGCGACCGCCTCCTCGACGTGATCCCCACCATTTTCCGTCGATCCCCACCAGCGATCCCCACCAGCGGCAGATGATCGCAACGTCGCTCGGTGGTAACGTCGCGCTCTAACCTGCCCAGGGGAGGTGCCGGTGCCCGCCAAACGCGAGATCCTGGCCCAGCTCGGTCGCGACGACCTGCTGACGCTGGTCGACCATTTCGACGTCGACGTGCCCAGCCGCCGCGAGCGCGAGGGCCTGATCGAGGCGCTGGCCAGCTCGCACCGCGCCCG
>JAFGSX010000420.1 GCA_016934455.1 Deltaproteobacteria bacterium
CGATCCGGCGCCGACGCGACGCGGGATCCCGATGCGCCGCACCGAGCCGCTGGCCGATCTGCTGCCCTATTACCCGGGGTACCTGACCGAGGCGCTGGCCAACGTGCCGACCGATCACTACTACGCCGACCTCGAGTCGGACTGGGACTGCGACGGCGACGGCATCTTTGGCGAGCAGCCCGACGATCTGGGTGACGGCTGCGCCGATTTCGGGCCCGAGCTGATCGTCGGTCGCATCCCGGTCTACCGCGGAGCGGCCGAGCTGGACAAGATCCTGCGCTACACCATCGACCAGGAGCGGGCGACCGATCGGCGCTTCCAGGATCGCGCGCTGTTCGCCGGGGCCTTTGGCGGCTTCCAGGGGCAGGAGAGCGTGGTCGGCGACGGCTCGACCTACTCGAGCAACGAGGATCTGGGGGTGTTCCTGCAGCGCACGGCCGACGCGCTGCCGCTGGCCAAGGGCCTGCGGCCGGTGCGGCTGTTCGAGGACACCGGCGTGGTGACGTCGAGCCTGCCGCACGAGCAGTCGCTGACTCGCGATGCGCTGATCGCGGCCTGGCGGCCGGGCGCCGGCACCGTGGCCTGGGGCGGGCACGGCTCCAGCGACGGCGCCTATCGCACGGTCTGGCTCGACGACGGCAATGACAACCAGCGCGCCGACTTCGACGAGCTCGACATGCCGCCCTTCATCACCGCGGCCGACGCCGAGGCGCTGACCGACGCGCCGGGCGCGTTCGTGCACATGATGTCCTGCCTCAACGGTTATCCGGAAAAACCGGGCAACATCGGCGCGGCCCTGCTCGGCCGCGGGGCGATCGCCACGGCCAGCGCCAGCCGCGCCGCGGTCGGCGAGGGCGGCGCAGGCTGGCAGCCGCGGCCCGAGCTGGCCAGCGCCACCGACGCCTCGTACTACTTCGTGCTGCTGGCGCAGAGCGGGCAGCCGGTCGGCGACGCGCTGGCCTTCACCAAGTGGGCGCTGCCCGGAGACGGCTGGAACGACTACCAGCAGCCCCGAAGCGTCTTCGGTGGCACCGCCTTCGATCTCAACGCCTACGCCTGGCTGACCAAGCTCGAGTACAACCTGTACGGCGACCCGACGCTCCGCATCGAGCGCTGCTATCACGACGCCGACTGCGACGACGGGCTGCCCTGCAACGGCCGCGAGGAGTGCCGCGCCGGCTCCTGTGTGCACGTCGAGCCGGTGGCGTGCCCGGCGCTGGTCGACGATCCCTGCCTGACCAGCACCTGCGACAACAGCACCGGCCAGTGCGCGCCGCTGCCGGTCGCCGACGGCATGCCCTGCGACGACGGCGCCTGGTGCACGATCGGCGACCAGTGCCGCGCCGGAAGTTGCAGCGGCAGCGAGCGAAACTGCACCGTGCACCCAGGCTACCGCTCGCAGTGCGACGAGCAGCGCGATGAGTGCACGCTGGCCTCGCTCGCGGGCGATCCGCTGGCCGCCGACGAGACGGCCGGCGCTGGCGCGGCGGCCTGCAACGCCTCGGCTCAACTGGAAGGCGGCTGCACGGGGATCTGGATCTTCACGCTGGGCGGCGCCGGCCTCGCGCTGCGCCGCCGCCAGCACAAGGAGCGAACATGAAGAGGGGACGACGGGCGAGCGGATGGATGGTGTTGGGGTGCGGCCTGGCGCTGGCGACGACCGCCGGCGCGGTGCAACTGCCGACCGCGGTCGGCTCGGTCTCTTCGACCACGGCGCCGGTGACGATCTACTACAGCCGCGCCGAGAAGGCCGAGGTGGCGGCCGCGTTGCTGCCCGCGGCCGAGCAGGCCTGGCAGACCCAGGTGGTGCAGCTCGGCTTCACCGCGCCCACGACCATCGACGACGACCTGCAGCCGGTGACCGGCATGCGCTTCTACTTGGTGCAGAGCAATACCTATGCCGGCTACGCGCGCCCGGTCGCCGACCTGCCGGACACGCCGCAGACCGACTGCGCCGCGATCACCGTGATCGCCGACAGCTACCCGCTGAGCTACCTGGCCACCGTGCTCGATCACGAGTTCAACCACACGCTGCAGATGGCGAGCGACTGCATCGAGGGGATGTTCGCGATGGAGATGACCGCGGTGACGATGCAGACGCTGCTGCACCCGAGCGATACCTTTATCGACTACGTGCTGCCCGATTTTCAGCGGCAGCCCGACCGCGCCATCTACAGTCTCGACAACGGCAGCTACTTCCACTTTGGCTCGGCGCTGTTCGGCCTGTTTCTCGAGCAGCGCTACGGCAGCAACGACGGCAGCCTGCTGGCCCGGATCTGGGGCCAGGCCTCGCAGCCGGGTTCGGTGACCATCTCCGGCAACGGCTACGTCAGCGGGAGCGTCGCCAACGAGCCCGATCTGTTCGACGCGATCGGCAGCGTGCTCGGCGCCCAGGGCGTGACGCTGGAGCAGGCGCTGGCCCAATTTGCGCACGACCGCTTCTTCGTCGGCAGCTTCGACGACGGTGATCACCTCGCTGGCGCCAGCCGCTGGGGTGGCGCCGAGCCGCGCTTCGACTCCCGCTTCACGATCGACCAGTTGCCGCAGTGGGACGCGATGCCGGCCGCCCCGCCTCAGGACACGGGCGCCAGCTACATCGCGATCGACCTCGCCGGCGCCTCGGAGGAGCAGCGGCTGCGGTTCTGGCTGGCCGGCGATCCCGAGGTCAACTGGCACGCCAGCCTGATCGGGCGCGCGCCCGAGGGCGTCACCGAGATACCATTTCCGGTCGACGCCGAGGGCTACGGCGAGATCAGCATCGAGCAACCGACCCGCTTCGAGCAGGTGGTACTGCTGGTCGCCAACCTGGGCAACGGCCGGTTCGACCTCGACCGCATGTCCGGCGTGGCGCGCAGCTTTTTCTACTCAGTCGAGCTGATCGATTGTCCGCAGGTGGAGCTGCTCGGAGCCGATCCGGCCGCGCTGGAGCCAGGCCAGCGGGCGCGCCTGCGGATCGCGGCCGACAATCTGCCCGAGCAGGCATTCGCGCTGCAGGTATCGGGCGGCGGCGTTACCGTCGTCGACGCGGTCCGCCTGAGCTCGACCGAGATCGAGGCCACGCTCGAGATCGCCGACGGCGCCGCAGCCGGCAAGCGCGATCTGACCATCGAGCTCGAATGCGGCGGCAGTGCCACCGGACCGGGCCTGATCGAGATCCTGCGGGCGAGCCAGGGCTGCAGCGCCCTCGCCGCCGGCGGCGATCACACGGCGCTGTTGCTGGGCCTGCTGTTGACCGCGCTCGGCAGGCGCCGCCGCCGCTAGACACGACCGCAGTTGCCGCCGACCACCGCCTCCCCCCATACTGCGGCATGCCTCTGCGCGGCGCAGACCTGCTGACCGACGACGGCCCGATCGCCGCGCTGCTGCCCGGCTACGAGAGCAGATCCAGCCAGCTCGAGATGGCGCGCGCGGTCGACGCGGCGCTGACCGCGGCCGGCAACCGGCTGCTGGTCGAGGCCGGCACCGGAGTCGGCAAGAGCCTGGCCTACCTGGCGCCGGCCATGACGTGCGGCCAGCGCGTCGTGGTCGCCACCGGCACCCTGGCGCTGCAGGAACAGCTCGCTCGCGACGACGCGCCGCTGGTCGCGGCCGCGCTCGAGCGCCTCGGCCTTCCGGCGCCGCGGATCGAGGTGGTCAAGGGGCGCCACAACTATCTGTGCCTGCTGCGTCACCAGCGCCGCGCCGCCGCGCCCGAGTTGCCGCAGCCGGCCGACTCGACCGCGCTCGGCCTGCTCGACGACTGGCTGGCGACCACGGTCACCGGCGATCGAGCCGAGCTGACGGGCCTGCCGGACGACTGGCCGCTGTGGCGCGAGCTCGACGCCGGCGCCGAGACCTGCGTCGGCACCGGCTGCCCGCGCTGGCGAGACTGTTTTGTGGTGCGGCTGCGCGAGCGCGCGCGCGACTCCGATCTGATCATCACCAACCACCATTTGCTGATGGCCGACGAGGCGCTGCGCCTGCAGCAGCGCTTTGGCGAGATCCCGGACAGCGCCGAGCTGCTGCCCGACCACGGGGCGCTGATCGTCGACGAGGCCCACGGCCTGTACGCGGTGGCGACCGACGCCTTCAGCGCCAGCCTGTCGTCTGTCCAGATCGAGCGCCTCGTTCGCGACTGCCGCGGCGCCGCCACCGAACTGCCGCCCCGCGCCGCGAGCGAGATCGAGCAGGCCGCCGGCCGCGTCGAGCGCAGCGGACTGGCCGCGCTGGCCATCCTGGGCCGCGCCGATGGCGCCGAGAGGACGGCGCTGGTCGCCGGCGGGAGGGACGCCGCCGATCAGCGCGCGATCTGGCTCGCGCTCGACGAGCTGCACGCGCTGGGCGGCGTGCTCGAGCGCAGCGCGCTCGAGCCAGCGCTGGCGCGCGCTCTCTCCCTGCGCAGCCAGCGCCTGGGCCGGGCCCTCGACTTCATCGCCGGCGGCCAGGATCCGGGCTACGTCTACTACATAGAGAGCCGGCCGCGCGGGGTGCGGCTGGTGGCGGCGCCGGTCGACGTGGCGCAGCCGCTCGGCGAGACCCTGCTGCGGCCCGAGCGCGACGTGGTGCTGACCTCGGCCACGCTCTGCACCGACCGCGGCTTCGAGCCGCTGCGGCAGATGATCGGCCTCGGCGCGCGCGAGCCGACGGTCGAGCTGCAGCTTCCGTCGCCTTTTCCCTTTGCCGAGCTGGTGCGCATCTACCTGCCCGGCGATCCGATCATCCCCGACAGCGACTCCCACGTCGAGCGGTTGAGCGACGAGCTGCTCGGCCTGTGCCGCGCCGCGGGCGGCGGCGCGTTTCTGCTATTCACCAGCTACCGCGTGCTCGACGAGGTCCACGCCCGGCTGGCGCCCGAGCTGCCCTATCTTACCCTGCGCCACGGCGATGCGCCGCGCCGGGTGCTGCTCGAGCGCTTTCGCGCTGACGGCAACGCCGTGCTCTTCGGCACCCACTCGTTCTGGGAGGGCGTCGACGTGCGCGGGTCGGCGCTGCGGCTGGTCGCGGTCGATCGGCTGCCTTTCGACTCACCCGGGGATCCTCTGTTCGCGGCACGGCAGAGGCTGCTGGAGGAGCGCGGCGAGCATCCGTTCACCGCGCTGGCGCTGCCGCAGGCGATGCTCGATCTCAAGCAGGGAGTCGGCCGCCTGGTCCGCTCGTCGACCGATCGCGGGGTGATCGCGATCCTCGACGGCCGGCTGGTGACCAGGAGCTACGGTCGGCGCTTCTTCGCCGCTTTGCCCGAGGCGCCGGTGGTTCGCGACCTGACCCAGGTGGCGGACTTCTTCGGTCGCCCCGACGCCGCGCTCACGCGCGCAGATTGCGGCGATAGCGCTCGCGGTGGTGGTCGTTGCGCAGGACCGAGAACGCGTCCTGGGCGACGCGGCCGATCTCGGCGATCGACTCGTTGACCTCGGGCTCGTCAGCGCAGCGCAGCCGTACCCGGTCCAGCTCGTCGAGCAACTGGGAGACCGCGGTCTCGACCTCGTAGCCGGTGGCCGTGCGCGGTAGCCCCAAGAAGTCGAAGTAATCGGCCTCGCGCGCCAGCCGAAGCCGCTCGGCCAGACGCGCCCGATCGATGGCCTGTTCGTGCTGGGCCGCCAACTGCCGATCGGCGTCGACGATGCCGACCCCGCGCGCCGCCACCTCGTGGGCACCGCAGGCGATGGCGATCAGCGCCGTGCGGTAGGCGACCGCCTCCTCGACGCCGGCCGCCAGCACCAGGTCCTCGAGCGTGCGCACGCCGTCCATGAGATCGGCGGCGCGTCGCTCCTCGGGCCGTAGCTGCATCGGCTGCAGGCGCTCGAGGTCCACCGGAGCGAGCAGCGTGGCCGGGCCACCGACCGCGCGCAGCAGCCGGTCGACGTCGTACTTGCGGCGCACCCCCTCGGCCACCAGCGCACCGCCGCTGACCGCCAGCACGACGCGATCGACCTCGGGGACGTGCTCGCGCAGATAGCGGAACGACACCTGCGGCCATTCGAGCAAGGCCAGAAAATTGTCGGCCAGTTGCTCGCGCACGGCATCGAACAGCTCGCGCGTCTTGAGCACGCCCTCCTCGAGGAGCGCCGCGCCGAGCTGGCGAGCGCCGTCGAGCTGCTTGGCGCGCGCCAGCGCGTGCTGCTCGCGCGTCAGCATGCCGCGCCGCAACAGAAACTCCGCGAACTGGTCGTGCCGCAGATTCGAGCGCACGTGGACCGGCTCGCCGACCTCGAAATAGAAGGTCCGCGCCGCGCGGCCGCTCTCGAGCACAAAGTCGACCCGGCCGGTGACGCGCTGAAAGTGAATCTCGGCCAGCAACGTCGGCAGATGGGCGTCGTCGAGTCGCCCCTCCTCGGGCTGCAGCGACACGAACTCGAGCGGGACGACCGGCGGCACCTCGCCCGCCGGTGCGACCGGTGTGGCCCCGATCCAGCTCGCCACCACCGGCGCCACCATAGGCGCAGCCGGAGCTGCGGGCGCTGGCGCGGCCGCGGCTGCTGGCGGCAGCGGACGGTCGTCGCCGCGCCGGCGATCCTGAAGGCCGGTGAACCACTGCCGGGCCCGATCCTCGCGCCGCTGCCGCTCGCCCACGCCCTGCCGCAGACGCTCGGCTCCGGCCTCGCGCCGCCGCGTGGTCTCGGCGCGCTGGCGCTCGAGGTCCTGCTCGATGAGCTGCAGCTTCTCGGCCTGCTGCTGCAGCCTGGCCTCGCGTTGGGCCACGGTCTCGTCGAGCTCCTGCAGCGCGCCGCTCCGGCGCCGGATCTCATCGTCCAGCCGCTGCAGCTCGGCCGCCGCGAGCTGCTGCTCCTGCTCGGCTCGCTGCTGCCGCTCGGCCGCGCTCTGCAGCGTCACCTGCTCGAGCCGCTCGAACTCGGCGCGCCGCGCAGCGATCGCCCGCTCGAGCTCGGCCAGCTCCTCGCTGCGCTGGGCGCGCTCGACCGCGGCTGTCCGCGCCTCCTGCGCCACCTGTTCGCGCGCCTCCTGCATCTGCGCCGCCTCGACCACGCGCTGACTGTGGGCGGCGTCGAGGCGCTGCAGCTCCTGCTCGCGCAGCGCGATCACGGCATTGAGCTGTTGCAGCTCGCCCTCGCGCTTCTGCAGCTCGTCGGCCAGCTTGCGCCCCTCGGCTTCAGCCAGAACGCGCGTCTGCTCGCCCAGACGCTGGACGTCGTCGCGGCGGTGGCGGAGATCGGCGTCCAGCGCGGCCGCCTCCTCCCGCTGCCGCTCGGTCTCGAGCCGCAGTCTTTCCAGCTCGTCGCGGCGCTGTTGCAGCGCCCGATCGTTCTCGGCCAGCTCGGCGGCTCGCTGGCCCGCCGCCTCCTCGAGCAGCGCGCGCTCGGCGGCGAGCTGCCGCAGGCTCTCATCGAGCGTCGCGAGCGCGGCGCGCCCCTCGCGCGACTGGGTCTCGAGCGCGGCTATCTCGTCCGCGCTCTGGTCGGCCTGGCCGTCCAGCGCGGCCAGCTCGGCAGTCCGTTCCCCGACGTTGGCTTCGAGCGCTTTCAGCTCGCCTGTCTTCTGCTCCAGATCGCGCTCGAGCTTGGCCAGAGCCTCGGACCGCTGGCGCACCACGTCGTCGATCGAGCCGAGCTCGGCCGTGCGCTGTCTGACCTCGTCATCGAGCTGTTGCGCGGTCGCCTCGGCCCGGCGCCTGGCGCTGTCCTCGAGATCCTGCGCCCGGGCTTCCATCCGCTGCCGCGCCTCCTCCTCGATCCCCCGCGCGCTCTCCTCGGCCCGCCGCTTTGCCTCCTCCTCGATCCCCCGCGCGCTCTCC
>JAFGSX010000421.1 GCA_016934455.1 Deltaproteobacteria bacterium
CGTTGCCGGGGCTGGCCAAGCTGACCGTCAGACGCACCCTGGCGGTGTATGGCTGGCCCGAGATGCGGCTGCGGTTGGAAGAGGCGCGCCAGCTCCTGTTCCGGGTTGCGCCGTCGGAGCTGACCGCCGAGCAGGTGGAGCGCATCGACCGCCTCGCCGACGGCTGGGCAGCCGGCCTGGTCTTGCTGGCGGCCAACGCCGACCAGCTTCCGACGGACCTCGACCACAGCATGGAGCTGGCCCCGCAGGTGGTCTTCGATTACTGCACGGCCGAGCTGTTCGACCGTCTCGAGCGCCGGGAGCAGGACTTCCTGGTGGCCACGTCGCTGCTGCCGCAGATGACGGCGGCCGCGGCGCAGCGCTGGAGCGGACAGCGCGGCGCCCGCGCCATCCTGGAACGGCTGCACCGCGAGCAACTGCTGGTCCTGCGCTACCCGCGGCGGCCGGCGGTCTATCAGGTGCACCCGCTGCTGCGCGCCTTTCTGCGCTACCGCCTGCAGCAGCAGGCCAGCCCCGAGTTCTACGCCGCGCGCTGCCGGCAGGTCGCCCGATGGCTCGAAAAACAGGGCGCGCTCGACGCGGCCGGCGAGCTGCTCGAGGAGGTGGCCGACGCGCCGGCACTGGCTGCGCTGGTGCTGCGGCATGCGCGGTCGCTGGTGCAAAACGGTCAGCTCGAGACCGTGGCGCGCTGGACCCGGGCGCTGCCGGCGGCCGGGCTCGAGCGCGAGCCCTGGCTCGGCTACTGGGCCGGTGTCAGCATACTGCCGTCGGATACGGTCGGCGCGCGCCGTCACTTTATGGCCGCGCACCAGCGCTTTGTCCAGCGGCGCGGCCGAACCGGCGCCTATCTGACCTGGGCGCGCATCGTCGAGTCGATCATCCTCGAGAGCGGCGGTTACACTCAGCTCGATCGCTGGCTGGACGGGTACGCTGCGCTCAAGCGCACGCTCGGCTCGGCGCTGTCGGTCGAGGCCTATGCCCGCGTCAACGTCAACCTGTTCAACGCGTTGCTCTACCGCCGCTCGGACGCCCCCGAGCTGCCGCGGCTCGAGGCCACGCTGCGCCGGTTGTCGCGCGTGGCCGATCTCAATGCCCGCGTCATGCTGGGCGCCAGCCTGGTGCGCTACTACGGTTGGACCGGCGATCTGGGGGCAGCGCGGACGGTGATGGCGCGGCTGCAGTCGCAGCTCGAGTCGCCCGCGGTCGCGCCGTTCACGCGCGTGGTCTGGTCCGCGCTCACCTCGTCGTGCGGCTGGTTCGCCGAGTACGCGGAGGCCGGCCTGCGCGCGGCCGACGACGGGCTGGCGCTGGCGCAGCGCACCGGCATCCACGTGCTCGACTTCTATCTGCTGGTGCAGGGCGCCTACAGCGCGCTGGTTCTCGACCGCCTGGATCTGGCTCAGCAGTACCTCGACCGCATGCCCGGCACGTTCCGTCCGGAGCGCAGCGTCGACACGGGGCAGTGGATCTTCGTGCGCGGCTGGCTCCAGCTTGCGCGGTGCGAGCATGCGGCGGCGCTGGCCAGCTTTCGGGAGGCGATGGAATACGCGCGTGCCACCGGCTCGCCCTACGTCATCGCCCGCGCCTGGCACGGCCTGTCGCAGGCGCAGGCCTGCCTGGGCGACCACCCGGCGGCGCTGGCGAGCCTGGATGAGTGCGCCGACATCGGCGGGCCGCACAACTTTGTGCCGCTGCGCTACCTGATCGATCTGTGCCGGGCCGAGAGCTGGTTCGCACTCGGCGACGAGGTGCGCGGCCGCGCCGCGCTGGCGCGAGCGCTCGGGCTAGGTCGCGAGCGCGGCTATCACTACATGCCACACTGGACGCGGCGACAGCTCGCCGCGTTGTGCAGCCGCGCTCTGGCCGATGGCATCGAGACCGGGTACGTTCGGGAGCTGATCGAAAGGCAGAGGTTGTCGCCTCCGGTCGAGACCGATCCGGCGGCCGCCCGCTGGCCCTGGCCGGTGCGGGTGTGCACGCTCGGGGCGTTCGAGGTGACGGTCGATGGGTCGCCGCTGCGGTTCGAGCGCAAGAGCCAGGCCCGGCCGCTCGAGCTGCTCAAGCTCATCGTCGCCCGCGGCGGCCAGCGCGTGTCGGCGCAGCGGGTGGCCGAGGAGCTGTGGCCGGATGCCGACGCGGACGACGCCCACGATGCGCTCAGGACCACGCTCGTGCGGCTGCGCCGGTTGATCGGAAGCGCGGCCATCGTCCACGCCGAGGGCATGCTGACCCTGGCGCCGGATCGGGTCTGGGTCGATGCGCTGGAGCTCGAGCGCAGGCTGCAGGCGCTGATCGACGGTTCGGCGACGGGCGACGCGGGAAGCGCCGGCTGGCTCGATCTCTATCGCGGCCCGTTTTTGCACGACGACGATTCGGCCTGGGCGATCGCGCCGCGCGAACGACTGCGCGAGCGTTTTCTCCGGGCGCTGGATCAGATAGCCAGCTCCCTGCAGCAGCGCGGCCAGAGCGCTGCCGCGGTCGCCCTCTACCAGCGCGGGCTGGAGGCCGAGGAGCAGAGCGAGGCGCTCTACCTCGGTCTGATGCGGTGCCAGGTCGCACAGGGTCGCGCCGCCGAGGCGCTGGAGACCTTTGCGCGTTGCGAGCGCATGCTGTTGCGAACGACCGGGAGCGCCCCGGCGCCCGCGATGCTCGAGCTGCGCGAACGCTGCACCGTCTGAGGCGCGGCAATCCGTCACCGATCTGTCACTGCCCAGACCGTACCATCGGTGCATCCGCGGCGGAGCGGGAAGAGCCACACGCGGGAGGGGCTCTCTCGGCCGCCTGTCCCACGAGGATGCCATGCGTCTACGCTCGCGACTGCTGTTGGGATGCCTTCTGTCGTCTGCTCTGGTCGGTGCGGCGGGCTGCGGCCCACCGCCGGCCACCACCCCGGATCAGGGCAGCACTCCGGTCGACAGCGCGGTCGTCGTCGATGCCGCGGTCGTCGTCGACGCCGCCGACGCCAGTGGACAGCTACCGGACGCGGCGCGGCCCGACGGGATGGCCGGCGACACAGCGTTCGCTGACCAGGCGACCGCGCCGGACGCCGTCGCGCTGGACGGTACGGCGCTGGACGGTGCGGCGCTGGACGGTGCGGCGCTGGACGGTGGGATACCGGTGGATGGAGCCGCGCCGGATTCCTCGATGGCCGGGGATGGTGCGCTGCCGATCGATGGCGCGGCCGGCAGCGACGGCGCGGCGTCCGATCTGGCAGCCGCCGTCGATCAGGGCGTCACGGCAGATGGCGCCGCCGGGGATGCGAGCGTGGCAGACGCCGGCAGCGGCGAGGCCGGGATCGATCAGTGTCCAGCCGACCCGGACAAGACCGAGCCGGGGTTGTGCGGCTGCGGTCATCCCGACGTCGACACCGACCAGGACGGCGCGCTCGATTGCGAGGAGTCCTGCCCGGGCGACCCTGACAAGCTCGCGCCGGGGATATGCGGGTGCGGTGTGGCCGACGTCGATGCGGATGGCAATGGCACGGTGGACTGTCAGGAGGCGTGCCCGATCGGGTCGCTCAAGGCGACGCCCGGCGTGTGCGGCTGCGACGTGGCAGACATCGACAGCGACACCGACGGGACCATGGACTGCATCGACGAATGCCCGGCCGATCCGGACAAGGCGATCGAGGGCCAGTGCGGTTGCGGCGTGCCCGACACCGACGGCGATGCCGACGGCACCGCCGACTGCACCGACGGCTGCGCCGACGATCCAGCGAAGATCGAGCCCGGGGTCTGCGGTTGCGGTGTGCCCGACGCCGACACCGATCAGGACGCGACCTACGATTGCGAAGACGGCTGCCCGCTCGACGGCAGCAAGACCGCGCCCGGCCAGTGCGGCTGCGGCAACGTCGAGACCGACAGCGACAGCGACGGTACGGCCGACTGCGTCGATGGCTGCGACGGCGACGCCGCGAAGACCGCACCCGGCCAG
Organism: Deltaproteobacteria bacterium; assembly: GCA_016934455.1. GTDB lineage: Bacteria > Myxococcota > JACRCW01 > JAFGSX01 > JAFGSX01 > JAFGSX01. The sequence continues at coordinate 3,934 of JAFGSX010000421.1, forward strand.
TGCGGCTGCGGCGTGGCCGACAGCGACAGCGACAGCGACGGCACGGCCGACTGCAACGATCGCTGCCCGGCGGATTCGACCAAGGTGGAGCCCGGTGTCTGCGGCTGCGGCGTGGCCGACACCGACAGCGACAGCGACGGCACGGCCGACTGCATCGACGGCTGCCCCTTGGATCCCGACAAGGTGAACGCTGGGGTCTGCGGCTGCGGCGTGGCCGACAGCGACGGCGACGGCGACGGCACTCCCGACTGCAACGATCTGTGTCCGGCCGACCCGGACAAAACAGCGCCGGGAGCCTGCGGTTGCGGTGTCGTAGATACCGACAGCGACGGCGACGGCACGCCCGACTGCCACGATGAATGTGCGGACGACCCGCGCAAGACAGCGCCCGGTGTCTGCGGCTGCGGGGTCTCGGACGCCGACAGCGACGGCGACGGCACGCTCGACTGCAATGACGGTTGCCCCGGCGATCCGCTCAAGACAGAAGGCGGCATCTGCGGCTGCGGCGTGGCCGACGTGGACAGCGACGGCAACGGCACGGCCGACTGTCTGGAACCGTGCCCGGTCGGCGCCCCCAAGACCGTGCCCGGCGTCTGCGGCTGTTACGTGCTCGACGTCGACACCGACAGCGACGGCACCATGGATTGCATCGACGGCTGTCCCGAGGACCCGGGCAAGGTCGCAGCCGGGGTCTGCGGTTGCGGCACGCCGGACCACGACAGCGACAGCGATGGTGTGCTCGACTGCAACGACGGTTGTCCCTACGACCCGTACAAGACCGGTGCCGGTATCTGCGGCTGCGGCACGCCGGACACCGACAGCGACAGCGACGGTACCGCCGACTGCAACGACCTGTGCCCGGCCGATCCGCTGAAGATCGCGCCCGGGATCTGTGGCTGCGGCACGCCGGACACCGACAGCGACAGCGACGGTACCGCCGACTGCAACGACGGCTGTCCGGCAGACCCGCTGAAGATCGCACCCGGGTATTGCGGCTGCGGCACGCCGGACGTCGACACCGACAGAGATGGCACGCGCGACTGCTTCGAGGAGTGCGACACGGATCCCGACAAGCTGCTGCCCGGCGTCTGCGGCTGCGGCGTGCCGGACACCGACAGCGACAGCGACGGCACCCCCGACTGCAATGACCAGTGCCCGGTCGATCCGCTGAAGATCGCACCCGGGATCTGCGGTTGCGGCGTGTCCGACGCCGACAGCGATGGCGACGGTACGGTCAATTGCAACGACGGTTGCCCGGCAGACCCGCTCAAGATCGCACCCGGGATCTGCGGCTGCGGTGTGTCCGACGCCGACAGCGACGGCGACGGCACGGTCGACTGCAACGACGGCTGTCCGGCAGACCCGCTCAAGATCGCGCCCGGTGTCTGCGGCTGTGGCACGCCGGACATCGACAGCGACAACGACGGCACGGCTGACTGCAACGACGAGTGCCCGAGCGATCCGGATAAGGTTTCGCCCGGGATTTGCGGCTGCGGCGTTGCCGATACCGACAGCGATAGCGACGGTACACCCGACTGCAACGACGGCTGTCCCGGCGATCCGAACAAGACCGCGCCCGGGATATGCGGCTGCGGCGTTGCCGATACCGACAGCGATAGCGACGGCACACCCGACTGCAACGACGGTTGCCCGGCAGACCCGCTCAAGATCGCACCTGGTGTCTGCGGCTGCGGTGTTGCCGATACCGACAGCGATAGCGACGGCACACCCGACTGCAACGACGAGTGCCCGCTGGATCCGTCTGCCACGGTCGCGAGCACCTGGTACCTGGACGCCGACGGCGATGGCTATGGGGTTGCGACGACGACCACGACCGCGTGCTCGCAGCCGGCTGGGTATGCCGCGATCGCTGGCGACTGCAATGATCTGGCTTCTGGGACCTATCCGCTCGCGGCCGAGATCATCGGCGACAACGTGGACGAGGACTGCGACGGATTCGAGGTGTGTTTCAACGACGACGATCAGGATGGGTACTGGCCAAGCCGCGAACCGCGCGGTGAGGCCAACGACAACACCTACGTCAATTTCATCATCTTCGACGACACGCCCGAGACGGTCGAAGCACTCGAGGCGTTGCGCCGGTTGGGGTTGCAGAACCCCAATGACTATACGGCGGTGAGGGTCTACAGCGAACCCGAGTCGTTTACCGTCTGGGCAAACGAGAAGACGACGGTCCTCATCGTGGACGCTGTGACAACCACGATTCCGGAATTCATGCGCGCCAAGATCGACACCCACCTCAACACTTATCACCGGCCGGTGATCATGACCTACGCGCACCTCAACACCGATACCGCGATGCAAGAGGTACTGGGGATCGCGCCGCCGGTGGTGGTCGACTTGCAGTCACTCATGTTGCCGGACGCCAATGCGACCCCGGATCTCTGGTCTTACGCCGAGGGGCTTCCGGGCGTGGGGCTGGACTCGTGCGGCAGCCTCTACTCGTTTGGCGCGGCGTCGACGATCGGGAGCACGGTGCTGGCGCGATTCAACAAGCCGCCGTATCTCCCGGCCATCGTCTCCACACACGAGGGGCGAGCGATCGTCAACTCGATGGAGGGCACCTGGTGCGGCAACGTCGACATCGACGGCGACGGTACCATGGATGCGGTGGAACTTTACATCAACGAGATACTTTCAACCACCTTTGCCTGGCAACGCGCGGCCTATTTCTCCACCACTGCAAACAATACAGTTTGCAACGGCGTCGACGAGCTGACCGCGCCCTTCAGCGGCGATTGCGACGACGGCAACAGCGGCGCGCATCCGGGGCTGGCGGACGCGCCCGATTTCGGCAATCCGATCGACGAGAACTGCGACTGGATCGACGGCGACGTGGCGCGCGGGGTCTTTGTCAGTGGCGACTACAACTACCTGAGCCAGGTAGACCCGCCGGGCTCGCCGCAAAATCCCTACGACACCATTCAGGAAGGGATCGACGTCGCGGCGGCGGATCCAGAAAAGGACCAAGTTTACGTCGACAATCGCCTCTACCACGACGAGTCGCTGACGCTGCCGTCGGGTGTCAGTCTGTATGGAGCGTATGGCACAAACCCAGTGGGAACCGACTGGTATCGGAGCACGGATAGAACCGTGGTGCGCGGCGGCTTCCGCACGCTGCTCGTCCGCAACTACAGCACCAGCGGCACCATCGAGGGATTCAACCTGCGGTCGGAAAATGGCTCGTCCACCGTGCCCGCCGAGCAGCCGCGCTCGTCGCGGGCGGTGGTCCTCGACAACGTGAGCGGATCGCTGGTGCTCAGGTACAACCTCGTCTCCGCGGGTCGGGGTGAGCTGGCTGAATCTGGCACCCGTGGCATCAGCGGGACCCCGGGCGAGCCCGGTGATTACGGCGCAACTGGTGTCGGCGGCGGAAACGGCGGTTTCGGCGGCGCCAGCGCCTGCGGCGCCGCGGGCGGTTCCGGCGGCGATGGGGGACGAGGCGAGGTCGATGGCGAGCATGGCATTCGCGGCGGGCCGATCGTCTTTGGCCGGCCGACCGGCGGGGCAGGTGGAGCGGGCGGCGTCTGGGTCGGTGCCTCCGGGATCATCTACGACCCTCCGCCGCAGGCCTGCGGTGACGACGGACAATACGGTGCGCACGGCGTCGACGGGATCAACGGCACACTCCCGGCTGCACAGGCCGAGGGAGCATGGGTCGACGACGGCACGGATTGGCGCGCGCTTTCCGGTCTGAGCGGGACCGACGGCGTCAGCGACGGCAAGGGCGGCGGCGGCGGCGGCGGTGGCGGCGGCTGCCACGTCGGCGGGCTCTATCTCACCGGCGGCGGCGGTGGTGGCGGCGGCGGCGGCGGTTGCCGGGGAACCCTGGGAACGGGCGGCGATGGGGCTGGTGGCTCGATCGCCATCGTCGCCAAGGCGAGCCCGCATGTTGTGGTGGAGTACTGCATTTTGACGAC
>JAFGSX010000422.1 GCA_016934455.1 Deltaproteobacteria bacterium
CGGCCGGTTCGCGTTTGAGGCGGGCGAGAACATGGGCGAGCGCGTCACCCGCATCGAAGACGGCGCCTTCAACCTGCTGCCGCGATGAGCCGCCCGGCGACGATGGCCAGCGGCATGCGCCGCGCCGTTCTGGCGCTGGCGGGTATCGCCGCCGGGGCGGGGTGCGCGCCGGCGCTCGACGCCGCGGCGCCTCCCGGCTACCTGGCCCGGGCACCGGCTGCCGTCCCCGGCCGCTTCGGCGCCAGCGCGGCCGGGGGCTGGCTGCTGATGGTGGGCCGGCTGGAGCCGCAGCCGGAGCCGTTGTGCTCGGACCCGGAATGCCGCGCGCGCGGGCTGGCGCGCGCCGTGCGAGAGCTCGCCGGACGCGGCGTCGAGGCCGCGATCGTCCCTCAATCCGACGCGGCGTTGCTGCGGCAGCCGGAGGTCGCCGCCGCGCTGCGGGGCAGCGGTCTGATCCTGCTGAACGGGCGGAGCTGGTCGACCGACCACGGCGTCGACCTGACGCTGGTCGAGCCTTCGACCGCGGCGTCCGCGCCCGGAGCCGGCAGCGCACCGGCAGTGGTGGAGGACTGGCGCGCGCGTCTCGAGCGCGTGCGGGCGGCCGGTGGCGTCGCCATCCTGCATCGCCCCTGCCAGCAGCGCGCCGCCGTCGCCCGGCTGCTGGCCGAGCCCGGGGCGGCCGAGCTGTTGACCGCGGTCGAGGTCGAAGGCACGCCGATCGTCGATCCGGCGTGCGATCGCCGGCAGTGGCACGGCTGGCTGCGCCAGGGCCAGCGCTGGCTCGGCCTCGCCCGCGGCAGCGAGCTGCTGGGCGGGTCCGACGCGCGCGCCTTCAACCTGGTGGCGGTCGACGAACGCACGCCCGAGGCGCTGCTGCGCGCGCTCGCCGCCGGCCGCTCCCAGCTCGTGTACCAGGCCCGCCATCGGCCGCGCATCGAGATCGGGCTGACGACCGACGGCGACGGACAGCTCGAGGCGCTGAGCGGGCGGCAGCCGGTGGTCGTCGCCGGCGAGTCGGTGGTGGTGCAGCTACGCGCGGTCGGCGGCCGCGGCGGCGAGCTGTTGCTCTACACCGAGGTGGCGGACGGCCCGATCGAGCGCCTCGGGGTGGACAGCAGCGACGCCATCGCCTCTCTCTGGTACCCGGTTCCCGAAGGGCGGGTGGGTTTTTTACGCGCCGAGCTCTACCGCGGCGGCGACGTCGTGGCGGCGGCCAATCCGATCTTCTTCGCGCGCGCGCCGGCGCCAGACGCGCTGCCGCAGCGGGACGAGGTGGCGCCGTCCGCCCCGCCCGGATGACGCGGTAGGCCCAGAGAGGACCGATCCATGGCGCGCTTCGACCAGATCTCGACCGTCTACCTCGTCGGCATCGGCGGCACGGCGATGGGATCGTTCGCCGGACTGCTGCGGGGGGCCGGCTACGCCGTGCGCGGTTCCGACGAGAACGTCTATCCGCCGATGAGCGATCAGCTCACCGCCTGGGGCATTCCGTACGCGCAGGGCTATCGCGCCGAGAACCTCGATCCGGTGGCCGACCTGATCGTCGTCGGCAACGTGATCCGGGCGAGCAATCCCGAGGCCGAGCGGGCGCGCCGCGACGGCCTCAACCAGGCCAGCTTTCCCGAAACGCTCGGCGCTCTGTTCCTGGCCCAGCGCCACAGCGTGGTCGTGGCCGGCACCCACGGCAAGACCACCACCGCGACGCTGATCGCGCACACGCTGCGCGCCGCTGGCCGCGATCCGAGCTACCTGATCGGCGGCGTGCCGCAGGACGGCGGCGAGTCGTTCCGGCTGGGCGGCGGGCCGCACTTCGTGGTCGAGGGCGACGAGTACGACACGGTCTACTGGGACAAGGTCCCCAAGTTCGTCCACTACCGGCCGCGCACCGCCGTCATCACCAGCGTCGAGTACGATCACGCCGACATCTACCCCGATCTCGCTGCGGTGGAGCGCGCCTTCGAGCGGCTGGTGGCGCTGATCCCGGACGACGGGCTGCTGGTCTGCGCCGGCGATCACGAGCGGGTGCGCGCGGTCGCGGCCGGCGCCCGCTGCCAGGTCCGCCGCTACGGATCGGGGCAGCCGTTGACGGCGGCCGACGCGGTCGAGGACGAGTCCGGGTTGCGGCTCGCGGTGCGGGACGGAGGCCGGTCGCCGGGGACGCTGCAGGTCGCGCTATCGGGGCCGCACGGCGTCGAGAACGCGCTGGCGGCATACGCGGTCTGCCGGCACCTCGGGCTCGACCACGCCGCCATCGCGCGCGGCTTCGCCGAATTCGGCGGCGTCAAGCGCCGGCTCGAGGTGCGCGGCACGGTCGGCGGTGTCACCGTGGTCGACGATTTTGCCCACCACCCGACCGCGGTGCGGGTCACCCTGGAGGGGGCGCGTCGGCGCTTTGCCGGGAGGCGGTTGTGGGCGCTGTTCGAGCCGCGCAGCGCCACCTCGGCGCGGCGGGTCTTCCAGGAGGCGTACGCGCTCGCCTTCGACGCCGCGGATCAGGTGATCGTCGCGCGCTCCGGTCGCCGCGGGCAGCTCGCGGCCGGGGAGTCGCTCGACGAGCGCGCGCTGGCGGCCGCGATCGTCGCGCGCGGCAAGCCGGCGCGCCACTTAGACAGCGTGGACGAGATCGCGGCCGTGGTCGTCGCCGAGGCGCGGCCCGGCGACGTTATCATCTGCATGTCCAACGGCGCGTTCGGCGGCATCCACCAGAAGCTGTTGACGGCGCTGACCGGTCCTTCCCGTCGAGAGTGATCGCGCTGCTCACCGCATTTGATCCTGGATGGCGGGGGGCCGGCGGGAGCGGCCCGCCCAGTGGCGTTTTCAACAACAACAAAACCTGACGCCGATCAGCGGGGCCCCGCCAAAATTTGTCTCAAGACATTTGAGCAGCGCAGTCAGCGCCAGAGGAACCCGATCGCATAGGACAGGCCGAGCCCGGTGACGATCAGGCCGAGCATGGCCTCGATCGGCCGCGCCGGAACCCGGCGCTGGACGCGCGCGCCGAGGTAGACGCCGATCAGGCCGCCCAGGCCAAAGGCCAGGCCGCGCGGCCAGTCGGGGGTGACGTCGGGGATCCCGGTCAGCGCGCCGTAGCAGGCGAAGAACAGCACGCCGACCAGCGAGGTGGCCAGGTTGCCAAACAGCGCCGCGGCGGCGATGGTGTGCACCGGCAGGCGCCACAGCGCGACCAGCAGCGGCGAGATGATGGCCGCGCCGCCGATGCCGTAGGCGCCGCCGATGACGCCGATGGTGGCGGTCACCGCGGCGAGAGCGGGCACCGACGCGCCGTGGCGCTGGCCGAGGAACTCGTATTCGAGCCGCTGCCAGTCGAAGCGGAGGACGCGGATCCGCTGGCCGCTCGGGTCGGCGGGCGCGTCCGGAGGCGCGCGGCGCGGCAGGAGCCGGTTCAGCAGGCGACTGCCGATCAGGATCAGCACGGCACCGGCGAACAGCTTGAAGTGCCGGGGGTCGGGCAGCAGGTGGATGCGGATCAGCGAACCGGCGATCACGCCGGGCGCGGTGCCGGCCACGATCAGCGCTGCCAGCGGCCACAGCATGCGGCCCTCGCGCACGAAGCGCAGGATGCCCGCCGGCGTGGCGACGACGTTGTAGAGGTGGTTGGTCGGGGTCACGGCCGGGCCGGTCAGGCCGAGCACGCTGATCTGGAACGGCAGGATCAGGAACGCGCCCGAGATGCCGCCGAGCGAGGTGACGCTCGAGATGGCGAGCGCGACGGCGAAGTCGAGGAGCAGCGAGGTCATCCGGGTCGTCCGGCACGGCGCGCGGTGTGGCGCCACGCGCATTATGCCAGAGCCCTTCGCCGGTGCCACCGCTTGCTCTCTCTCGCGCGCTCTGGCATGTGACTGCTCGTGGATCGGCATTCGTCACCGGGGCTCACCAGCGCGGTGCTGCTGCTGGCGCTGGCGCTGGCGGTGGCCAGCGGCTGCTGTCCGCCGTCCGGGCTGGTCTCGACGCCGCAGCGGGCAGCGGCCAGCGAACCGCAGCAGGTGCCGCTGTCGACGATGAGCGGGCAGCAGACCACGCTCGCCGGCTATCGCGGCCGCGTGGTGCTGGTCGACTTCTGGGCCTCGTGGTGCGCGCCGTGTCGGATGGCCTTTCCTTACTACGCCGACATCCTGGCGCGCCAGCAGGGGCAGGGCTTCGCCGTCGTCGCCATCAGCATCGACGAGGATCTGGAGTCGGCTCGCAGCTTCGCCCGGCGCTGGCGCCTGCCGTTCGACGTCCTCCACGACGGCAAGCGGCAGGCCGCCGCCGCATTCTCGGTCTACCAGATCCCGGTCTGTTTTCTCCTCGACCGCGCGGGCCGCGTGCGCTTTGTGCATCACGGCTTCGACTCCAGCCGCGCCCGCGAGTTGGAGGAGCAGGTGCTGTTGCTGCTGGGCGAGCCGGCGCCCCGCCAGTAGCTCGGCACTGCTACTCCCAGGCTCTCTTTTCGGCTAGATTGGGCATCCCACACAGCCGTCGGCGGCTGGGAGGTGGTCATGAAGAGCGCATGGCAGCTTGGCATGGCAGCGGCCTTTGGCCTGAGCTTGACCCTGGTCCACTGCGAGTGCGACCCCGGGTTGACCAAGACGCCGGAGCCCGACATCGAGGTCAAGAATCCCGACACCGGGGTCACCAACGATCAGGAGACGATCGAGATCCGCTTCGGCGACGTCGAGCCGGGCTCGACGCTGGTCAAGCAGATCGACCTCGGCAACGTGGGGAACGCGCCGCTGATCATCGGCGGCTACGGCCTGATCGTCGACGCGCTCGACATGCGCTGCCCGCGCCAGTCGAGCGAGTTCGAGGTGCAGCCGCCGGCGCAGCAGTTCAATCCGGGCCAGCGCGCGCTGCTCAGCCTGGTCTACGTGCCCCGCGACGGCGGCGAGGATTGCGCCATCCTGCGCATCCAGAGCAACGATCCGGACGAGAGCGAAAAAGACCTGCGCGTCTACCTGTTCGGACGCGGCGCCGCGCCCAAGCTGTGCGTCTCGACGCCGGTGATCGATTTTGGCGAGGTCTACATCAATACCCACGCCAGCAAGGAGGTGGAGTTGAGCAACTGCGGCACCAAGCCGCTGGTGATCCAGTCGCTGCTGCCGCAGCGCTCGTTCCCGCCGTTCTCGATCGACAGCGTGCCGACCCTGCCGACCGCACCGCTCGAGCCGGGCGACGCGATCGCGGTCAGCTTCGGCTTCGAGTCGGCCACGCCCGGCGACTACGACGACGAGTCGACCAGCGCCGGCATGGCTCAGGTCAACTCGATCGGCCCGGTCAACCCGCAGTCGTTTCTGGTGCTCAAGGCGCGCGCGGTGACGCCGCCGGTGTGCGATCTGCAGGTGGTGCCGCGCGCGGTCAACTTCGGGCACGTCCGGCAGGGCCAGGACCGCACCGTCGCGCTGCTGGTCCAGAACCGCGGCCGGCTGCCATGCACCATCCAGAGCTTCGAGCGCACCTCGGGATCGGCCGACTTCTCGCTCGAGACCGGCGCCGCGCCGCCGACCCGCACGCTGCCGCCCGGGGCGACGGACATGCCGGCGCCCGCGATCAGGTTCGCGCCGAGCAGCGAGGCCACGCTCAACGCGGTCTTCACCCTGACCAGCGATGATCCGGACGAGGCGACCATCGCCATCAGCGTCGAGGGCGACAGCACGCCGGTCAGCGGCTGCCTGATCGAGCCCGACCCGTCGGTGCTCAACTTCGGCATCGCGTCGACCTCGCAGACCAACTCGCTGACCACGGCGCTGACCAACGTCGGCGACGAGACCTGCACCATCAAATCGGTGGCGGTGGTCGAGGGCGGGGTCGATTTCTCGGCCCAGGCGCTGTCGATCCCGGTGATCGGCAGCCCGGTGCTGCCGGGCGAGGCGCTGGACCAGGTGGTCGACTTCAGGCCGGCGTCGCCGGGCGACAAGACCGGCCGCATGCGCGTCGTGTTCAAGCTGGCGGCACTGGAATGGCCGCTGCCGCCCGACCAGACCACCGACGTGCTGCTCTACGGCAGTGCGTCGGCGCCCACGATCTGCATCGATCCGATGCTCGTCGATTTCGGCGAGGTGCCGGCGCGGCAGCGGGTTTGCCAATTGGTCACCGTCTCCAACTGCGGCAACAGCGAGCTGATCCTGCGCGGCGTCACCCTGCAGTCGGGCAGCTCCGACTCGTTCACCATCACCCCGCCCGGCGGCCTGCCCGGCGCCATGGCCCCCGGCACCTCGGCCACGGTCGAGGTCTGCTACGCGCCGCTCAACACCGACGGCGACTTCGGCGCCATCGAGATCATCTCCGACGACCCCGACGACTCGACCGCGGTGGTGCTGGTGCGCGGCAACGCCGCCGGCCTCTGCCCGCCGGTGCTGCGCTGCCGGCCGCGCGCCCTCGACATGGGCGAGCTCGACACCGACATGGGCGGCACCCGCACCATCGTCTGCACCAACTACGATCCGCTGTTGGTGGTCACCGTCTCGGCGGTGACCATCACCACCCCCAACCAGTTCTCGGTCAGCGCCGACGTGCCGACGGTGCTCGGTCCGGGGGACCAGCTAGCGGTGCAGGTGAGCTTCGCCCCCGGCTGGGAGGGGACCTACACGGCGGTCGTCGAGCTGATCTCGGATGACGCCTGCGAACAGAACACCGTCTCCGTCGTGGCGCGCGGCGTCCCGCCGCGCTTGCCGGCCTGCATCCCGCCCCAGTCGTTTTCGCCGCAGACGCTGTGGAGCTGGGAGCGCTCGAGCGTCGAGCCGGATGCCGACCAGGTCTGGGTGTCGCCGCTGGTCACCAACATGACCGACGACAACGGCGACGGCCTGATCGACGTCAACGACGTGCCGGACGTGATCTTCACCGCGTTCGACGCCCGCGAGTACCGGCAGAACACGGACATCTCGGGCGGCAGCATCGACCACGCCAACGATCCGATCCGCGGCTACCTGCGCGTGGTGTCGGGGGACGACGGCCACGAGATCTACTCGCTCGGAGGGGAGGCCAACGCGCTCAGCTCCGAGACCACCGTGGCGGTGGCCGACATCGACGGCGACAACCGGCCCGAGGTGGTGGCGGTCAAGTGGTTGCTGCTCGAGGGCGAGGAGCTGATCTCGGGCATGGGCAAGACCTTTGGCAAGTACAAGTACGGCTTCCTGATGGCCTACGAGCACGATGGAACCTTCAAGTGGCAGAGCGAGGAGTGGCGCGGCCAGAAGGAGGACCTGGAGGACTCGGGCGGGATCGCGATCGCCGACATGGATCACGACGGTTTTCCCGAGATCGTCTACGGCGCCAACCTCTTCGACCGCAACGGCCACCGGCTGTGGGTCGGCGAGGCCGGCCGCGGCAACAACGGCCACGGCGCGCAGAGCTACCCGGTCAACATCGACAACCAGGGCTCGCTCGAGCTGGTGGCCGGCAACACGGTCTACCGCGGGGACGGCAGCGTGCTCTGGCACCGCGACGACCTGGGCGACGGCCCCTCGCTCGCGGTCGACCTCGACGGCAACGGCACGCCCGAGGTGGTTTTGCACAACAACGACGGCGAGGGGTGCGGCGGCAGCCTGTACGTGCTCAACGGCCTGACCGGCGCCACGGTGAGCGGGCCTTGGAACATCCCCAACCCCAACCCGCCCGACGACAACCCGGACCAGGAGGGGGTCCAGTGCTCGAGCCCGATCACCACCATCCCCTCGGCCTCGGACTACGACGGCGACGGCCTGCCCGAGATCGTGGTCGCCAATCAGAGCGCCATCACCGCGTTCGAGCGCGACGGCACCATCATGTGGACGGCCGAGATCTGGGACAACACCGGCATGGCCGGGCCGGCCGGCTTCGACTTCGAGGGCGACGGTCGCTACGAGGTGGTCTACGCCGACGAGAGCAAGGCGTGGGCCTTCAGCACAACCGGCGTCGCGCCCAATTTCTCCTTTGCCACGATCTACGAGGCGGACCGCGCCTCGAAGACCATCGCCGAGGTGGCGGTGGTGGCCGATGTCAACAACGACCTGCAGGCCGAGATGCTGGTCGCCTTCA
>JAFGSX010000034.1 GCA_016934455.1 Deltaproteobacteria bacterium
AGCTGATCATGCGGAACAGCTCGCCGAAGCCGGGGATCGGCTTCTCGATCACCGCATCGAGCGCCTCGGGCGTGACGTCGCGTCCGGTGACGCCCGTACCGCCCGTGCTGATCACCACGTCGACGGCGGGATCCTCGATCCACTGCCGGAACTTGGCCGCGATCAGCTCGGGCTCGTCGCGCACCAGTGCGCGGTCGGCGAGGTGATGGCCGGCGGCGGCGAGGCGCTCGACCAGCAGGTCGCCGGAGCGGTCCTCCTCGAGCGTGCGGCTGTCCGAGACGGTCAGGACGGCGACGTTGAGCGGCCGGAACGGCCGGCTCTCATCGATCCCCGGCATGGCTCAGTTCCAGGCGTGCATGTGCGGGCGCGGATCGAGCGCGCGGTAGGTCGGCCAGCGGCCTCGGGCGAGCGCCTCCAGCGAGGGCTGCGCCTGGCCCAGACGGGCGCGATAGCTCCATAGGTTGGTCAGCACCTTCTTCACGTAGACGCGCGGCTCGCGCAGCGGGATCGACTCCAGGAACAGGAGCGGGTCGTCCTCGCCGTGCAGGGCCGCCTGCCAGCCCGCCAAACGGCCGGGCCCGGCATTGTAGCCCACCGCGAGGTAGATGAGATTGTCGCCGATCGAGGGCCGTTGCAAGAGGTGCTCGAGATAGGCCTGGCCGAACAGGATGCTGGTCTCGGGCTCGAACAAGGCGTTGCCGTGGGGCAGCTCGAGCTCGCTGCGCGTAGCGATGTACCGCGCCGTCGCCGGCATCACCTGCATCAGGCCGCGCGCCCCCATGTGACTCTCCGCGCGCGGGTCGAACGCCGACTCGGCGCGCATGAACGCGAACACCAGCGCCCGGTCGAGGGTATAGCCGCTCGCCGGCTGCCACCGGGGCGTGGGGAACATGGCGGTGAGATCGTAGCCGCCGCCGCGGCGGTCGAGGCTCTGGGCGAGGCGCATCTGCGCCGCGGGCAGGTCCAGCGCCTTGGCCAGCGCGATCAGGCCGGCCATGAGTTCGGGCGCGGCGCGGGCCGCGAGCTTGCGGATCTCCCGCTCCGCCTGCGCCGGCTGCCCGATCTGGGCCAGCGCAATGGCGCGGCGCGCCCCCGGATGGTCCAGCAACAGCTCGATCAGCTGCGCCTCGAGGGTGATCTGCTCGCCGCCCCGGTGCAGCGGCTGCCCCAGCGTGGCGCGGGCGAGCAGCCCGTAGAAATCGCGACCGGTGGCCGCCAGGCGGAGGTAACGGCCGACCAGCCCGGGACGTATGCTCACCAGGTGGGCGCGCGCCGCCCAGAACGCCGCCCGGGCGCGCTCGGCGGGCAGGACCGAGCCGATCTCGGCGTCGGCGAGCGCGGCGAAGTGCCACCCCGCCAGGGGTATCCGGCCGGCCTGCCAGGCGGCGAGGCCGGCGGTCCAGTGCAGCTCCGGCAGGACGTGCCCGGACCGAGCCGCGGCGCGGCGCGCGAGCGCCAGCGCCCGGCGGGCGTCGCCCATCGCCAGGTGGCCGCGCGCGATCGTCCAGCGCGCCAGATCGAATTCGAGGCGGTCGACCAGAGGCGCGATTTCCGGACGGCGCAACTCGCGCTCGGCCGCGGCGGAGCGCCCGGTGTCCACGAGCCGTTCGATCGTGCCCCGCCAGTCCTCGACCAGGGCTTCGGTCGCGGCGGAGCGCGTCGCGCTGCTGCGGTGGCTGATCGCGCTGCGCTCCTGCAGCTCCTGCCCGGCCCCGGCGAGATAGCCGCGCACCGGGCTCTGCGGTCGGGGCGCGCCCGGCGGCCGCCGGCGCAGCGCCAGCGTGTGGATGCGCCCGGCGTCCGGGTGATCGGCGTACCGCTCCAGCCAGCCGCTCAGCTCGTCGAAACGCGAGCGGTAGCCGGTCGGGTGCATGTAGCGTTGATAGAGCACGTAGCCGAGCAGGACCTCGTCGCTCAACCGGGCGATCAGCTGATCGGCGCGCGCCCACTCGGCGCGCTCCTGCAGGTCGAAGATCTCCCGATACAAGGCGACGTCGCGTGCGCTCAGCTGAGGCAGCGACAGCGCCATCTGGGGGTCGGCCGGGGACGCCGGATGGGGGTCGGTCGCCGCCTCGCCGGGCCGGGTCGGCATGGCGACGAAGGTGAGCACGAGGGCGAGCAGCCGGCACGCGGCTGCGGCGCTGAGGCGTTTTTTGGGCATGCAGCGAGAATAGCTGCATTTTGCATAAAATTGTAGTTAATCGAGGTTAACCGAAATTCAGCTTAATCGACGGCTTCGGCCTCCCGCAGCCGCTGGCGCAGGGCGAGCAGATCGCGCCAGGCGAAACGCTTCTGGGCCGGCTGGCGCAGCAGGTAGGCGGGATGGAAGGTGACCATGGCCGGAATGCGCGTGCCGTCGGCCGTGGTGTAGACGAAGCGGCGGCCGCGCAGCTTGGTCACGCCCTCCTTGACCCCGAGCAGGCCGCGCGCGGCGATGCCGCCGAGGAAGACGATCACCTTCGGCTTGAGCAGCTCGATCTGGCGCTCGAGGAACGGCTGGCACGCCGCGATCTCCTGCGGCGTCGGGGAGCGGTTGCCCGGCGGGCGCCAGTAGATGCAGTTGGTGATGTAGACCGCGCCGCGTTGCAGGCCGATGGTCGCCAGCATCTTGTCGAGCAGCTTGCCCGCGCGG
>JAFGSX010000035.1 GCA_016934455.1 Deltaproteobacteria bacterium
CCGTGTTGCAGTTGGCGGCGCAGGTGCCGCCGCAGCCGTCCGAGACCGAGCTGGTGCGGCAGGCCGGGCAGCCCGGCACGCAACAGGTGTTGCCGTCGCAGCGCGTCGAGCAGTTGGCGGAGCAGGTGCCGCCGCAGCCGTCCGAGACCGAGCTGGTGCGGCAGGTGGGGCAATTGGGCGTGCAGCAGGTGCTGCCGTTGCAGACGCCCGAGCAGTTGGCCGCGCAGGTGCCGCCGCAGCCGTCCGAGACCGAGCTGGTGCGGCAGGCGGGGCAGTTGGGCGTGCAGCAGGTGCTGCCGTTGCAGACGCCCGAGCAGTTGGCGGCGCAGGTGCCGCCGCAGCCGTCCGAGACCGAGCTGGTGCGGCAGGCGGTGCAGCTTGGCGTGCAGCAGTTGCTGTTGTAGCAGACCTCGCTGCCGCTGCAGGCGCTGACGCAGGAACCGCCAGAACAGACCAGGCAGCTCGCGGTGGAGCAGGTGCCGCAGGAGCCGCCGCAGCCGTCGTCACCGCACTGCCGGCCCTGGCAGTTGCGCTGGCAGACGCACTGGCCGTTCTGGCAGACGTCGGTGCCCGAGCAGGTGCCGCACGAGCCGCCGCAGCCGTTGTCGCCGCAGACCTTGCCCGTGCAGTCCGGCGTGCACGAGGTCACGCACTGGCCGTTGGAGGTCTGGCACACCGTGCCGTCGGTGCAGGTGCCGCAGGAGCCGCCGCAGCCGTCGTCGCCGCACTGCCGGCCAGTGCAATTGGGCACGCACGTGCACTGGCCGTCCTGGCAGACGTCACTGCCCGAGCAGGTGCCGCAGGAGCCGCCGCAGCCGTCGTCGCCGCACTGCCGGCCGGTGCATTCCGGGGTGCAGGTGACGCCGCAGGTGCCGAGGTTGGTGTTGCAGATCTGCCCCTCCGGACAGTTGCCGCAGGAGCCGCCGCAGCCGTCGTCGCCGCAGACCCGCTGCCCGCAGCTCGGGGTGCAGGCGACCGGGCAATCGCCGTCGCTGCAGGGCTCGCAAAAGCCGTCGACGCACCTCTGCTTGCGATCGCAGTCCTGGTTGGAGTTGCACAGCTTGCGGCACACCCCGTCCACTTCGACCGAGCCCGAGGGGCAGACGACCACCGGTGAACAGGCGGCGAAAACGCCGGGCACCAAGACAAGGCCCGCGCGCAGCACACAGGCTGGGAGCCCGGATCTCATGACATTAAGTAGTGTATCACAGCACGTTGCGCGACGCGGCTTTTTGGCGCGATCAGGCGCGCCACCCGTCGTGGCCATCGAGCAGCGCCGGCAGGATGAAGACGAGATTGTCGGCGTCGCGCGCGAACGCCGTCACCGCCTGCCGCAGCGCGCGATGCCGGCCGCAGAGCACCAGGGTCAGCCGACCGCCGCTCGACCGGACCAGGCACGGCACCCGGCTGCGCCGCGCGCTCCACACCACCTCGAGGCGGCCAGGAGCGGGCACCTGCGGCGGCGCGAAGCGGCCGCTCTCGATGGCGCCCCGGATGGCGGCGACGAGATCGGCGGCCGCCGCGTCGGGCGCGCTGGCCTGCGCGCGGCCGATCCGGGACGCCAGCGCCCGCCAGGACCGCCGCGCCCGACCGCGGATCGCCGCCAGCGCCGAGCGCCAGCGCCCGGGCGGGGATGGCCGCAGCAGCGGCGCCGGCAGCGCGAGGCCCGCGTCGTGAGAGAGAAAGTGCTTCTGCCGCGGCGTCAGCTCGACCACCTCGGCCGCGACCAAGTCGTAGCGGCCGATGTCCTCGCCCTCGACCACGGCGCACAGTCCGCTGCCCGCGCGCTGCCGCACCTGCTCGAGCGTCAGCCGCTGCCCGCCGCCGAGCAGCCTAAAGGCTTGCAACCGGCCGACCAGCGCGCTCCCGGGGTCGGCCCGGTAGTGGCGAAAGAGCAGCTCGTCGACGCGGTCGCGCTCGGCCGCGGACAGCCGCGGATAGCGGTCGACGATCTCGGCGTACAGCGCGCGCGCGGTGGCCAGCGCGCGGTCCGCGAAATCAGCGGGCAGCTCGCGGTCGCACTCGAACACCACCTGGTAGACCAGGCGCGAAGGCGATTCCACCGCCCAGCGCCGTTCGACGACGTCGTGGGCCAGCCGGACGAAGAGGCAGAGATCGCCGTCGACCGGCAGCTCGATCTCGCACCGTCGCACCGCGCCCCACCCCGGCACCGCGGCCGCCGCCAGAACTGCGCGCGCCTGCCCAGCACCGCCGATCAGCGCGCCGTCGACCCGGACCTCGGCCCTGGCAAAGCGGCAGCCATCGCGCAGCACTGCGCGCTCCCGCGCCGGGTCGCCGCGGCGCGCGATGGCGATGGCCGTGCCGCGCCGCGCCGGTGCCCGGTCGTCAAGCGTCACCCGGCCGCGGCGCAGCAGCAGCCGCTGGCCCTGGCCGCCGCCACCGCCGGTCCGCAGCTCGACCGCGCTCGGAGCCGGGGCCAGCAGCGCCAGCAGGTTGCCCGCCGCGCCCTGCTCCATCTCGTACAGCGCCTGCTGCCGCTGCTCGGCGGGCGCGTCGCGATCGAGCAGCCGCGCCAGGCCGGTCACCTGCGCGGCGGCCAGCGGTGCGCCGTCGTCCTCGATCTCGAGCCGGCCCCGGCCCAGGCGCAGGGCGACCCGCGCCGCTCCGCGCGCCAGCGCCGATCGCACCAGCTCGACCGGATAGTGGTGCGGCGAGCGAAAGCTGCGGCCGCAGATCTTGCCCAGCTCGGCGTCGACGTCGATGCTGAACAGGTCGCCCGGCGCGGGATGCCTGCCGCCGGCGTCTGGCAGGTGCGCGCTCACGCGCTGGCCTCCCGCAGCGTCTGCAGCGCGGCGCGGCGCAGGAGCTGCTCCTGGCGTTCGACGAAGAAGAGCGACGAGCGCAGGGCGGCGTGGGCGAGCCGAAAGCGCGCCAGCGTCGGCCTGGTGGCGCGCTGCTCGACGCAGGCCAGAAAATACGGGCTCTGGCACGCCACCGCGATGTAGCGGCGCGGCCAGGCGCCGTGGCCCGGCAGCCGAAGCTGGCGCAGATCGACGTCGAAAAAGGTGCGCGCCTGGCTGCTGTCGCACGGCAGCAGAGCCACTTCGCCGGCGCCGCTTTGCCGCAGCAGGGCGGAGACCTCGGCGAGCAGCTCGCGGCTCCCCGGCGCCACGGCGCGCACCGGGTCGAGCGGTCGCAGCGGCTCGAAGCGGCCGAGATCGACGACGCCGCACACGCTGCTGATCGCGGGCGCGAACAGCGGCTGGCCGAGATCGAGGATCGGATTGCCGGCGGCCACCGCCAGGTCGGTGAGGGGGCTTCCGGCCCGGCCCGCGAACAGCCGGTGGCGCCGCGCCAGCCGCAAGGCGCGGCCGACCGCCATCCGGCCGCCACCGATCAGCGGCAGCAGCGGGTGACTCCAGATCGGCCGCGCGCTGCGCCAGGCGTCCGGCTGCGCCAGCGCGTTGAGCAGCATCTCGACCAGGATCTGCTGCGCCGCGCCGTCGTCGGCGTGCCGGTCGAAGCGGTCGTTGCGCCGCAACCGGCGGATCGCGAGCCAGAGGCCGAGCGCGGCCACGGCGACGCCGGCCACAAGCGCGGCCGGCCTGGCCCGGCGCTTCGACGCGGCCGCGCGCCCGCGCCCCTTGTCGACGACGGTCTCGCGCTGGCCGCTCGACGAGGTCGACTCCGGTGTGGCCCTGGTGTCCGCCGTCGGTGGCGAGGTCGGCCTCGCGATGGATGGCGCGATCGGCGGCGCCATCGGTGGCGCCATCGGTGACATGATCGGCGGCGCGATCGCGGGTCGCTCCGGTGGGCCGCTGACGGCGACCACCCGGCGCGAGAGGTCGACCTGGCGCCAGCCGCGGTCGAAGTACTCGGTCCAGGCGTGCAGCGCGCCGGATGCCGCGCCGTCCCGGCCGACCAGGCCGACCGCGAGCCGGGCTGGCACGCCCAGCGCGCGCAGCAGCAGCGTGTTGAGGCCGTTGATCACGTCGCAGTCGCCGCCCGCCGCGGCGAGCGCGGTCTGCAGCCAGCAACTGCCGGGAGCTGCCCCGCGGAAGCGGGCTGCGGTCGATTCCGAGCTGTCAAAGGTCAGCCGCCCGACGGTGAGGCGCGCCGCCAGCTCGATCCGCTCGCCGACGCCGAGCGGGCGACCGCGGCGCACCTCCGCCTCCAGCTCCGCGGGCCATCCGAGATCGGCCGGCAGCTCCAGCAGCGAGCGGCGCTCGGCCTCGCCCAGCCGCGGTGGTCGCGGCCGCGGGCCGATCCGGTACTCGACGGTGCCGACGCCGCTCGGCCCCAGTGCCAGGCGCTCGTGCGCGGCGCCGATCTGCAGCCGCGCGATCGGCGCGCCGTCGAAGCGGACGCTGCCGCGCTCGACCTCGTACCCCTCGGGCAGCGGCAACAGCACGGAGCCGGCGGCCGAGGTGCGAAAGGCGACGTCGACGCAGGCGCGGCGGCAGACGAAGCCGGGCGCGTCGCGCGGCGGCGGCCGATCCGCGGCCACGAATCCGCGCTCGCGGTCATAGCGCTCGGCCACCAGCGCGCGCAGCCAGAGCGCCTGCGGCGGCCGGTAGCGCAGCTCGAAATCCGCGTCGACCGGCGCGTCGACCTGCGCGCCCAGGTAGCGCGTCGGCAGCGCGGGGGGTGCGGCCGGGGCGCGCGCCGACGCCGGCGGCCGGCGGCGATCGACCGGGTCCGCCGTCAGCTCCCGGCCGGCCGGGCTCGCCGGCGGCGCCGGTTCGGCCAGCCGCGGCCGCGGGAGCAGCAGCCAGACCAGGATCGCGGCCAGGGTCGCAGCGCCCGCGGCCAGGTACCACCAGCGCCGCCGCGCGAGCGACGCCAGCGCGTCGCGGCCGCGGTCGAGGAGCCGGCCGGACCACGAGCGCGGAAACTGCTGCTGCACGTGGCGTCTCACCAGCCGCTCGAGCGCGCGCCGCGCCGCGCGCCGGACCCGGGCGAGCCGGCCGTCGTCGATCACGGCGGTGCGCGTGGCGTCGACCCGCAGGCCGCGGCCGTTGAGCAAGAAGACCGGAGCCAACCCGCGCGCCAGCTCGACCCGGTAGCGGCCGGGCGCGCCGGAGTGCGACAGCTCGTCGATGGTCAGCCCGCTCCAGACCGGCAGCCCGCGCGCGTAGAGATCGACCCGCGGCCGCGGGGCCAGACCGACGGCGCCCTCGACCGGCCCGTCGCGAAAGCGAAGCTGCAGCGGGCTGTCGAGGCGCAGCTCCTGCTCCAGCGGCACCCCGTCGACCGCGACCGGCAACAAACGATCGGGCCGGTCGAGCGGGTGCAGGCAGCGGCAGTAGCGGGTCAGCGCCGCGCGCACGCTCGCGCGCAGCTCCTGCTCGCCGACGCAGGCCGCCGGCCGGGCCAGGGTGATGCGCGTGCCGCGATGCGCGAGAGCGCACGGCACCGCTTTCGCCGCCAGCTCGCGGTCGAGCTCCACCGCCCACGCCTCGCGCGGCGTGCGAGACTCCAGCCGCAGCCGCTCGAAGCCGAAGTGCAGCACGGTCCAGAAGCCAATGCCGAACTCGCCGGCGTAGCGCTCGCCCCCGTTCTTGCTAGACGCGTACAGTCGAAACAGGTAGCACCGCGCGTGGTCGAGGCTCATGCCGGTGCCGTCGTCCTCGCAGGCGATCACCTCGCGCTCGCCCTGCCGCGCCGCGCGCACCTGGATCGCGGCGGCGCCGGCGTCGCGCGCGTTCTGGACCAGCTCGCGCAAAAAATGCCACCGGTCGCTGCCGTAGTTGCGAACGCCGTGCGCTGCCCAGCGCTTGAAGTCGCGGCCAAGCATGGAATCGAGGGGAGATGATACCAAAAATCGGCCCGCCACCCACTGGCCATGATCGACTGATTGCGCTGCTCACTTTGCTCGAGTCTATTTTTGGCGGGTCCCCGCTGATCGGCGTCAAGTCTTGTTGTTGTTGAAAACGCCACTGGGCGAGCTGCTCCCGCCGGCCCCCCGCCAAACAGGATCAACTGCGGTGAGCAGCGCAATGACATAAATTCGGACCAGGTGAGCGGAGGGCCCGGCAGGAGACCGGGTTCTGGATCACTCGATCATGCCCGCCCCGACGGTCTCGTTGGTCGCCTCGTCGATCAGGATGAGCGAGCCGGTGACCCGGTTCTTCCGGTAGGAATCGAAGAACAGCGGCTGCGTGGTCTTGAGGGTGATCGCCGCGATCTCGTTGAGGCCGATCTCCTTGTCGCGGTCATTCTTCTCAAGAGTATTGATGTTGATCTTGTGGTGGACCTCCTGCACCACGCACCGGGCTTCGCGGGTCGTGTGCCGGACCCAGTACCTGACGCCGGAGCGCATGGGCTTCTCGTTGAGCCAGCACACGGTGGCCGTGATCTCATGGCCGACCCGCGGCAGGTCGTCCCTCTTCACGATCATGTCGCCGCGGCCGATGTCGATGTCGTCCTCGATGGTCAGGGTGATCGACTGCGGCGGAAAAGCCAGCTCGAGGTGGCCGCCCATGAAGTCGATGGACCTGACGCGCGAGCCGCGTCCCGATGGCAGCGCCGTCACCTCGTCGCCCGGGCGAAAAACGCCGCCCGCCACGCGGCCCGCATAGCCGCGGTAGTCGCAGAACTCGCCGCTGCCGGGGCGGACGACATACTGCACCGGGAACCGGGCGTCGATGAAATCGTGGTCATTGCGGATGGGCAGATGCTCCAGCGCATACAGCAAGGTCGGGCCCCGGTACCAGGGCATGTGCTGCGAGCGCTCCACCACGTTGTCGCCGTGGAGCGCGCTGATGGGGAAAAAGGAGAGGTCGCGGATCTCCAGCCTGTCCGCGAATCGGGTGAAATCGCATCGTATCCGCTCGAACAGATCCTCCCGGTAAGCCACCAGGTCCATCTTGTTCACACAGACGATGACGTGGGGTATCTGCAGCAGCGCTGCGATGCAGCAGTGGCGGACGGTCTGTTCCAGCACGCCGTTGCGGGCGTCGACCAGAATCAGCGCCGCCTTGGCATTGGAGGCGCCAGTCACCATGTTCCGGGTGTACTGGATGTGACCGGGGGTATCCGCGATGATGAACTTGCGCCTGCGGGTGGCGAAGTAGCGGTAGGCCACGTCGATGGTGATGCCCTGCTCGCGCTCGGCGCGCAGGCCGTCGGTCAGCAGGGCCAGGTTGATCTGCTCCTCGCCGCGGTGCCGGCTGGCTCGCCTGAGGGCCTCGAGCTGATCCTCGAGTATGGCCTTGCTGTCGTACAGCAGCCGCCCGATCAGCGTGCTCTTGCCGTCGTCCACGCTGCCGGCGGTGGTGAAGCACAGCAGCTCCATGTCGACGTTTCCGGACATCATCTCTGGCATCGCAGGCATCATCTCTTCGCGACCGTCATCGCCCGGCCACCGGGTCGCCGGTGGTCGGCCGTCACTCCTCAGAAGTACCCCTCCCGCTTGCGGTCCTCCAGCGCCGACTCGGAGCGCATGTCGTCGTAGCGACCGCCGCGCTCGGTGACGCGCGTGGCCGCGACCTCGCGGATGATCTCCCCGAGCGTCTGCGCCCTGGACAGGACGAGCCCGGTGCAGGTGATGTCGCCGATGGTGCGGCAGCGGACGTCCAGGGTCTTCACCTGCTCGCTTGGTTTCAGCTTCATGAACGGGGCCGCGGCGAGCCACACCCCGTCGCGGCTAAAGACCTCGCGCCGGTGGGTGAAGTAGAGGTTGGGTATCTCCACCTGGTCCAGATCGATGTACTGCCACACGTCCAGCTCGGTCCAGTTGCTGAGCGGGAACACGCGAAAGTGCTCGCCCAGCTTCTTCCGGCCATTGAAGATGTTCCACAGCTCTGGCCGCTGGTTCTTGGGATCCCACTGCCCAAACTCGTCCCGGTGCGAGAAGAACCGCTCCTTGGCCCGGGCCTTTTCCTCGTCGCGCCGGCCGCCGCCGAGGGCGGCGTCGAACTTGAACTCGGCGATGGCATCCAGCAGCGTGACGGTCTGCAGCACGTTCCGGCTGGCGTTGACGCCGGTCTCCTCGGTCACCCGGCCCTGGTCGATGCTGTCCTGCACCAGCCTGACGATGCAGCGGCCGCCGGTCCGCTCCATCAGCCGATCGCGGAACTCGAGCGTCTCGCGAAAGTTGTGCCCGGTGTCGATGTGCAGCAACGGGAACGGCACCCGCATCGGCCAGAACGCCTTGCGGGCCAGGTGATACATGA